>JBBRMT010000006.1:0-45254 GCA_038230695.1 Chloroflexia bacterium
AGGCCTTGCTCTGCGCGTAGATACTGCCCCCGGCAAGCACACTGTTCCCGCCCCCAACTGGGATTTGAGCGGCATTATCAGTAACCCGGTGCCTCAGGATATAGTCGCCCACTCTGTAACTGACATCTACCCCGCTGCGCTGTCGGCAATCGGCAACTATAAGCTGCAGAACGGCCAGCCCGACGGCCAGACTTTGCTTGACCAGGCCAGCCATCTCACCGATCTGCTGCGTCCGCGCTAGCGATGGGTTACAAATTCATTAGGTGGTGTAGGGGCGGATTGCGTCCGCCCTGATACGCGAACTCACCAGGGCGGGCGGTAGCCCGCCCCTAAAATGAAATAATGACTGACCAGGCTTTGACAAACACCCACCTTTTGTGATATAAATTGCAAGCAAAATACCGTTCCGCAACTGTGGCCTGCCGCCCTGGCCGCACCATGCTGTAATCGCGCCAAAACAGGCGTAAATACCAAGATTAAGGAGCAATATGCTGACAACTGTGGTAGGCAACTACCCGAAGATTGCGAACCGCCGCGAGAGCGATGCCCCCAAAGCCGCCTCCGCTGCCTTCAACCCTAACGCGACCTCGATTACCACCGCGACTGCGACCGCGACCGATAATGCCACCCTGCCCACCAACCTGCGCCGTGCCATTGCCCTGTTCGACGAGGGCAAGCTGACCGCTGATCAGTTGAAGGAAGTGCAGGATAACGTCACCATCGAGGTGATGAAGGAGCAGGAAGCGGCGGGTGTGGACATCATCACCGACGGCCATATTCGCTGGGCCGACGACCAGACCTATATCGCCAGTAAGATCAAGGGCTTTACCATGAGCGGCCTGCTGCGCTATTTCGACAGCAACACCTATTACCGCCAGCCGATCGCCGATGGTAAGCTATCCGCCGATGGCAACATCCTGCTAGCTGACTATCAGTTTGCTGCCGCGCACGCCAACAAGCCGGTCAAAGTGTCAATGGACGGTCCCTACACCCTGGCCCGCCTGAGCAAGAATGAGCATTACAAGAGCGATGCGGATTTCGCCTTCGCTCTCGCCGAGATCCTGAACGCTGAGGCTAAGGCGTTGCTCAAAGCCGGTGCGCCAATCGTGCAGTTCGATGAACCGGCCATCCTGCAGCACAAGGGCGATTTTGCCCTGTTCGTTCAGGTGATGGACAAGCTGACCGCTGGCCTCGACCAGAGCAAGCTGGCGCTCTACACCTACTTCGGCAGCCTCGATGGCCTGGATCACTATTTCGAGCTTCCTTTCGGCAGCTTCGGCATTGACCTGACCGACGATTATGGCCGCGATAGCTGGGCCTGGCTCAACTTCTTCCCCCAAGGCAAGACCCTCGGCCTGGGCATTGTGGATGCCCGCAACACCAAGCTGGAGACGGTGGAGGAGCTAGTCGCCAAGATAAATGAACTACCGGAGAACATTGACCGCAGCGCGGTGCTGGTCAGCCCCAATTGCGGGTTGGAGTTCCTGCCCCGCGAACGCGCCCAGGAGAAACTCGCCCGCATGGTAGAGGCGGTCAAGTCGGCCAGCCGTTAAGCATAAGTGAGAATAGTAAATGGTAAATGGTGAATGGTAAATGATAAACGGACGACCTTCTACCTTCCCCATACTACCTTCTACCTTCTTCAATCATTAGCATTGGCGGCTGCTGCCCTGCCGCCGCATGGGGTGAACAATCGCGCCCCTGGTTTACAAGATAAGGAGTTTTGCAACAATCATGGTACAAGGACTTTTGACAACCAGTGTAGGCAGCTTCCCCAAGCCCGCCTATCTGCTTGAGGCCCGCAACCGTTACGCCAAAGGGGCGATCAGCGCGGAGGAGCTAAACCAGCTTGAGAAGCAGGCCACCCGCGAGTGGATTACGTTTCAGGAGGAATTGGGCGTAGACATCCTGGTGGATGGCGAGATGTATCGCGGTGACATGGCGACATATTTCGCCGAGCGGCTGGACGGCTTCAGCATCAGCGGGCTGGTGCGTAGCTACGGCAACCGCTACTATCGCAAGCCGGTCGCAGTTGGCGACATCCGCTGGCGCGAACCGATCAGCGTGGAGATGTTCAAGTATGCCCAGAGCTTGACCGATAAGCCGGTGAAGGGGATGCTGACTGGGCCGTACACGATGATGGACTGGTCGTTCAACGAGCATTACGCCAACCGCGAGGCGCTGGCGATGGCGCTGGCCGAGGCCATCCATCAGGAAGCGGTGGAGTTGGAGAACGCGGGCGCGAAGTACATCCAGATTGACGAACCCGCCGTCTCCACCCGCCCTGAAGAGTTGGAGATCGCGATCAAGGCAATGGCAGTTGTCACTAACGGGCTGCGGGCGCATACTCTCACCCATATATGCTACGGCGACTTCGAGAAGATTTACCCGCGAATGTTGGACATCCCCGTAGACCAGATTGATCTGGAGATGGCAAATAGCCACTACGACCTGCTGGAAACCTTCCGCAAGGCCAAGTTCACCAAGGCGATTGGTCTCGGTGTGGTGGACGTTCACAGCCATGTGATGGAGAGCGTGGACGAGGTAGCCGATGGCATCCGCCGCACCCTAGAAGTCATCCCCGCCGCGCAGATTTACGTGGACCCCGACTGCGGCCTCAAGACCCGCACCGTCGAGGAGGCCAAGGATAAGATGCGCGTAGTGGTCGAAGCAACCAAGCGAGTCAAAGCGGAACTGAACTAACAAGTTGCAAGTTGCAAGTTGAAAGTTATAAGTACTTGGGCCAGCGCGTTCTATCTCCTTCTACGTTTTTCACTTTCAACTTTCAACTTGCAACTTGCAACTCACCGGAGGTGATTAAGATGCCCCAGAACGTCATCCTATACACTCGGCGCGACTCGCCGCGCTCGGACGAGGCCCGCAAGCGTTACAGCAAGAAGAATGTCCTGTTCGAGGAACGGGCGGTGGAGAAGAACCGCGCCTGGGCTGAGGAAGCCTTCAACCTCTCCGGCCAGCCCGGCTATCCCGTCATCGTCGAGGATGGGCGGGTGCTGGTCGGCGTGGATGGGCAGACCGACTTAGGGGAAAGAAGATCACAGGTCGGCAGAGTAGGGATTAGCGTGCCTATTGCTTATGGACTGCCTACTGTGGCTAACCGTCACGATCGGCATCCACCCTGCAAGTTTCGGATCGGGCTAAAGAATAGGCGGGACGCATCAATTGCGTCCCGCCTGTTTGTATTCGACTAGTTTAATGATGCTCATCGTTGATAGTTGCCATAAACACACAGTCAATGGCTTTGCCCTGCGTTCGGCATTGCACTTCTTTGACCACTATCTGATCGCCAGTCAGAATCGAGTAGGAGGTACGTAGGCCATCGCCAATGAAGTAGCAAACCGGCTCCCCGCTTTTGATGCGCGCACACATACCGCAATCATGACTGATTACCTCTACACCCTCGGCGGTGTTGCTCAGGCTAAAATTACCTGACTGAGTGGAGAACACTTGCATATGGATGGCGGCAGCCTGCTGCAAACGAGCAATGCCTTTAAGCCCAGCTACCGCAGGTTCAACTATGGGTTTGAGCGCCGTCCCGAATACCTTCCCCCCATCGGTGCCAGCATATCGGCCAAAGGTAATAAACAGATCTCTACCGACAACCTGATAAATGTGTTCACATACCTGGCCCATCTCCTTGCCATTCGACTCTACCACAGTGGGGTCGTCTGAGGGCGGGCGCTTAAGATAACGTTTCCAGGAGGTTTGCTCTAGCAGCTTATCATACTGTGGGCCTATCGCTTTCTTCAGGCTTACCAGCAAGAGTCCAACCAGCGGCCCTGTAAGCGGGGCGCTTTCCTTTTCATTCATTGTGCTTACCTTCGATTCTATAACTTTAACACTTCCGTCTGCTTCATTCAATCGAAGATAATTGTATAACGTTGTTCTGTCAAAGTCAAGCGGGGTGCGTCTCGAAATATTCCTTGAGGATGCTGATGGTGTAGGTGGTGAAGAAGTCCTTGCTGCATAGCTCACGGCGGCTGATCTTGCGGGCCTGATATTGCTCCCAAGCCTCGTAGACCAGTTGGAACGACTTCTTACGCACGCGGATGTCCTGCACCCGCACCAGGTCGCGCTCCGGCATATACCACGCCTCGAAGTCCTTGCCAAAGTAGCTCTTGCACACGCTCCAGTTGCGAACGTAGCGTTTCTTCTTCAGCCAGGCGGACAGCTCCGTCCAGAAGCTCTCGAAGTCGGGGAAGTCGTCGCCAGGGAGGATGGCTCCAGCAGACTTGCTTTCAATTTCGCTTTGTATCATTGTTGTGTTCATCGTCTATGTAAACGCTTCCTGTCCGCTGGCGTTACGCCTGGGCGGGACGAATATCCTTCACGTTCATCTGAATGGTGAAGGAGCCGTTCCACTCGTTCTTCTCCACCTGGTAGACAACATCAATCAGCGGCTTTGTTTCCAGGAAGGGCAGCCACTCGGCCCGCCGCCACGCCACTGCCTGGGCGTGACCCAAGCGTACTGGATCGTTCAGGTTGATGCGTAGGTGCTGGCGATCCTTGCCCATCAGTTTGGTATCGGCCACTCGCACGCGGCGGGCGATGAAGGTTGGCGAAGGGTTGCCCATGCCATAGGGAGCCAGCCATTCCAGCGCCTGCAACAGCGTGGGGGTTAGGCGGTCAATCGGCACTTCGGCATCAATGCGTAGCTCGGCATGAAAGTCTGCCTCGCTCAGTTGGCTGGCAGCGATGGCCCGTAGCGCATTGCCCAGCTCGCCCAGCCGCGCCGTCTCCACGCTGAAGCCAGCGGCAGCGGCGTGACCCCCGTAGCGAGACAGCAGGTAGCTCACCTCGGTCAGCGCGGCGGTGACGTTGAAGGCGGAGATGCTGCGGGCGCTGCCCTTCGACATCGCATCACCCTCCTCGATAATCAGCACCGGGCGGTGGAACTCCTCCAGCAGCCGCGCCGCCGCCAGCCCAACCACGCCTGCGTTCCAGTCGCGGCTGTGCAGCAGGATAAGGGGCGTGTCTTCGGGCAGAGAGGCGGCCCGTGTCATCGCGTCGGCGACGATGGCGCTGGTAAGCTGCTGCCGTTCACGGTTGCGTAGCTCCAAATCGCCCGCCAGCCGCGTACTCTCCAGCATATCCTCACACATCAGCAGCTTGTAGCTCGCCATCGCGCTCTCCAGCCGCCCAGCGGCGTTGAGGCGGGGCGCGATGATGAAGCCGATTGTACCCGCATCTACGTTGTCGCGGTTGGTACGGGCCACGCTGTAAAGCGCCTGCAAGCCCGGCGAACGAGTGGCCCGCAGGCTGCGTATGCCGTGCTGCACCAGGATACGATTGTCGCCGTGCAGCGGAGCCATATCGGCAACTGTGCCAATTGCCACCAGTTCGATCAGGTCGCGGGGCTGCGTCACCTTCATGGTTAGGCCACGCTGCGCCAACGCCCGCACGATCTGATAGGCGATACCCACGCCGGTCAGTTCGAGGAAGGGGTACGTGTTGTCGGGGCGGCGGGCGGAGATCAGCGCGTAGGCTGGCGGCAATTCGCGGGGGGCGCGATGGTGGTCGGTGATGATAACATCCATATCGTAGCGGCGCATCGCCTCGCCCACTTCCTTCAGGTTGCTGATGCCGCAGTCCACCGTGATGATCAGACCAACCCCACGCTCGGCCAGCTTGCTGATCGCGTCGAGGTTCATGCCATAGCCTTCGAGGGTGCGATGCGGGATGTAGGGTTCGACGACCGCGCCCATTGCGGTCAGCGCCCGCACCAACACGGCGGTGGCGGTGATACCGTCGGCATCGTAGTCGCCGTAGATGGCGATGCGCTCACCGCTGCTCACCGCATCAATGATGCGGGTGGCGGCCTTGTCCATATCGAGGAACATGAAGGGGTCGTTGAGGGCTGCGCCATCAATATTGAGGAAGGCGGCAGCGGCATCGGCAGTGATGATTTTGCGGTTGTAGAGCATCTGCACCAGCAGCGGCGCATAAGGCAAATCGCCAACCGCGTTGATCAGTTCGGCGGCGACTTCAGATGGCGTTTCGGGTTGCAGGCTCCAGCGTTTAGTAGCGGGGCGCATCGCTAAACCTCGCCCAGGAAGTGCGCGTTGGGGGCAATATCCATGCCCCAGTCGGAGGTGTCGGCGCGATCGCGGGCCGCGCCCTCGGCATGGTAATAGCGATAATAGGCGGCTGCGCCGATCATAGCAGCATTATCGGTGCAGAGGGCCATGGGGGGATACACCAGCGGCACGTTGAGGCGTTCGCCCATCATCTCGCGCAGCAGGCGGTTGGCGGCCACGCCCCCGGCAATAAGCACCTGCTTCGCGCCGTACTGCTCGGCGGCGGCGGCAGTCTTTTCCACCAGCACCTCGACCACCGCCAGTTGGAAGGCGGCGGCAATCAATGCCACCGGCGCATGACCTTTCTTGCCCGCATTATCGCCACCACCCACACTGCCCCGTACCCCTTGCGGGCGGGGCGCATCCGCGCCCAGTGAACGGTTGCGGCGGGGGCGGTTCTCATCGCCAGGCTCGTCATCATCGTCAGCGGCGCTGCCCACGCGGCTGCGCGGCATATCGTCTTCCTCGTCGTCAATATAATCGCGCTCGTCGCGATCATCGTCATCCGTGCTGCTGCCCTTCGGCACTGGGATAATCTCGCGTTGGGCCAGCGGCGTAGGTGGACGCTGCGGCAACTGGCCGGGGCGGGCGTATGTGCCACGCTGCGGCTGCGAGGGCGGCAGCGGACGGGGCCGATTGGTGGCTGATTGCGGTGGCGTAGCAGCGGTGGGTGGTTGGGCGGGTGGCTGGTTAGACCGTTGCTGGGTTGATGGTTGGGTCGGTCGCTGCGGTGCAGGCTGGTTGGGTCGCTGCTGCGAAGGCTGGGTAGGCCGCTGGGTTGGTGGGGTGGTTGGCCGCTGTTGCGGAGTTTGCTGGCTGGGGCGTTGCGATGCAGGTTCGCTGCCTAGCACCGTGCTGCGGGGATAGACACTACCCGACTGTGGCGCGACGCTGGCTGGCGGCGGAGTGGTTGGCTGATTGCTGCGTTGCGGCGCAGGTGGATTTGACCGATTGGCGGGCGGCTGTGGCTGCGAACGCTGGTCGGCAGGCGGTTGCAATGGGCGTGCCTGTGGCGACAACGTGCGCGGCAGTGGCTGCTCGTCCTCATCTTCGTCCTCATCGTCAGTCGCAAGCTGCGGCACTGCACGAGGGTCTGGCGTAGGCACGGTGCGGAGCGGGCGACGCTCCAGGCCGGGTCCCGCTACCGCTGGGCGGGGTGTAGGGTTGGGTGTACTCGCTGGCGCGTTCGTGGTTGAGCGCGGTGGGTTGGCTGCTTGCAAGGGCGAGGTGGTTGCCACATCATCCTCATCATCGAACATAGAATATATTGCGCGGGGGCGCGGTTCGTTCGGCGTGGCAAGCAAAGGGCGACGCTCCAACGCCGAGCCTGACGGGGCGGCGCTAACGGGCGGCTGCACATTGCCCTTATCGTTGTTGACGTTGTTGTCGTCGTCATCCTCGTCATCCTCATCGTCCTCATCCTCAGCCGTTTCCTCAGCATCGCGCACGAACAGGCTGGCGAGGCGATCGCGTGGGGGCTGCGGGGCGAGACGGAAGCTCGGCTCCGGCGTGGCTTCATCCTCATCCTCATCGTCATCGGCTTCGACGACTGGCGCAGGTGGCGGCGTGGTGGCGCGAGGCGGGTTGGCTGGTCGCGTGGTCGGGGCAGGCGCGGCGCTGGGGGTGGGGGGTGCAGGCGGCACAGTAGGCTGCGCGGTGGGTTCGCTCAGACGGGTAAGGCGGGCAGGCGGCTGAAAGCCACGGGCTTGCGGCTGGCTGGGCGGCTGGTCGGCGGGAGCAGGCATCGCCAGCGGTTCCCTCACCATCGCGGTTGGCGACTGGCCGGGGCGGATGCTGTTGCTATCGCTGGTGGCCTCATGCTGGGCGGCATCGCTGCGCTGCTGTGCGGCCTCGACCTCGGCGAAGGGGCGCGGCTTATCCACCGCTGGCAGCCCGCCATACTCGTCAATCTTACGCATCACTGCGGTTTTCAGCCCGCTGAAGCTGAAGTCGTAGGTACCACGCAGCCAGGCGCGGGGCAGGTCAATCTTGCGCGGGTCAGCGTGTTCAGCATCCACCAGCTTCTGAATGGCGGGTCCGCCGGGGTAGCCGAGGCCGAGGATGCGCCCCACTTTGTCGAACGCTTCGCCCGCCGCATCGTCAATCGTCTTGCCCAACAATTCATACAGCCCATGTCCGCGCATCAGGATCAGTTCGGTATGCCCACCCGACACCACCAGGGCAACAATGGGGAACTGCGGCTCAGGCGGCACAGTAACTCCCTCCCCATTCTTAGGGGGTGGTTGGATAGGTGGCGCGGGTTTTGGCGCAGGCGCACCTGCGGGCCGATAAACTGGCGCAGATTGCTCGTAAGCGGCCCGATACTGACGGCTGGGCGACGGTTCGCTATTGCTGTCCGTCTCCTGAGTATCGGCGCTGGCAGGTAGCTCGGTAATAACCGGCTTGGGCTTCGCGGCGTTATTGGGGATGAGCCAGTTTGCGTAGATATGACCCTCGAGGTGGTTGACCGGTAGCAGTGGCTTGCCCAGAGCAAACGCCAGCCCCTTCGCCACGTTGACCCCTACCAGCAACGCACCCGCTAGCCCCGGCCCATTAGTCACAGCGATGGCATCAATATCGCGCCAGGTGAGGTTGGCTTCCTTCAGCGCGGCTTCCAGAGTCGGCACGATGTAGAGGATGTGCTGGCGGCTGGCAAGCTCAGGCACAACCCCACCCCAACGCTTGTGCAGGTCAATCTGCGAAGCGACCACGTTGGTGAGGATGCGGCGGCCATCCTGGATAATTGCCGCCGAGGTTTCGTCACATGAAGTTTCAAAGGCGAGGATGTTCAATCCGAGACTCCAATATCAAGAAAGAGGTTTAGAGAAGGGGTTCTAATGTTCCTCAGCAAGCTGGCTGGGCGCAGGATTAACGGCGCGGGCGGGTGCGCCCTTCTGCTGCGCTTTAGCGGCCATGCGTTGCTCTAGTTCAGCCCGCAGGCGGGTGAGGCGACGTTGGAACTCGTCGCTCTGCAAGGGTTCCGACCACATGATGAAGGCATCCTCGCCGTTGTCGCTGTAGTAACGGCGGCGGCGGCCAGCCTCCTTCAACCCGTACTTGCGGTACAGGCTCTGAGCCACCGAGTTCGAGACCCGCACTTCGAGGGTCAGCCAGATGGCCTTCATCTCCAACGCCTGATCAATCATAGACAGAAACAGCAATTCGCCCACGCTTTGCCCTTGATGGCTGGGCGCAACCGCGATAGTGGTAACGTGCGCCTCATCCACCATCAACCACAGCCCGGCGTAGCCCACTATCGGGTAAGGATTGGACACATCCTGGCCCTGCTTGTCGCCCGCAAGGAAGGGGAGCAGTCGTGTCAGCCAACTGCCTTCACTGCGTCGCAGGCTCTTGCTGCCATTGGCCTGAGCCAGCCTGGCCTTGGCGGGGTCGTCAACCCAGCGGGCCACCACGTAGCGGTTGGTATTGGGGGTGCGTAGTTCGCGGCGATACGCGCTGGTCGGCCACGGTAGGCTGAAGCACTGCCGCTCGATGCCTGCCACTGCGTCAATATCGTCGTAATCCATAGGCTCAATGATGTATGGCAATGTCGCTCACCTCGCTTGTCTTCGCTGACAGCAGGATAATGGCCGGGATAACTCCCTCATTTCCGAGGGGATTGTACATAACTCCACTAATTTGGTGCAGGTTAGGATGAGGGTGGCTAAACCCTCGCGCTGTCTACTGGTTCAGCTTCTTCATCGGCCACCGCAGTTGGTCCGTTGCCGTTGACTCGCACAGTTGGCTGCGGGGCGCGGGCAATGGCGGGGTCGGCGACATTGGTAGTAGCCCGCCCGCGCACATCCTTGCTGCGCTCCAGGCGGCTAGTGTGCATTACATCGGTGGTGGCCCGCCCACAGAAGGGGCAGGCTTGCCAGCGCAGGTTGACCGGACGATGGCAACTGTCGCACTCGCGGCGCAGGCGGGTACGGCAATTGGGACAGTACATATAGTCGCCATGAACCTTGTGCTTGCAGGTGGGGCAAACCTCGTTCTCCTCGATGTCCTGCAAGAGATACTCCTCTTCCAGCGAACGCTCGTAAGCCTCGGCTAGCGTCTCTTTGGGCCGCAGGATGATATATAGCGGCCAGCCGATGAAGGGTGGGATTGCCAGCAGCATCGAAGCGCCAATCGCGATTACGTCGCGGGTACGCGATGTAATGTCGCGGAAGGTCCACACCAGCAGGCTGAACCAGAAGGCGACCAGATAAGCGCCCATCACCGCAAGGATGACGGCGATAATCTTCAGCCAATCTATGCCACCGCTGCTGGTGGTATTGGTAGTGGTCGCTGCTTGCAAAATAACGTGGATCAAAATCTATCGCTCCTTATGTAGATGCTGACATGGTGGGGGTGTAGCCCTATCCCCCTCCCCGCCTCCCCCTTAGAGAGGGGTTTAGGATCAGCCAATCACTCGTCTCCGACTGGCTAGGTCCTCATCATCCTCCCACTTAACCTCGGCGGCGGCGCGGGTTTCGTCTTCCATCTCGAAATCGCCCAGTTCTTCTGGCTTCCAGGCAAATCTAATGCCACCCTCGGCATCAACCATCGGTGGGCGGGAGAACGCCTTGCGCTTCATCATAATCTGATAATGGTAGCAGCCCAGCCACTCGCTGTCGGAGAAGCAAACCGATGGCGGGGCTAGATCCTCCGGATCCTCATCGCGCTCGTAAGGCAATGCCCCACAGATGCGGATACTGACCCGCTCACCCTGCACCGTAGTGCGGGTGGCAACTCCTACAAACGGACATCCCATGGCTCGTCTCCCTTCCAGTGATAACGGCCAGTATATTCAACTTGCTAAATACGCTCGAAGCGTTCAATGTTTACCACAAAGACATTCGCGCCACCCACCTGCACCTCCACCGGCTGGGGTAGGAAGAACTCGCTTGGCTCCATCAGGGTTGGCATCGGGTTGATGTAGCGGCTGCGGGTGCGACAGGTTTGCGCCAGCAACTCTAGCAGGGCAGGCACTCGCTCATCCTCAACGCCGATCAGCATGGTGGTGTTACTCTCGCGCAGAAATCCGCCCGTGCTGGTGATCACCGTGGCGCTGAACCGCTGCTGCGTCAGCTTACTGAGCGCGGCCTCCACATCCTTACCCTGTATAACTGCAAGCACAAGTTTCATAGCTCTTATTATACCATATCATGGCAAATGCGCGTTCAATCATGGGTGCGAATCATTCTTGCAGAGTAAGGGTTCAGTAGGGGTGAATCTTCGTTCGCCCTGGTCGGGTTTGCAAAATGGTGAAGTGCGCGTTCAATCATGCCGATAGATGCGGACGTGGCGATTGGGGTCACGGCCCTTCGACGCGCTGGCAAGATTATATCGCTCGGCCATCTGGTGTTGCAGGCGGCGGATGTAAGCGTTCTGTGGCGCTAGCTCGACCGATTCGGTGCGCTCCTCCAGCACATCGGTAATCGCTTCCTCGGTTTCATAGAGCGCGTGCTGCACCGGATCCTGTTGCAACTCGGCCTCGAAGATGCTGCCCAGGCTGCTCTGCATCTGGGTTACGGTGTTGCTCTTCAGCACGTAGACAGGCAACCCTTCGGCCTCAGCCTGGCGGATGGCGATTGGCTTCTTGCGGAAGTGCGTCTTCAGGGTCATGACCATATCGGCATCACTGCTCTGCTCTACCAGCGTGACCGGCACGCCTAGTTCGTGGATGGCCTGCTCCAGCCCTTTCTTGCTAACCCCAAAGGGATAGACGCGCAGCGGGCGGGTTTGGCTGCCTGGCATCGCTTCACGGCTCTGCGTTGGGGGCGTTGGCGGCGCGGTCTGACTCTGTGACCGTGGCCCTGGCTGGCCGTGATTGCTGCTGACCGGGCGGGTAGGCAGTGGGGCGGCAGGTTGGTTGCTCATCGTAAAGCTGGCAGGCGGCGTGGAACGCTGGCCCTGACCTTGCCCCTGCTGTCCTTGCTGCCCCTGCGACGCTGGCTGCCCATTATTACCGCGTAGCCGTCCATTATTGTTGGGGCGGGGGCGTGCGCCGCCACGCTGCAAGGCAGTGCCACCCTTCTCCATCATCTGTAGCACCTCGGCCTCGCGGGTCTCGATGGTGCCATCCAGCTTGCGGGTACGCACCTCGGCGGGCATTTGCTGCCCGCGCAGGATTGAGTCCACCGTTTCGGCTACGTTATCATGCACCGCGACCTGATCGCGGTCAAGGATCTCCACCATGATGTCGAAGGTGGGCGGCGCTTTGCGCTCCAACACCGACTTCTGGGTGCCACGCCGCCGCGCCTCTTCGTCGGATAGAGTGACGCTCTGGATGCCGCCGATCAGGTCGGAGAGAGTGGGGTTCATCATCAGGTTTTCGAGGGTCGAGCCGTGGGCGGTGCCGATCAGTTGCACGCCGCGTTCGGCGATGGTGCGGGCAGCCATCGCTTCCAGTTCGGTGCCAATCTCGTCAATAATGACCACCTCCGGCATATGGTTCTCCACTGCCTCGATCATTACGGCGTGCTGGCTGGTGGGGGTCTTGACCTGCATCCGGCGGGCGCGGCCAATCGCGGGGTGGGGGATGTCGCCGTCACCCGCGATTTCGTTGCTGGTGTCCACGATCACCACCCGCTTGCGGAACTCATCGGCCAGCACGCGGGCAGTCTCGCGCAGCATGGTAGTTTTGCCCACCCCTGGCGGGCCAACCAGCAGCAGGCCGCGCCCCGACTCGACCAGGTCACGGATGATCGCAATCGTGCCAAACACGGCGCGACCAACGCGGCAGGTCAGCCCTACCACTTTGCCAGCGCGGTTGCGGATGCAGGAGATGCGATGCAGAGTGCGTTCGATACCAGCGCGATTATCGTCGCCAAACGCGCCGATATGCGAAACAACGTGCAGAATGTCCTCCTCGGTCACATCGCGGTCGCTAAGGATGACCTCGCGGCCACGATAACGAGCCTCCGGCTTGCGCCCCAGATCCATGATGATCTCCAGCAAGTCGCGGCGGTCGTCGGCGGCAGCCAGGGTATCGTAGATATGCGGTGGCAATGCGGCAAGCAGCGCTTCCAGGTCGTCGCTGATCTCCATCTCGCCTGCGGCTCGCTCATCGCTACTCTGGTCGGCAGGATAGCCGGGGCGGGTGCTGCTGCCATAAGGCATGATATTATACTGCCCGAAAATCTGCTCCTGCGGCTCGATTAGGTCGGCCATTGTCACCTCCGCTGGGTAGGGCGTGATGAATCATGCTCCTACCCAGACACATTATCTTGATTGTAGGAACGCAATAATTTGCGTTTCTTTCGATTCATTACCAGACCGCCTTGCCCTGCTGGTACGGCCTCAGCGGGTAGCGGCTTGCTCCAAACTGGGCGCAACACGGGTGCGGCTTGGCGCACAAAGGCGGCTAGATGCTTGACTAGCGCCTTCTGCCGCTGCATGGGGCGGAAGCCACGCTCTTCCAGAGCCTCGCTCAAGCCGCTCTGGTAGTCGCGCACCGTGCAGTATAGGGGGGCGCGTTCGCCTCGCCCTTGCAGCAGCCCTAGCGCATAGTCCATCACTGCGCCGCTAAGGTTGTGATCGCTGCTGCTGCTAGATGGTGACATTATCTTCATCTCGTGACCGCGTGGCCCGCTGTTCATCTGCAAGTAAGCCTGCACCCCGCGCCCATCGTCCCATACAAAGCGGCGGATATTGCCCCCCCAGGAGATGCGCGACTTGCCTGCCTGCCAGCGGCGGCTGCTGTAGCCCTCGCTGTGTTGCACCGCTTCTGGGGTGAGGCTTAGATACAACTGGTACACTGCCCAGGCATCGCGGCGGCGTAGCGGGCGTGATTGCAGGTTGACATTTGCTGGCGGACGCTCGTTCAGCGATAGCTTGGCCCAGACCGTCTCCTCAGCGAAGGGATGAAATGCAAGACCATAGAGCGTGTCAAGCAGGGCCGCGCCTTCGGGCAGGCGGGCGAACATTCGGGTCGCGCCCTGCTGCCCTGCGGCTTGGCAGAACCCTTCCAGCAATTCGCCCGCCATCTCCTCGCTGAGTGGCGCTTTACGCGGACTGCCCAACTCGGCTAGCGTCCAACTGCTGCCCTGGCCGCTCGACTGGTTATCGCTCCAGGCGCGGATGTAGGCCAGCAACTGACCTCGGTTTACACAAACATAAATAGGGGCGGCGGGGTTGCTGCCCCCTACGAAGGCGTTTCCTAGCTGGCTGAGGCCGGTTCGCAGGCCAGGGCGGGGGCGAATCAGCGATTGCGGCGCGTCAAACTGCAACACCGGCTGCGGCCCGCGGGCAAACAGCCTTAGCAAATCCAGCGTGTTGGCCGCTCTAATCAATCTAGCCCTCGTTGCTCCTCAATCATCTTGAGGAAGTATGCGTGGAAGCGGGTATCCTCGGTAAGCTCAGGGTGGAACGCGCTGACCAGCAGATTGCGCTGCCGCGCCGCCACAATCGGCGCATCCTGCTCGACTAGCTTTGCCAGCACGTCTACACCCTCGCCGACGCTCTCAATGTAGGGGGCGCGGATGAAGACCATCGGAAATGGCGGCTCACCCAGCGCGGGAATTAGCGCGGATGTCTCGAAGCTGTCAATTGCCCGACCAAAGGCATTGCGCCGCACCTTCACATCCATTACCCCAAACAGGCTTTGCGGCCGGCCCTCAATCAGCGCAGCAGTGTCACCGATGTCGCGGGAGAGCATGATCATGCCCGCGCAGGTGCCGTAGATGGGCAAGCCCTGCTGCGCCAGCGCGGCTATCGGCTGCTTTAGGCCATAAAGCTCGGCCAGCTTGCCAATCGCAGTGCTTTCGCCGCCGGGGATGACCAAACCCTCCAGCCCCGCCATTTGCTCAGGGTGGCGCACCTCGACCGTCTCCGCCCCCAGCTTGTGCAACATGGCAATATGCTCGGCAAAGTCGCCTTGCAGGGCCAGCACGCCAACCCTTAGCGCTGAGCGCTGAGTGCTGAGCGCTGAGGTTTGCGATTCGGCTATCTTCTGCTGTGCGGTCTGCTGATTGGTCATTTTAGTCTCCAGTTCTGCATAACTGAGAGCCGAGTTCCGAGCTAATCCACTCAGCACTCAGCACTCAGCGCTCAGCACTGGCGTTACCAGCCCCGCTTCGCCATCAGTTCGCGTTCGCCCAGGCTGCTCACGCTGATGCCGACCATCGCTTCGCCCAGGTTCTTACTCACTTCAGCCAGCACTTTGTAGTCGTTATAGTGGGTGGTGGCCTCGACAATGGCGCGAGCGCGACGGGCGGGGTCGCCCGACTTGAAGATGCCGCTACCGACAAACACACCATCCGCGCCCAGTTGCATCATCAGCGCGGCATCGGCAGGAGTAGCAATCCCACCTGCGGCGAAATTGACCACTGGAAGACGACCAGCCTGCGCCACCTCGACAACTAGCTCATAAGGTGCGCCCATCTCCTTTGCCTGCGCCATCAGTTCGTCGGTGGGCATATTCTGCAAGCGGCGGATCTCGTCCTGCACCGTCCGCATATGGCGCACCGCCTCGACTATATCGCCGGTGCCAGCTTCGCCTTTGGTGCGAATCATCGCCGCGCCCTCACCGATGCGCCGTAGCGCCTCGCCCAGATTGCGGCAGCCGCACACGAACGGCACCTTGAAGTCGCGCTTGTTGATGTGGTGTTTCTCGTCCGCCGGGGTCAGCACTTCGCTCTCATCAATATAGTCCACCCCCAACGCTTCGAGAATGCGGGCCTCGACAAAGTGACCGATGCGGCACTTCGCCATTACCGGGATGCTCACCGCATTGATAATCTCCTCGATCAGCGTGGGGTCGCTCATCCGCGCCACCCCGCCCTGCGCCCGAATGTCGGCAGGCACCCGCTCCAGGGCCATGACCGACACCGCGCCGGCCTGCTCGGCGATGCGGGCTTGCTCGGCGTTGATCACATCCATAATTACCCCACCCTTGAGCATCTGAGCCAGACCCTTCTTGGTGGTAAAGGTTGATTTCTCCATTGTTTGCCTTCCCTTCATCAGCGTGTCGTTGCGCTTGCGCCAAAAAATAATCAGATTACGTAAACCTGGTTCGCGCAAACAGGGCAGCATAGCGAACGCGGTTCTCTCATACGTTATTGTACAATTATTAGCCCGTTTTGGCAAGTTTGCCCTGTTCGCACGTTAGTGCTATAATGTGCGTAGAAGGAGGCAGCGATGTCCACCACCGCTACCACCCGCAGTGGCGTATACGTGCCACCATTCAACCAGCGTGAGCGCATCCACGCCAAACTGGGCCTCTGACCCTGGGCGAGTGCAACACTCCCTTACACCAACATCACCCACCTTCAAGGAGAGCAATGACCAACCACTCCACCCCCGATAACCATGCCAATGTAACCTATCCCGACCTATCGGCGCAAACACCAACGTTGAGCGAACCGCTACTAGGGGTCAACACCAACGCCAACGGCGCAGCCACGCCCCCAACCCCGCCACGCAAGGAGCGGCGCAGCGGTGAATTCGTCTACCACACGCCCAACAGTGGTGGTCGCCTGACCATCAAGGAGATGGATGCTGATGAGCGCCCCCGCGAGAAGCTGATTAAGCGCGGCGCGGCCAGCCTGAGCAACGCCGAGTTGCTGGCAATCGTGCTGCGGGTTGGCCGCCCCGGCGAGACAGTGGTCGAGCTTGCCAACCGCCTGCTGGTGCAGTACGGCGGCTGGCCGGGGCTGATGCGGGCCGACTTCAACAAGCTAAAGGGCGAGAAAGGGTTGGGCGAGGTCAAGGCGTGTGAGCTACAGGCCGCGCTGGAGATTGGCCGCCGCTTGCTGCTGGCCGGGCCAGGCGAACGGATGCAGATTCGCAACCCATCCGACATTGCCAACTGGCTGATGCTTGACATGGCCGGGCTGGAGCAAGAGCATCTGCGCGTGGTGTTGCTCAATACCAAGAACCAGATGATCAAGATGGTAGAGCTATATCGCGGATCGCTGAATAAGAGTACCGTGCGGCTCGCCGAACTGTTCAAGGAAGCGGTGCGCGAGAATGCAGCGGCGATCATCATTGCCCATAACCACCCCAGCGGCGACCCTGAACCCTCGACTGAGGACATTGTTATGACCGGCAAGGCGGTGGATGCCGGTCGGCTGATGGAGGTCGAGGTGCTGGATCATCTTATCATCGGCGAACAGCGATACATTTCGATGAAGGAGCGACGCTTGGGGTTCGTGCATTGAAGATTGGCATCAATGCACAACTGCTGTCCTTCCGCGCCAACTACCGCCAGGCGGGGGTTAGCAAGTACATCCACGCCCTAATCGAGCAGTACGCCGCGATTGACCACGACAACCAGTATACCGTATGGGTGCCACCTGCGCCGCGCCCGTCTGATTATGCCCGCGCCACCAACATCCGCTTCATTAGCGCAAGGCTGCCTACCGAGAAGCCACAGGTGCGTATCCCCTGGGAGCAAACCGTACTGCCTTTCGCCTCGGCGCGGCTGGATGTGCTGCACTGCCCCGTCAATATCCGCCCGCTGCTGACATTCTGCCCCACCGTGGTAACTATTCACGACCTGATTTACCTGGTCTATCCCGATAAATACCTGCCTGCCAAACGTCGCTACCTGACTGCCACTACTGGCTGGTCGGTGCGTCACGCCAGCCACGTTATCGCCGTATCGGAAAGCACCAAGCGCGACATTGTGCGCTTGCTGCACGTGCCTGCCAATAAGGTGACAGTGGTGTACAACGGGGTGGACGAGCGTTTCCGCCCCATCGCTGACCAGCAGGCGATTGCCACATTCAAGCGCAAGCACAATCTGCCAGAGCGATTCATCCTCTATCTCGGCACTATCGAACCGCGCAAGAATATCGGCCTGCTGCTGCGGGCCTTCGCCCAACTTCGCCAGCAGCCCGACTTTGCCGATTTGCGCCTGGTGGTGGGCGGGGCAAAGGGCTGGCTCTATGATGATACCTTTCGGCAGGCGGGTTTGGGTGAGGGCGATATAGTATTTCCTGGCTATCTTGCTGATGATGAGCTACCGTTGTGGTATAATAGCGCCAGCGTTTTTGTATATCCCTCGCTGTACGAGGGCTTTGGCCTACCAGCAGCTGAGGCGTTGGCCTGTGGTGCGCCGGTGATTGCCGCCAACACCAGTAGCCTACCCGAAGTGATCGGCGATGCCGGTATCCTGATTGCTCCCGACGATGTGGCCGCGCTGATTGAAGCCGCTGCCCTCATCCTGCGTAACCCGGATTACGCCACCCATCTTCGCGTTGCCGCTGCTGCCCAGGGCGCACGATTCTCATGGCGTACTGCTGCAGAACAGACCCTGCAGGTGTATGCTGCAGCAGCCGGACACGGAAAGCATTAGAGCAGATGATTGATCCAACCCTACCAGCCTCAGAATTGGGCAAGCAAGGCATTGCCGCCGCTCGCGCTGGGCGCAACGACGAAGCCCGCGAGTACCTGATCGCGGCGGTCGAAGCCGACGAGCGCAACGAGCAGGCATGGCTTTGGCTGGGCGGGTTGATGCCTGAGCTTGAAGATAAGATAGTCTGTCTGGAGAATGCGCTCACCCTAAATCCCGCCAACGAGCCAGTCGCCCGCAAGCTGCAGCAGTTGCAGCTCAAGCGCGAGATGCAGAAGCCCTCCGCCCCCCTCCCCAGCCCTCCCCTAATTACGGGGTGGGGGTCAACACCGCCTGCGGCCACTCAGGATTTGTATCTGAATAGCCCGGCGGCCACCCAGGGTTTGCCCGAATCGTCAGTGGGCGCGTTGCCCTGGGATCACCTGGTCACTCCCTTTAGCAGCGGCGAAACCAGTTCGCTCCGCTCGCCCAGCGGCGACCCTAACCCTGGCGCGATCCTGCAGCGACCCCCACTTGGCAACCCTGAATACAACGCCGCGCCATACACCGACTACCGCAGCGGCGGCTACGGCGCTACTAGCAATGCTGGCAACTGGGAACAGCACGGCACTCAGCATATGCCTGATCACCTCGGCTATGAGCCTGCCCAGGGGGCCGATCAGTTTGTGTCGGAGTACCAGCCCGGCGGCGACTCTGAGCAGCAGGGTGCAAGTGATTGGGAACAGTCAGATAGCGGATTCCACGGCGCGAGTAGCGCGGCCTGGGTCAATCCATTCGCTTCTGCCGCCGAGACCAACGGCTATCAACCTTATGATCAAGGCAATGATGCGCCCACCCCCATCCACGACCCACAGGGCTACTCAGCCGCAACCTTCAACCCCGACTTCAACCCGGCGCCCGATGCGTTTGGTCATGATGAGCGTTTCGACTGTCCCTACTGCGGCTGGCAAACTCGCATCGAGGATCAGCGTTGCCCCAACTGTGCTGGTGAGCTTTACATTTATGCTAGCGCCAACGAGAAACGCTCCGGGGCGCTTGTTACCCTGATGTTGCTATGGGTAGTTCGCGTTCTTAGGTCGGCGTTTGGTCTGGGTCTGGCGATCTTTACCGAGGAGCTAGTTAAGCAGCAGATACAAAGGGAGAGTATCGGTCTCGACACTGCTACCATTGCCCGCTATGGTCTCTCACCCGCCGCAATCAATGCTGCCACCCAGCAGCGAGAGACTTCAATTGCTATCTACTATGGGGTGATTATTGGTATCGCCGTCATCATGGCGATTGGCTCATGGTCGCGGACGCGAATATTCTACCGCCTCAACCTTGCAGTAATTGTGCTTACCGGGCTTACCTCGATCATTGGCTACCTGCTCGACCCGGTTAAGAGTCCTACAAACCTGATTGTTGATGTGGTAATATTGTTTGCCCAGTTCCTGATTCTTGCGCGTGCCGAGCCTGACTTCATCAATCAGAAGCAGCGCATCGTGGAACCGAATTATCATGGTGAGGCCAGCGCCCTCGGCTTCTTCAACCTGGGGACGCAGTTGCAAAAGGTGGGGTATATTGCGCTGGCGGCCAAAGCCTGGCGGCGTTCGGTATCAATGGCTCCCAGCGATGGCCGCACCCGCGCTGCGCTAGCGATGGCTTACAATCGGCTGAAACGCTACGACCTGGCGGTGGAGCAACTCACTGAGGCGCTGAAGATTGACCCGCAAGACACCCGCGCTATGAACCTGATGGCAATCTCACAGCTACGCGCTGGCAATTACGATGAGGCCCGCCGCTACGTTGCCGCCGCACTCGAAATCAAACCCGAAGACCCCGATACTATTGACAACCAGAAGCTAATCGAGGATGAAATCAAGAAGGCGCGAGACAAACAGCCGCCTAAGCCAGCCCCGCCTGGTCAACAAACCAGGAATGTCAGCGGCTAAAGCGTATCAAGACCAGCAGGGCGCACATCCATGCGCCCCTACGGATTACCTTATTCCACCTTCTACCTTCAACCATAAACTATGACTATTCGACACCAGGACCCAGTTGCCAGCCACGAGCTTGACCTGATCAGCCACAGCGTGGAGCAGACGCGGCGCATCGGCGCACGTTTGGCCGCGCTACTGCGGGCGGGCGATGTGCTGCTGCTTGAGGGGCAACTCGGCGCGGGCAAAACCGCATTCACCCAAGGGGTAGCGGCGGGCCTCGGCATCCACGATTACGTTAACAGCCCTACCTTTGTGCTGGTCAACGAATATCCTGGCAGCCTGCCGCTCTACCATATTGACCTCTACCGCCTCGACGACCCCCGTCAGGCGATTGACATCGGCATCGAGGATTACATTGGTGGCGACGGCGTAACCGTGATCGAGTGGCCGGAGCGCGGCGGCGAGTTCATGCCCGAAGCGCGACTGCTAATTCGCCTCACCTATCTGAGCGAAACCAAACGCACCATCCGCATCAGCGCCGCAGGCCGTCGCTACACCACGCTGCTCGATCAGTTCAAGCAGGAGGCTTTCGCATGACCATGCTAGCGATAGATACCGCCACCGACAACGCCAGCGTCGCGTTCTACAACGCCGCCGGGGTAGTTGCGGAGCAAACCTGGCGGGCGCACCGCGAACAGACTGCCCAGCTTGTGCCGGTGATGCAATCGCTGATGCGCTACGTCGGCCTCACCCCCGGCGAACTGTCCTCGGTGGCTTGCGCGGTAGGGCCGGGCAGCTTCAACGGCCTGCGCGTCGGCCTCAGCACCGCGAAGGCAGTGGCAACCGCGCTTGGTATTCCCCTCTATGGCCTTAGCAACCTCGACAGCCTTGCCTATCAGCACGCTGATATTAGCGCCCGCCTGAATGTGTGGGCGGCGGTAATGATCGGTCGCGAACGGCTGGCGGTTGCCTGCTATCGCACCACCACGCCACGCGGCGGCAACCCCGAATGGCGGCGCACTAGCGACTACCGCAACGTTAGTGCAGCCGAACTTTCCGACCTGCTCACCAGCCCAGCCTATGTTGTAGGCGAACTGAACCCCGCCATGGTGCAGGAAATCGAGTCGCGGGCAGGCGACCTGGTCACGATTGCCCCGCCCGCCGCTGCCCTGCGCCGCGCCGCGTATATCGCCGAACTGGCCTGGCGACGCAAGCAGCGCGGCGACCTCGGCGACAACATCGCCGACCTGCAAGCCATCTACCTCGCTTCGCCCACTGCCAATGCCCAGCGTTCGTAATCCTTTACGGATCGTACACCATCTGCCCGGCCAATTAGTGTAAATAGAGTGGGGTCGCAGCTCGCTAGCCGCGACCCCGAATTCACCTTCTACATTCTACCCTCTACCCACCCTACACTTCCGCGCCCAGGCCAGTGTTGGCCCGCACGTTCAGTTCGTTGTACTTCGCTTCGGAGGCTGGCTCATGGCTGAGGATGGTGCCGAGGTATGCGCCGATGAAGCCAAGCGGTATGCTGACGATGCCGGGGTTAGCCAGCGGGAAGATCGCTTTGGCTTGGATCAAGTGGCGGCCCGCTGTGAGTGTATCAGGGTCTACCCCCATAATGCTGGGGCTGATGATGATGAACACCAGCGTAGCGATGATGCCGGTTGCCATGCCGGTCACTGCGCCGACCGTATTGAACCGCTTCCAGAACAGCGAGAAGAGGATAGCGGGCAGATTGGCAGCCGCAGCGAGGGCGAAGGCCAGGCCGACCATGTAAGCGACGTTGAAGGTGGGGCCGAGCAGGATAGCGATCAGGATACTGAGCGCCCCCACTACCAGCGCCGCTATACGGGCGACGAACACTTCCTGCCCTTTGGTGCGCTCCTGGCCGCCATGCACCACGTTGGTCCAGAAATCGTGCGAGAACGAGGTCGAAGCGCTGATGGTCAGACCGGCCACCACCGCGAGGATAGTAGCGAAGGCCACCGAGGAGATGAAAGCGAAGAAGATGTCGCCACCCAGGTTCTGGGCCAGTAGCGGCGCGCTCATATTGGTGCCACCATGAGAGGTAATGAAGCCCTTGCCCACGATAGTTGCTGCGCCAAAGCCGAGAAAGGTGGTCAGGATGTAGAACACACCGATGATGGCAATGGCCCAGACCACGCTGTTGCGGGCGATCTTGGCGCTTGGCACGGTGTAGAAGCGCACCAGGATATGCGGCAACCCTGCCGTTCCCAGCACCAGCGCAAGACCTAGCGAGAGCAGGTCGAGTGCGCCGTATGGCGGTTTGTAGAGCAAGCCGGGGTTGAGGTAGTTGGTTGTAACCGTTTTGCCTCCTACGGTAGACTGAACGTGAGTGATTGCGTTGAAGAACGCGCCCAGGTCGAAGTTGAAGTGGGCCATTACCAGGATGCTGAGGAGCAAGGTTCCACCCATCAGTAGCACCGCCTTGACGATCTGCACCCAGGTGGTTGCCAGCATTCCGCCGAAGACCACGTAGATGATCATCAGCGTGCCAACCCCGATGACCGCCCAGTTGTAGCTAATGTTAGCATCCTTGAGCAGCAGCGCGACCAGCGTACCTGCGCCCACCATCTGGGCGATCATGTAGAAAGTCGTCACCGTCAGGGTGCTAATCGCGGCCATCGAGCGCACTGGACGAGCGCTGAGGCGGTAGGCCAGCACGTCGGCCATCGTATATTTACCGGAGTTGCGTAGCGGTTCGGCCACGATCAGTAGCACGGTCAGGTAAGCGACCAGGAAGCCGACTGAGTACATGAAGCCATCGTAACCATTGTAGGCAATCAGCCCCGCGATGCCGAGGAATGAGGCCGCGCTCATGTAATCGCCCGCGATGGCGATGCCGTTCTGCCAGCCGGTAATCTGGCGGTTAGCGGCGAAAAACGAGGTGGCGCCGCTGGTGCGCCGCGCCGCCCAGTAGGTGATACCGAGCGTGATCGCGATGAAGATGACGAACATTATCAGCGATGTACTCACTTCGTCCCTCCCTGCCTGATGCCCAGCTTGGCAATGATATTCTGCGCCATCGCGTCGAACTGGTTCGCCTTACGCAGATATAGATAGGCCAGGATGAAGGTCATCACGAACTGAGCGAGGGCGAACAGGTAGGCAAGATTGACCTCACCGATTACCTGCGTCTTCATCAGGTCGGGCGCGTAGCCCACCAGCAGCGGCAGCGCCATGTAGAAAACCAGAAAGAAAATGGTTGCGGGCAGAATGAACCGGATCTTGGCCGCCACCAATGCCCGAAACTCATCCGTGGCCGCGACCTGATCCCAGGTTGCAGCATCCACATCTTCTGCTGCCGTCAGCTCATGGGCTGGCTTGGGCAGATCCCTTCCGATCGGGGCAACATCGCCGGGGCCGCCGCTTACAGCGGTCAGATCGCCCGGCTCGGGTTCGATTCGTACTCCCCCTTGTCCCATCTGGCTACCTCCTTGTCGTGCAATAAATCACAATCTATGCCTGCGAAGGCCGATCGCTTGCGACCTTCCAAGTTAAACGCGAGGATAGCACTGGTGCTTATGAATGTCAACACTGATGAGGATGGTTTTATCATTTATTTATAATATCCTTATAATTTAACTTCTGCCTCTTGCTGAAGCGCCGCCACTGCTCCCGCGACGCTCTCCACCAGCGTGACCAGCGCCATATCGCGTCCATCCACGATCAGATGGGCAGCGATGTCGGCGGCCACCGCTCGCCAGCCTGCCCCCACCAGGATGAGCGGCTTGCGGGCAAGCTGGCCGACCTGCATCAGGTTCCAGGCCATCGCGATCTCCAGCAGGGTGCCGATGCCGCCGCGCACTGCGATTAGCGCATCGCTCTCCACCAGCCGCTCGACTCTGCTCGCCAGGCTGGCGGCGCGGATCTCCTCGATCACCCAGCGGTTGCGCGTTTTGGCTCGCCCGCCCTCGTCCCAGCCCTCGACAGTAATGCCGACCACGTGGCCGCCTGCCTCGTGCGCCCCACGACTGACTGCCTCCATCGCCCCACTATAGCCGCCGGTGCAGACCGTGAACCCGGCCTCGGCCAGCAAGCGGCCAAGCTGCTGCGCCTCGACGTAATCAGCGTCGCCCTCGATGCTGCGGGCGGTGCCGAACACGCTAACTTGCTTTCTGTCCATTGCTTCGCTCCTTTCTCTCGCGCTCATTTTAGCATAAGCAGGGTTGTCTGTTATAATCAGCGTATGGCAACTCCGGTTATTAGCCCTGATACCCAAAACGTCACAGTTCACCCACCACGAACCAGCCACCGTGCCGCGCTTGCGTCGCTGCTGCTGGTGGGGGTGATCTATCTGGTGTGCCTCATCCTGCTGCCGCACGATGGGGCGCAATTCTGGTCGCCCGACGAGGGTGGCAAGTTCATCCAGCTACAGAACCTGCGTCTCGACCCCGGCCTCGATACCAGCATACTCTACCCTGGACTGGCGCTGGATCCAGATTACCACTTCGTTCCCTTCCCCCCACCGGAGTCGTTCACCCATGACGGCAAGCTCTACTTGCAGTGGCCGCCCTTCCTGCCGCTGCTTACCTGGCTGCCGTACAAGCTGCTGGGAGGGTTTGGCCTCTATCTGCTGCCTTTCCTTGCCAGCCTCGCCACCCTCTGGCTAGCATATCTGCTGTGCCGCCTGCTACTGCCGGGCGCGGCGCGGGCCTGGACGGTCATTCCCCTGCTGGGGCTGACTACCCCGCTGTTCGTATACAGCCTCGTCTACTTCGAGCATAGCCTCGCCGCATTGCTGGTAACTCTGGCGCTGTATGCTGCGATCAGGGCAATCGGGGGTACGCCTGCAAACACCATCTCCCAACCTCCGCCACAGGGGGATGGGCTTTTGCACCCCCCTTCCCAGCCTCCGCCAAAGGGGGAGGGGAATGGCTGGATGCTGGTTGCAGGGCTGGCGATGGCCGGGGCGATCTGGCTGCGCTCGGAACTCTATATCCTCGCACTGATAATGGTGATGGCGTTGGCGTTGCGGGCGATGGTGTTGCGCGGCTGGCGTAGGCTGGGGGTCTGGCTAGCATCGCTGCTGGCCGGGCTGATACCGCTCTGGTTGTTCTATATCCTTACCTGGGGTAGCCTGCTGCCTGCCCATGCCCTGCCCTACTTCAGTAGCGGCCTGAAGGCGCGCTTCATCAGCACGGGGGGGCTACGCACCTTTTTGGGCAGCTTTCTGCTCGGTGTGCGTGACGACCTAACCGCTTTGCCCGATCTCGGACCACATATCGCGCCAGCGTTGCGTTACGCCTTCATTATTGGCCTGGCCCTGTTCCTGCTGGGCGCGTTGCTGCGTTCCGGCTGGCAGCGTGATGGTCTGCTGCTGGCTGGCTTTGCTGCGCTACTGGCAACCGCAACTGCCGTATTGCTCGATAGCAATGGCTACAGCGCCCTGCACGGCTTCCTGTTGCCTGCGCCCGCGCTGGTGGTCGCTACCCTGATGTTTCGCTCCACCGTTTTCCGTCTGCCCGCAAGCGATGCGCCAACACCAAACTCAATCCACTCTACATTCTACATTCTACATTCTACATTCTACCCTCTCCTGCGCTCCCCCATGGCCCTGTTTACCGTTATCACTGCGCTTTATGTCGCCGCTCACACCCTGATTATTAGTGTGGTCAGCGGCCTCGGCCCTGATAGCCGATTCGAGTGGGGGCAACGTTACTTGCTGCCCGCCTATCCTCTCGTTGCCGTGTTGCTGGTTGCCGCGTTGCCCCGCCTGTGGCTCGGCCCGCAGGACGATGGCAGGCTACGCATTGGCGGCACGCTGCTGCGCGATTTGCTCGCCCTGGCGCTGCTACTGTCGCTGATCGTCGGAGCGGGATTGGAATTGCGCGGGGTGGTGGCAATCGGCACGGCGCGGCAGAATAGCGCAGCCTGGAGCCAGCAGGTGCGGGTTGCCACTCGCGGGTTGCCCAACACACCTATCGTCAGCGATGTGTGGTGGCTACCCCAGGAGGTGGCGGGTGTCTACGGCCAGCGCCGCATCTATCTGGTGAACGATAGCGAACAATTTGCCGCCTTTGTGCAACAAATGAAGGCAGCGCGGCAAAATGGCTTCTGGCTGCTCACCACCGCCAGCCAGCCGCCCACCGTCGCGGGCGCAACCCCCACCACCGACATCATCGCCTCAGTTGCCGGTGTGGAGTTGATCCGCTATCGGATTCGCTAGTTATACCAATTACGTTTGGAGGTGGTGTATATTGCACCAGGGCGAACAGCGGTTCACTCTTACGGAAAACTCACTATCTCCTCGGCTAATTGGTATTATACAGTATAGAGTGCTGTATTCCCCGCTTGCCCCTCGAATGGGGCTTATCGCTACCTTCAAATAAAAACGTCCAATAGTACAAGGCGGCAAGGCAGCACGCCTCGCGCCGAGTTACTGGGGGTTGGGGGCGTAGCCCTTTGTTGCAACGCCCCTTATGTCTATCGTATGCTTATTTGTTGCAAGTTTTATAGCTGAGTTTAGCGCAACTGCCATGTCTCTTCATTATACCGTGTTCATCTTTCCTGTCGCGAAAGGTATAGATGCTACTAGCGTTGGCACGTTGACACCAGCAATAAGCATTGATGCGCCGAAGCCTTCGGAGCTTCGCTCCCAGCCCGCAGTAACTCGGTGAGCGGCGTAGTATCCCCTACCATACTGTCATTCACCATTTGGGATTAGGTTTAGCCCTTTGGGGAGGGATGCTTGCCAGGCACGCAGCACGCAGCACGCAGCACCCGGCACTCGTTCACCCCCTTGACAGAATGATACAAACATTATATGATAGAACCCACAACGGCAGTCAGTCTGCCAGGCTTGATTGCACCATCAATTATGATTGATGCAAAAGAGCGATGCAGTGGCCGAGCGCCGCAGCCAATTGTTCATCAGAACAGCAGGTCAGGCGGGGAAGTCTCGTACCATCGGTCGCTGTTAGTTTTACCAAACGAAGTTAGGGGTCGCGCTTCGGCGCAAACGCCCTATACCCTATCCACCCTTACCAAATCACCCTCTAGGTGAACAGCGGCCCCACCCGCAGGCCACGACAGCAATTTTGCTAACTGCGGCAGGGCATCGCACCTTAAAAACCGAATAGGAGGTTCCCAATGTTTATGCTTGCATGGGCAATTCCCCAAATTGCCCAGGGGAGCATTCATTCCAGTGTTCTCCTCCCTCTACTCGCCCCTCTGTCACAGCGCGGCGACCCGCCCTTCGACCCTACCTGGGTAATAATCGGGTTGATGGTACTGCTAGTCCTGGCCCTCATCGGCATCGCGGTGGCCTGGGTTTTTGCAAGTGCGAAGGCTAAACGGGAGATGGAGCCGCAACTGAAAGCAGCAACCGCAAACCAGGCTGAAAGCGTGCGGCAGGCGGAAGTGGAAGCCCGTCGCATTATCGAGGCAGCGCAAACGCAGCAGAAGCAAATTATCCTTGATGCTAAGGATGAGATGCTGAAGATACGTGAGCGCATCGAGGTAGAAGCGCGGGAGCGACGCAGCGAAGCGCAGCGCGAAGCGCAGCGTATCGAAACTCGCTTGCAGCAAAAAGAGGAGAACATAGACAACAAGCAGGAACTGTTGGAGAAGCGCGACAAGGCTATCCAGCAGAAAGAGCGCGAAGCCGAGCGGCTACGAGCCGAAGCCGAGGAGTTGAAGAACACCCAGGCTACCGAGCTTGAGCGGGTTGCCAACCTGACCGCTGAAGAAGCCAAAGCCGAGCTACTCGCCCAGGTGGAGGAAGATGCCCGCGCCGATGCCGCCCGCCGTATCCGTATGGTGGAGGCCGAGGCCAAAGAGGATGCCGATGGCCGCGTCCGTCGCATCCTGGCAATCGCCGCCGCCCGCTGCGCCAGCGACTACGTAGCAGAAATCACCGTCACCAGCGTGCCGCTGCCCAGCGAGGAGATGAAAGGCCGTATCATTGGCCGCGAGGGTCGTAACATTCGCGCTATCGAGCAGGCCACCGGCGTTGACCTCATCATTGATGATACGCCCGATGCCGTTACCCTCTCCGGCTTTGACCCAATCCGTCGCGAGATCGCCCGCCGCGCCCTCACCAAACTAATCCAGGATGGTCGCATCCACCCTGCCCGCATCGAAGAACTGGTAATCAAGGCCGAGCAAGAAGTGGAAACCAATATGCGCGAGGAGGGCGAACGGGCCGCCATCGAAACCGCCGTGCAGGGTCTGCACCCCGACATCATCAAGCTGCTTGGTCGCCTGCGTTACCGCTACAGTTACGGTCAAAACGTGCTGCAGCACTCCATCGAAACCTCAATCATCGCCGGGGCAATCGCCGCCGAGATGGGCGCGGATGTAAACGTCGCTAAAACCGCAGGCTTCCTACACGACATCGGCAAGGCCGTAGATCACCAGGTCGAAGGCCCGCACGCGCTAATCGGCGCAGACATCGCCAAGCGGCTAGGGCGTTCACCCAAGATCGTCCACGCCATCGCTGCCCACCACGCCGACGAAGAACCGCAGACGGTGGAAGCCTGGATCGTCATCGCCGCTGATGCCATCTCCGGCGCACGCCCCGGCGCACGCCGCGAGAGTGTAGACAACTACATCAAGCGCCTCGAAGCGTTGGAGACAGTTGCCAACTCCTTCGATTGCGTCGAACGCTCGTTTGCCATCCAGGCCGGGCGCGAGGTGCGTATCCTGGTCAAGCCTGACGGCATTGACGACCTGGGTATGGCCCACCTCGCCCGCGATGTGGTCAAGAAGATCGAGGATAGCCTCGACTACCCCGGCCAGATCAAGGTGACAGTCATCCGCGAAGTCCGTGCCATTGACTACGCCCGCTAACCAATAACCCGCTCATGGCCGTGTAAACAAAGTTTTGATGGGGGGGAGAGTAGTTTCCCCTGCCACCGGGAGAGGTACGGGAGGGTGCGTGTAGCGCGTTCCTGACCAACTCCCAGCCCTTCCCGATGGGAAGGGCGCTATCAGAACTTTGTTTATGTTGCACCCATGCCTTTACAGCATACCTGAAAGATCTAATGCGTATCATGATGATTGGCGATGTAGTAGGCAGGCTCGGTCGTCAGACCCTGGCCCGCCTGCTGCCCGCTATCCGCGAAGAACAGAACCTCGACCTTGTGGTTGCCAATGGCGAGAACGCCGCAGGCGGTTTCGGCCTCAGCGTCAAGACTGCCAGCGAATTGTTCGCCGCTGGGGTGGATGTAATCACCAGCGGCAACCACATCTGGGATCAGAACGACATCTACACCTATCTCACCACCGATGCGCCAGTGTTGCGTCCGCTCAACTACAGCGCTCAACTGCCCGGTCGCGGCTGGATAGTCGTCAGCGACCGTGACAACGCCCCGATCGGCGTGCTGAACCTTCAGGGAGTTGTCTTGATGCCGCAACACCTCGACAACCCCTTTGAGGCCGCTGACCGCGTACTCGGCTCCCGCGAAGCGATAAAGCCGCTAGCGATGCCCATCGTCGTGGACTTCCACGCCGAAACCACCGCCGAGAAGGGGGCGATGGCCTGGTATCTAGCCGGGCGGGTCTCCGCCGTAGTCGGCACCCACACTCATGTGGCGACTGCCGACCCGCGTATCATCAAAGGCACCGCGTTTGTTACCGATCTGGGCATGACTGGGCCACGCGACTCGGTTATCGGTAGCGACCCGGAGACCGCGATTCGCCACCTGTTGCTGCAAACCCCCGGCCAGCGCAACGTAGTTGCCAGCGGCGCGGCGATGCTCAACGCAGTGGTAATCGAAACCGACCGGCAAACCCATCTGGCGGTAAGCATCACCCGCCTCGATCGTTTCACCGAATTACCCACAATTGTGTGGTACAATAGGAGCAGAGCAACACAAAATCTAGCGTAAGGAGAAGTACAAGCCACTATGGAACGTTCCTTCCAAGACCTCGACCTCACCCAGATTAAAGTAGGCGCAGAGTCCCGCTTCCCACCCGAAGATGGCGAAGCCAACCCCAGTGATAATGGCAACGGCGCTACCCCGGCAGCCTCTACCGAGACGGAGGCTCCCGCTAGCGAACCCATGACCGCCGCATCATCCGCCCCGGTCAGCGTTCCATCCACAATATCAACCTCATCGCCCGCCGCGCAAGCAGGCAATGAGGACGATGATGAAGATGTAGCAGTTGACCCCCACCACCTTCAGGAGGGCATCCTCAAGGTTTCGTCGCACTCACGGCACAGCGCGGTCGCGGGCGCAATCGCGGGCGTGCTGCGCCACGATAGCAAGGCCGAGGTGCAGGCCATTGGCGCAGCCGCCTGTTACCAGGCGATCAAGGCAGTAGCCACCGCCCGCAGTTACCTCCTGCCCGAAGGTATTGACCTTACCTGCGTGCCGCTGTTCACCGATGTTACAATTGGCGAACACGAGCGCACCGCTATCCGCTTCATCGTCACCCGCCACATGGTCGAACCACAGCAGCAGTGAAGCAGCTAAGGGCATGGTGAAAACCATGCCCTTTTTCTTTGCCCCGATCACGAGGACTTCGGGCTAAGGACTGGGTACTGAGTGCGAAAGCCATGCCCTTTTTCTTTGCCCCAACCAGCCCTCCCCAAAGGGGAGGCATGGAGGGGTCCGTGTAATCCACTCTGCTCACCGACCATGTACAAAAATCCAAAATCGGAAACCCAAAATGGAAGATAATGAACTACCCAAGCGCCATGTTGGCGACTCGCCTAGCCTGGGCAGCAGCGAGGTGGATTTGCATACCCATACTGCCCACTCGGACGGCGCATATAGCCCGACCGCGTTGGTGGCGATGGCGGCTGCCGCCGGGGTCAAGCATCTGGCCGTAACCGACCACGACAACCTGGGCGGGGTGGCCGAAGCGACCCTGGCCGCCGCCCAGCACAATATCGAAATCATCCCCGGCATCGAGATGAGTGCGGATATGCCCGGCGGCTCCGAGGTGCATATCCTCGGCTACTATCTGGATGTCAATAACGAGGAGCTACAGGCCGAGCTGGTGCGTCTGCGCGAAGGGCGCGAGGGGCGCGGCTACGGTATGGTGCAGAAGCTGGCCGCTTTGGGGAAGCCGATTAGCTGGGAGCGGGTGCTGGAATTGTCAGCCGGTGGCTCAGTGGGTCGTCCCCATGTGGCCCAGGCGATGCTGGAGCGCGGTTATATCCAGAGCAGCGCTGAAGCGTTCGACAAATATATCGGCGATGGTGGCCCTGCCTATGTGGATCGGGCCAAACTATCGCCCGCTGAGTCGGTGGCGTTGATTCACCGTGCGGGCGGGGTTGCCAGCTTTGCCCACCCCATCTACACCACCGACTATCCTACCGTGCTGCGCGACCTGGTGGCGCTGGGCCTCGATGGAGTCGAAGCTTACTACGGCCACTATCCCGAAGCGGATCGTCAGACTCTGCTTGCGCTGGCGACCCAACTAGGCATCATCCCCACTGGCGGCAGCGACTATCATGGCCGCCCCACAATGAACGATACTCCGGTAGGTGGTGTATACGTGCCAGTCGAAAGCGTGGTTCGTTTGCGGTCGAAGGCTGAAACATATCGAAAGCAGATCGCGTAATAATTTCAGCAGAGTGCAATATGCTTGCATCCGCATAAATTGACCCATATAGGGCGGGATTGCTCCCGCCCTTGTCTAAGGAAAGGAGATAACTGCTTCCAATGGATGACCAGAAACTCAGGATTGACCCTAACACCCCCGGCGTACCAACCATCCCCAAGCCTGTAATCGAGCAGCAAGGGGTTGCCCCCACCGGCATTAACTACACCATCGTTGGCACCACCTTGCAGGCTGCTATCCTCAACTTTACCAATCCGCAGCAGCTAGTCTACTCCAACTCCGGGGCAATGTCGTGGATGACCTCCAGTGTGCTGATGAACACCAACACCGGCGGCGGCCTGGGCAAGATGTTTGGCCGCATGGTGTCGGGCAGCAGTGTCTTCGTGGTGGATTTCAGCGCCCCACAAGGCCCAGGCACGATTGGCTTCTCCGCCCGCTTCCCCGGCAAGATCGTGCCAATCCTGCTCGGCCCCGCCCAGAGTATCATTATGCAGAAGCACAGCTTTCTGGTCGCCGAGAAGACAGTTGAACTGAGCATTGCCTTCAACCAGAAGCTGGGCGCAGGCTTCTTCGGCGGCGAGGGCTTCATTCTGCAGCGATTTACCGGCCCGGGCCTATGCTTCGCCGAGCTTGATGGTGAGATCATCGAATACGAGCTAGCCCCAGGTCAGACGATGAGCGTCCACCCCGGCCATGTCGCCATGTTCGAGCCAACCGTCAACTTCAACATCTCCATGGTCAAAGGCTTCACCAACATCCTGTTTGGTGGCGAAGGGTTGTTCCTCGCCACCCTCACCGGCCCTGGCAAGATCTGGCTGCAAACCATGCCGATGATGCAACTTGCCGAGGCCATTGCCCATTACCTCCCGCACAGCGGAGGCGGCGGTAACGATGGCGGCATCCGTCTCAACTTCGGCTAATCTATAATGAGGCATGAGCAGGGTTAAGTAGTGTTCTCCCCTCCCATCGGGATGGGTAGGGGAGGGTGCGAGTCGCGTTGCACTGACCAACCCCCAGCCCCTCCCGCCTGGGGGAGAATGTCAAAACTTCGTTTGACGTATACATACGCCTCAAACCTACCGTCCACCGTCTACCTTCTAAATGGAAAGGAGCGTGTCTGGCATCCATAATAGAGCAGTAGCAACCAGTATCATCATTATCCCAATCGCCAACGCAACACCGGCAACCCCTTACTTTTTATACTCCGCCGGTTAGCAGCGGCAACCCATCATTTGTAACGCGCTGCGGCGCACGCAATATTAGGAGGCTTCCAAGTGAATATCGAAACCGTCTTCCGTTTCATAGGAGGGGCGGTGCTGGGCGTGATGGCCTGGTTTTATGCTATCTACTTTCTACCCACCAACTCCCTTCCTACCTGGCTGCCACAAGTATCAGTACCCGTGTTGCTCGGCCTGCTTGGCGCAATCGTCGGCCTACTGGGTACGCCATACGTCACTACCAAACCCTTCCACTGGCTGATCACTCGCCTGCGCCAACTCTCCACCGCCGACATCCTTGCCACCAGCTTCGGCCTGATCGTGGGGCTGGTGGTCGGCGCGTTGCTAGCTGGACCGCTCTCCGCGCTGCCTGGCATTGCCGGGCAGGTCGCCCCCACCGCCATCAGCATCTTTTTCGCCTACATCTTCGCCTGGCTGATCGTGCAGCGCAAGCACGACCTCAGCGACTTCTTCGCCGGTATCAGCCGCACCTCACTTGCGCCAGCGGTCAATCCTACCTCCGGCATGATTGCCGCTGAGGGGTTGCAACCGAGCGGACGCTACATCCTGGTGGACACCAGTGCGATCATTGATGGGCGCATAGCCGACATCAGCCTGACCGGCTTCGTAGACGGCACCCTCCTGGTTCCCCGCTTCGTCCTCAACGAGCTACAACACATCGCCGACTCCGCCGATGCCCTGCGCCGCAACCGCGGGCGACGCGGCCTGGAGATGCTCAATCGCTTGCAAAAAGAGGCGGTGGTGCCGATCCAAGTAACCGATATAGATGCCGAGGGTGTGGCCGAAGTTGATAGCAAGCTGATCAAGATTGCCCGCCAGAATCGCTACCCCATCATCACCAACGACTACAACCTCAACCGCGTCGCCGAGCTACAGGGCGTGAAGGTGCTGAACATCAACGAGCTAGCCAATGCGATCAAGCCGCTGGTGTTGCCCGGCGAGACCATGGACGTTCATCTGGTGCAGGAGGGCAAGGAACTGGGGCAAGGGGTTGGCTACCTCGACGACGGCACTATGGTAGTTGTGGAAAACGGCAGGCGGCATCTCGGCCAGGACATCGAGGTGCTAGTTACTCGCGTGCTACAAACCGCCCAGGGCCGCATGATCTTCGCGCAGATGCCAAATAATACGTAATACCTTAGAGATTCGTTAGATACATCTCTGGAAAGTGGCGAACCCCAAACCAAAGCGGGTACAATACGTTATATACATTAGCCACTCTGTCAGCTTAAGGGCCAGGCGCTGGCAGCGATTGACCCAATGGCCTTGCTCGAAAGGATGGAGATGACGTTATGATTCGCCTACGCCTGTCGTTGTAAGCACGAACCAAGGTTCGCCTTGCAACCCATCTCCTGACCATCCCCTTTCAAAGCAAAAGGAGCAAGCATATTAACACCTATCCTAACGGCAACGGCTCACCGAACGGCCACCTCAGCGGTATAGATGAGCCTGCCGAAAGTCTGATCATCCGCCAGTTGCCACCCTATCCCACCAAGAACCCGCTTGAGAAGGCGCTGCTGGTCGGGGTCGAACACGGCAACAAGCAGTTGTGGGACATTACCGACTCGCTGGACGAACTGGAACAACTGGCCGCCACCGCTAACGTGGAGGTGGTCGGCATTATCACTCAGAAGCTGGACAACCCCAATCCCGCCACCTTCGTTGGCAAGGGCAAGGTGGAAGAGATCGTCAGCCTTAGCGAACAGCTTGGCGTGGATGTGGTTATCTTCGACGAAGAGCTATCGCCCGGCCAGCTACGCAACCTGGAGGCCGCGCTAAACGTCAAGGTAATTGACCGCACCGCGCTGATCCTCGACATCTTTGCCGCCCGCGCCCAGACCCGCGAGGGCCGCTTGCAGGTGGAACTGGCCCAGATGGAGTACCGCCTGCCGCGCCTGACTCGAATGTGGACTCACCTTGCCCGCCAGGGTAGCGGCGCTTCTGGCGCGGGTGTGGGGCTACGTGGCCCTGGCGAAACGCAGTTGGAAGTTGACCGCCGTGATGCCCGTACTCGCGTCGCCCATATCAAGCACGAACTTGAGGACGTTCACGCCCACCGCGAACTATATCGCCAGCGCCGCAAGCGCGAGGGGCTGCCCGTGGTCGCCATCGTCGGCTACACCAACGCGGGCAAGAGTACCCTGCTCAACGCTCTGACCGCCGCTGGCGTGCTGGCCGAAAACAAGCTGTTCGCCACCCTGGACCCCACCACTCGCCAGCTAGACCTACCCAATGGCCGACAAGCCTTGATCACCGATACGGTCGGCTTCATCCAGCGCCTGCCCACCACCCTCGTCGCCTCCTTCCGCGCCACGCTGGAGGAGATAAATGAAGCCGACATCCTGCTCCACGTCCTCGATATTACTCACCCCAACGCCCAGGAGCAGGCGGAAACCGTCACCACAGTGTTGAAGGAACTGGGCGCGGGCGACAAACCGCGCGTCGTCGCGCTTAACAAGATTGACCTGCTGGACCAGCCTGCCGGCACCTCCAGCTTCAGCAAGCAAATCACCGAAGACCTCGGTTTGCCCGCCGACTACATCCCCATCAGCGCAGCCACCGGCATCGGCCTCGATCGGCTACGCGCCACCCTCGCCGCCGAACTCGACCGCCAGTTGCTCGATCTGCGCGTCACCATCCCCTACCAGAGCAGCGATCTGGTCGCCCTCTTCCACGAGAAGGGTCGTGTCCTCGACGAAGAATACACCGATAGCGGCACCCGCATCACCGGCAAGCTGCCTACTCGCTACTCCGCCCAGTTCGAGCCGTATCGCGGCTAGTGGAGGTAGAGGGTAGAGGGTAGAAGGTAGAGGGCAGAGTAGGGATGGCTACTGAAATTAGAAACTCCAACCCCTGATGAGCCAAATTAAAACCCAAAACCCAAAACTCATAACTGCCCTCCTCTTCCTGGTTATAACTATCAGCCTGGCGGGATGCAACCTTAATCCCGCCACACCTACTCCCCCACCAACTGCTGCGCCGTTCGCTACGGCAACTCCGTTTGCCAGCGTAACCGGTGCCGTTACTACCACGGCTACGCTCACGGCAACCGATACGCTCACCCCCTATCCCACCTCCACCCCAATTACCCTCACCCAGCCGACTATCACCCCACCGCCCAGCGATACACCGCTACCATCACCAACTGACACGCCAATCCCGCCCAGCGATACGCCAATCCCGCTGCCTACTGACACGCCAATGCCTTTGCCCCCTAGCGACACGCCAGTGCCAGCTGTGCCACCGACGAACACACCCATCCCACCGCCTCCACCACGTCCCCGCCCCACCGCGACTGAGCCACGCCCCCATCCGCGACCCACGCGGGTTCCTAACGCGCCTGACCCGCCGCAGGCGACCGCCACCCCGACCGCCAGCGCATCTGCCGCCAGCGTGTGGCTAACTGCCAGCACCGCGCACTATACCTTCTACTACCTGCCCAACACCCCCGCCCAGCGGGATCTCAGCAAGCTGGAGGGTTGGGCCGAACAGGGGTTGAAGGTGGTCTCGGCTAAGAGCGAAATCACCCCCAGCGTGCAGATGAAGGTCTACCTGGTGCCGCGCATCTTCTGGCAGAGCGGCGCGGCCTATGGTGAGGAGATCCTGCTATCCTACCCTGATCGCAACTACACCTCGGTGGAGGTGCCAATTGCCATCCAGCACGAGACTACCCACGCGCTGGCCGCCCTGATCGTGCATGGCAACAATGTTGGTGGGTTGCTCGGCGAAGGCTTTTCAGTATGGGCTACCGGCGGCCACTACCATCACGAAGACTTGTTGGCCCTTGCCTCCACGCTGACCGCTGAGAACCAGAAACTCTATATCCCGCTTACCGCGCTGCGCAACGATTTCTACGGCGCACAGCACGAGATCGCTTACCTCGAAGGTGGGGCATACGACCAGTGGTTGATTGACAAATATGGCTTGTCCAAGTTCAAGCAGTATCTTAACCAGCCCGACAACCCGCAGCCCATCATGGGCAAATCCAACGCACAACTGGAGAGCGACTGGCTGGCCGCGCTCAAAGCCACGCCGCACACTGCCTCCGACGTTAGCTATGTGCAGTTGCAGGTGCGCTATTACGACGTGATGCGCGAGTACGAGACTAACAAGGATCCCGATGCCCGCTATCTGCCCCAGCCGCAACCCTCGGATTGGACCACATCCATCCTCAGCCACTTCCTTGCCCCCGCTAGCAGCCCGACCGATATTGCGCTCGAAGATAAGCTGATCGCCGCCGGTAACGCCATCGTCGCCCGCGACATGAACACCGCCTCGGCGTTGCTAGATCAGGTGGCAACTGCGGCAGCGAACTTACGTTTGTCGGTACTACCTAGAATCCACCCAAAAGTACCATTGCTACTACCCACCCATAGTGCTACAATGCACTTGAATATGTATCCATAACGCAAGTGTAAAGGGGCAGCGATGAAGTGTCGTCGAGCAGTGCAATCTGTCAGCCTAATGTTGTCGGCGATGCTGGTTATAGTTTCACTTGCAAATAGTGCGCCGCCAACTGCTATTGCAAGTCTTGCACAGCAATCTAGCTGTCAGGCACCAACTTGGTGCGTCAGCCCCAGCCAGAGTGGTAGCGGTATTCCTAACTTGCTGAGAGGCGTTGCCGTTGTTGGCGATAACGATGTCTGGGCGGTGGGTACCTCGAATGTAGGCCAATTTGGCGGCACTCCGATCACTGAACATTGGAATGGCAGTAGCTGGGCTACTGGCAGTAGCCCAGCGCCTGACCCTTCGCGCAACTATCTGGCATCTGCCGCCGCAATCGCTTCTAACAACGTCTGGTTGGTCGGTGCATACTACACAGGAACAAATACGGCTGGCTGCAATCTACCCGCTGGCCTTATGTTCGTGCAATGCACGCTGGTGGAGCAGTGGAACGGCACCAGCTGGAACCTGATCCCTAGCCCCAACGTGAACGATAATTATGCAGTAGGCAGCGCATTGAACGCAGTGGCAGTGTTGCCCAAGGATCCAAGCTATCACGACATCGTTGCGGCGGGTTCAACTTTTGTGAATGCGCCTGGTAGCAGCTACAATCAAAGTTTGATTGAGTATTATCACAATGCAAACTCATCATGGGAGATTATGGATACTCATAACCTCAACCCTTATCCAGGTAATGCTCTAACTGGGGTGGCAACCAGTAACGGTGCCAACGACAGCTTAGATGAGATGTGGGCAGTAGGCTATGGCTACGGCTATAGCGGAGGTCGAAACCCCATTATCGGCCACTATTCGGCTAGTGGCGGCTGGCAGCTACAACAAAGCAGTGAGCCTACCAACCAGGATGCCTACTTGAGCGCAGTGGATGTTTTCGCACCCAGCGATGTTTGGGCAGTAGGAGCATATGAAACGAACAATATCTACTATCCTCTTATTGAACACTGGGATGGCAGCAACTGGCATTATGCCGACAATCTCTCTGGCATTACTGGTATCTTGTCTGGCGTGTTCGTAACCAAGGAGCGGGATGTCTGGGCGGTAGGTGGTCAAGGGGGCAGTACGCTGGTTATGCACTGGTATGGTAGCAGCCTTGATGATAAGAACTCTTGGACGGTAGTGCCGAGCCAGAATCCTGGCGGAAACAATCCGCTGCTGGCGGTTGGCGCACTGCCAGGCATTATTGCCGGGCCGATATCCAGCGTTTGGGCGGTGGGTAGCTCCGATGCTAATACTCTGGTTGAGGATATTCAATCTCCTACTGCACCCTATTACTCTAGGAACTATTTTGTAGAAACCATAAATCCGCAGACCCATTACAGTAAGGGCTGCGATGCAGGTAACCGACTTGAGAGCGGCGCTATCGTTCTAGATTATGGAAAGCCTAAAGACTTGGGCAGCGGTGTATATGGTACCCTACTTCTTGATGGCCAGACAAAGGTTACTACAGAGCAAATTACAAAAGCAGTGGAGAGCTTTGCCGATGGGTACCATGACGGCCGTTTCGGTACGAATCGGTTGAGGTGTCCGTTCGAAATAGGCCCTCCAGTCGGTTCGCTTACTATAGCAGTTGGTATAAACAATGACAACAGAGATGGTCTTGCTGCCCTTACTCCACAGCATGCAAGGGCTTGGGCAACTATGATTAAAACTATCAAAGCCTATGTATTCAACAAGGGCTATAGTGAGATGAATATTGTTGCTGCTATGGATGCGGAAGAGGGTTGGAGCAACTACTCTGATGCCGCAATATGGGCTACCTACTATAATAGCTACCAAACTTCAACTTATTACAACTTCGGCAGTATAGATAACTATCCATGTGATAACAATACACGAATACCAAATCCACCTTTCACTGGCGGTTGCACCGGCTGGAAGATATACCAATTCTACCAAATTTCCTGGGGTATTGGCGGGAAACCACTACCCGAAATCTATCATACTCTTGAAGCAAGGTATTGGTACCTTGTAGATCGCTGGGGGATAGATAGCGGGAATGGTTCAATGACTTTCATTGGCGAAACGACGCACTGGCGCTCATGTGGCTGCGATTACAATCCGGCGCAGGCATGGCAAGTTTTCTGGTTGGAGCTTAATCAAGATCCACAAACCGTACAGCAAATAGTTTCTACGGACTTCGATGATATGCCACAACAGTAACTAAGCGGCTTCTTGGTAGGAGGCAAAGCGGTGAGAATTCCTCAACTTCGATCAAAGTTGCGATACCTTGTTCTAGGTGCTGTAAGTACGGCCCTCGTTCTAGGCATTGTCTCTTGCGACAACCCGAATCAGTCTGGCACACACAGTAATCCGGCGGTTAAAGTATCGCAGGATACAACCCCCACATTGTACAGTCGTGGCTACCCCACCGGATTTCCTACACCAGTGAATCACGAAACCTTCGATGCCATCATTGAGCAGAACGACAACATACTTAGAACTCAGGTGGCACTCACTTCCACGCCACCCGAGCCAACGTGGGAACCATCTGAACCTACCCCAACATTGATGATGGGTATATTGTTGGGGTGTAGCAATCGCGGCGGCTATGACTATATTGGAGTAACTTGCTGGCGTGATATGATTAATGGTCAGGTTCTAAGCGTGATAGCGGGGAGCGAGTCAACATCGCATCTGGGTTGGGACACCAGCCAAGGAGTCATCCTTGTATATCACAGCGCACATCCAATGATGCAACCTGACTACTATCCAGATGAGGTGTATAACACTCCATTCAAGCGCGGGCCATTGCGAATTGACGCAGTGAATGGCACGCGTTTTACCCTTGAGACCTATGATGCGGTTGACACACCGTTCCCGGGTACTCCTACCGTCATCATCTTTGACCTCGCCACCCGTCAGTTCGTCTCACCATTATCAGTTCAATCACCGCGTTGGTTTGCTTTATCCCCGTTTTTGTTGTAAAATACCGCTAACGCCGTCAGAATACGGTAATATGGCCGTGCCCGCCACAGTGGGCGCAAGTTCGCATATGTTAAAGGAGCGTGTTACAAATATGGCCGACGAGCGCATCAAGGTCAAGTCTACCGATATTGAGAAGCTGATTGAGTGGCTGCGCCAGAAGGGGCAGCCCCAGACCATCGAAGCCCTGAGCCGCGAGTTCATCCGCATCGCCCACGAGGAAGTCAACGGCAAGGGACGCTAGGGGCTAGGTTAGGATAATGCAGGGGCGTGATTTATCACGCCCCCATGAAGGGTATCACCCTGGTAATAGCATGATTGAATAGAGGAGATGGATGGCAACAAAGACGAAGGTAGAAGAGACGACGCAAGATCGCACGGCGCAGCAGGATCTGGCTGACCGCGCTTATAAGCTGCTGCTGCGCCGCGCCACGATTGTCGCACACGGCAGCACGGTTAGCGCACCGCTGACCATGCTTGCCAGTGGCCTGAGCGCGGAAGTGGCGGCGGTCGAGGCCGCGCTGTCGGCCAACCCGCAAACTTTTAGCCGCGAGGAGCGCGGCGAACAGGTCTACTTCGGCATCGAGAAATCGGGCCTGCGTGCCGACCGCGTGGCCGACTGGAAGCCGCAGCACGACCTGGCGCATCGCCTCAACCCCGACGCAACCGTGATCACCCCCGAAGAGAGCCGCCAGATGGCAGCGGAGTTTGCCCGCCGCGCTGCTGCGGCTAAGGCCGCCCGCGATCAGGCCGAGCAGGATCAACTCTTGCAGGAACAAGAGGCGATGAGGGCAATGCAGAACGCCGCTGCCGCGCAGGTTAGCGAGAACGAATTGTTCGCCCACTATGTCACACCGGAGAGCAGCGACTTTTACGACTTGCTCGTTGAAGAAGAACCTGTTGCCGTTGTGGAGGAGCCAGCCGCCCCCCCGGTCGCGCCCAGCACCATCTATACCATCAACGTCAACGGTGTGGACCAGCAGATTGACCTCAGCTCCCCGCTCGATGAAATCACCAGCCAGTACCAACCAGCCTTCGCTGCCATACTACGCGCCGCGCTAACTGAAGACTTCCGCTTTGTCAACTTCGACGAGCAATGGTATCTCGACGATCTGGTGGAACGCTTCAGCAAGGGCGACATTCGCCGCATCAAGGACTACCTGGCCGAGACTAACGAGGCGCTCTCTGACCGCACCTTCCTTACCGACCTGTTCAACAAGCGCCCCACCGACCCCGACTATGAAGCCTACCGCTTCTCCCTGAATTACCGTCTGCTCAAAGAGAAGAAGGAGTTTGAGTTTGTCGGCGTGGCTGATGAGCGCCTCTGGCTGACCGCTAACTCCACTGTCATCCACCAGAAGCGTAAGGCCAGCGAAATTGGGCAGGACTATCGCTACCTCGATGAACCGGCCCTGGCCGAGAGCGAGGATGCGGTTAGCGGCACAGGCGACAAGCGCAAGCTGGAACACACTCTCTCTTACTATGAGTATGAGAATGGGTTTCTGCCGCTCGATCGCGCCGCCCGCGAGTTCTTCCCCACAGCGGTGCTGGATGATCAACGCGCCGCCATCTTTCGCTTCGAGTCGCCGCAGCTATACGTTACCTACCTGGTCGAACTGCGCTTCCCCAGCCCCAATCGCGGCGGCTACCTGGTGGGCCTTGACGAGTTCTACCAGAACCTTGTCCCCGGCGCAAACTTCGCCATCGAGGCCACCGCCCGACCCAATGTCTACACCATCACCTTCAACCGCCTTAGCGCCCAGCAGGAGGAGCGGTTGTTGCAGTTTGACGAGCGGCGCAGTCGCTATGTCTTCCGCCCGGTCCTCTTCAACGTGCAGACCGATGCACAGATGCTCCTCAGCGAAGCCCGCTTCCCCCGCCTGGAGAGCCTGCACCGCCTCGATGAGGCCGAGCGCAAGCGCCCCGAACTGGTGGTAAGCCGCACCTTCGAGGTGGTGGGCGACACCGTGGAGCGCGACGGCAATAGCGTCCACTGGGCATTGCTCGATGACCTCTTCCCCGCCGTCAACATCCAGCGACCGTTCTCCCGCGCCTACCTGCGGGCAATCCTGACCAGCAGCCAGCATCCTTACTTCAGCTCCGACCCTGAAGGTGGCGATAGCTACTACTACGACCCTGCTAAGAAGTAAACAACCCTGCCCCTACCCCTCCCCAAATGGGGAGGCTGGTAGGGGGAGCGCAAAAATCAACCAGTGTAGAGACCCTACCCAACCCCTCCCCAAAGGGGAGGCTGGTAGGGGGAGCGCAAACCCATGCAAGATTTATTCGTTATAAATATAGAGCATAACCCAATCTACCAATTTGGAGACCCCGACTAATGCGTAATCCCGAAGTGAAGTACAACCTGCCAATTTCGCAGCTCGATCTATCTGCCGATGGTGAAGATCGCAGCGTCCTCACCCCCCGCTTTCTTACCTATCTTGAGCGGCTAGTTAGCGGCAGCGAACAACCCGCCATCCGTGAACTTGCCCTCCTGTCCGACCTGAGCGCGGTGGAGCGCAGCGAACTGGCAGCCCGTTGGAGCCAGATCCCTGTCGAACGCCGCCGCCGCATCGTCAGCAACCTGGTGCAGTTGGCCGAGGACAACGTAGAGTATGATTTTAACAACCTCTGCCTGCAAGCGATTGATGACAGCGATGCCGCAGTACGCAAGCACGCCGCCGATGGCCTGTGGGAGAGCGAACGCTCGTCCGCGCTAAACAGCCTGCTTGACCACGTTGCCACTGACATATCGCCAGAGGTACGCGCCGCCGCCGCGCTGTCGCTCGGCCATTTCGTCTACCTGGCGGAGATTGGCAAGCTGCGCCCCTATCAGAAGCTGCGCTTGCACGATACCCTGTTGGCCGCCTGCAACGATGTCAGCCAGCCAGCCGAGGTGCGCCGCCGCGCCATTGAAGCGGTCGCCTACCTCAGCGCCGACGCAGACATTCTCACCGCGATTGAGGATGCCTACCACAGCGATGAAGCGCAGATGCAGGCCAGCGCGGTTCACGCCATGGGCCGCAATATGAATACCCGTTGGTTGGATACAGTGATGGCCGAGATGGACAGCGGCTCCGCCGAAATGCGTTACGAGGCGGCCCGTGCCGCTGGTGAACTTAGCGATCGTCGCGCCGTTCCCCAACTGCTGGGGCTGTTGAGTGACCGTGATAACGAGGTCAAGCTAGCCGCGATCTGGTCACTGGGGCAGATTGGCGGCGCGGTCGCCACCAACGCGCTGAAGCAGGTATCGCAGAGCGAGGATGCGGCGATCGGCGATGCCGCTCAGGAGGCAATGGCCGAAGCCCGCCTTGTAGACGACCCTATGGGAGTGCTTTAGCTATGGATGAAACCACGGTGGACAACGATCTATACGCGGAACTCTGGTCCGCCTCAGCCCGATCCTGGAATACTCCGGCTGCGGAACCCAGCGGGCGGCCACGCCCCAGCCTGATCAGCTTCACCTATGGCCTGCCCGATGCCGCCACCTTCCCCAGCGAGGAACTGACTGGCGCAGCCAGCCTGGTGCTGCGCGAACACGCCGCTACCGCCTTGCAATATGGCAGTATCCACGGTAGCCCTCGCCTGATTGCTGCGCTGATTCGCAAGCTGAAGGATGATGAGGGGTTGGACCTCACCCCCGATCAGGTGATGATCACCAACGGCTCGTCGGGCGCGTTGAGCCAGGTTGCCCGCGTGTTGCTCGACCCCGGCGACTATATGGTGGCCGAAGCGCCCAGCTTCCTCGGCGCGGTCAACACTTTTCGTCGCGCCCAGGCCCAGATTATCGAAGTGCCGCTCGATGGCGAGGGTATCAGGATTGATGCGCTGGAACACGCCTTGCAAGCGGCCCGCACTGCTGGGCAGCGGGTCAAGTTCCTCTACGTGATGCCCAACTATCAGAACCCCAGCGGCGTAACCCTCTCGTTCCCCCGTCGCCACGACTTGCTCGATCTGGCCGCCGAGTATCGCACCCTCATCCTGGAAGACGATGCTTACCGCGATATTCGCTTCGAGGGCGATGCCCTACCCTCACTGTATGGCATAGATGCGCTCGGCGACATCCGCGGCCACGTCATCCGCACCGGCACCTTTAGCAAGATCCTGGCGGCTGGCTTGCGCCTGGGCTGGCTGATTGCGCCTGCGCCGGTTCTTCGCAAGCTGGCTGCCTTCAAGGAAGACGGCGGCACCAGCCCATTCTCCTCGGCTATCGCCGCCGCTTACACTGAGGCTGGCGAGCTTGGCCCGCACATCGAGCAGCTACAGCAACATTACAAGCGCAAGCGCGACGCAATGCTCCGCACCATGCGCCAGCATTTCCCCCCTGTGGTAAGCTGGAGCGAACCTGCGGGCGGCTTCTTCATCTGGGTTACGCTACCGGAGCATCTCGATGCCCGCGCCCTGCTACCCACCGCCCACGAGGAAGGGGTTGACTACCTCCCTGGCAGCGCCTGCTTCGCCTCCGATAGCGGCAACAACAACATCCGCCTCGCCTTCAGCCAGCCCAGCCTCGACGACATCGAAGAGGGCATCAAGCGATTGGGCCGCGTGCTTGCTGCTGCGCTCTGAGGATGAAGGACTGAGTGCTGAGGAATGATAGGCACGGACCCACCCCCAGCCCCTTCTGGCGGGAGGGGAGAACATCAGAACTTACTACATTCTACAATCTACATTCTACAATCAAAGAGGTGTGGCGATGAGTACAAACTATGGGATGCAGGGCTGCCAGAATGTCGGCGTTTTTGTGGATGTTTCCAACCTTTTCTACTCGGCAAAGAGCGTGGGGGTGGAGGTC
>JBBRMT010000007.1:0-41997 GCA_038230695.1 Chloroflexia bacterium
ATTGCTGTAACCAATACCCCCTCCCCCATTGGGGTTGGCTGGGTGGGGGGCAAAACTCCACCCCCAAAGGGGGTGGCTGGGTGGGGGGCCAAACTCCTCCCCCAAAGGGGGAGGCTGGGTGGGGGAGTGGCATATGACATATGGGCAAGCATACAAAAGGAGAGCGCAAGAACGATGGCAGATGAGCAAACCACTAATGTGAACAATCAGGCAGAGGACGGCGAAGGCATGACCCTCGAAGATGCGATGAACAGCATCCCCGCAGCAACCGGCAAGCAGGACGACCTGGCTGCCGGTTACCTCGACGCTTTGCAGCGTGAACGCGCCGCCTTTATCAACTACAAGCGCCGCGTCGAGGCCGAGCGGGCGGAACTGGTCAAACTAGGCAAGTCCGACATGATCATGAAGATACTGGTGGTGCTGGACGATCTGGAACTGGCGTTGCGGAACGCCCCCGACCTGGAGCAGTTCGGCGAACGCGAACGCCGCTGGCTGGAAGGCGTACTGGGCATCGAGCGCAAGCTACGGGCGATCCTGGCTAAAGAAGGGGTCAATCGCATCGAAGCAAAGGGCCAGCCGTTCGACCCCCAGCAGCACGAGGCGATTGCCTACGACGAGGAAGGTGAGGGCGAACCGGATAGCGTCAGCGAAGAATATCGCCCCGGCTATACCTACGGCGACAAAGTGCTGCGCCACAGCGTAGTCAAAGTGAAGAAGGGCTAACTACTTGACCCACCCTGCGCAAAAAGCCTCGCCCCAGCGGGGAACCCCCCTTGTGGGGTTCCCTGTGGGTAGGTTTGGTGAGGGGGAATGTTGCAGCAGATCAGTGTTGACAATAGGCACGAGGGTGTGATAAATCACGCCCCGACAGAATAATTCAAATAGGAAAAACAGGGAGGAAACATACCAATGGCACAATCCAGAATTATCGGCATTGACCTCGGCACCACCAACAGCGTGGTCGCGGTCATCGAGGGTGGTGAGGCCACCGTCATCCCCAACGCCGAGGGAGCGCGTACCACCCCGTCGGTGGTAGCAATCAGCAAGAGCGGTGAGCGGCTAGTCGGTCAGGTGGCGAAGCGCCAGGCAGTGACTAACCCGGAGAACACTGTCTTCAGCATCAAGCGGTTCATGGGCCGCAAGTTCGACGACCCCAGCGTGCAGCGTGACATCAAGCTGGTGCCTTACAAGATCGCGGCTGCGCCAAACGGCGATGTGCAGGTCACGATGGGCGGGCGTACCTACTCGCCACCAGAGGTTTCCGCAATGATTTTGCAGAAGCTGAAGACTGATGCAGAGGCTTACCTGGGCGCAACCGTGACGCAGGCAGTCATCACCGTACCAGCCTACTTCAACGACAGCCAGAGGCAGGCGACCAAGGATGCAGGGCGCATCGCCGGTCTCGAAGTGCTACGTATCATCAACGAGCCGACCGCTTCGGCGCTGGCTTATGGGCTGGACAAAGAGGGCAAGGACGAGGAGATCGCCGTCTACGACCTCGGCGGCGGCACCTACGACATCAGCGTACTGAGCCTGGGCGAAGGCGTGTTCGAGGTCAACTCCACCAATGGCGACACCCACCTGGGTGGCGACGACTTCGACCAGCGCATCATTGACTGGCTGGCCGACCAGTACAAGCGCGATGAAGGCATTGACCTACGTAACGACAAGATGGCCTTGCAGCGGTTGAAGGAAGCAGCGGAGAAGGCCAAAATCGAACTCTCCACCACTCAGCAGACCGAGATCAACCTGCCGTTCATCACTGCGACCGCCGAAGGTCCGAAGCACCTTAACTACTCTCTGAGCCGCGCCAAGCTGGAGCAACTGGTGGGAGACCTGGTGGAGCGCACCATCCCGCCAATGAAGAAGGCGCTGGACGATGCGAATATCACCACCGCCAAGATTGACGAAGTGCTGCTGGTGGGCGGCCAGACGCGGATGCCAGCGGTACAGGAGACGGTCAAGAAGTTCTTCGGCAAGGATCCCAACCGCAGTATCAACCCCGACGAGGTAGTGGGACTGGGCGCAGCGATCCAGGCGGGCGTGCTGGGTGGTGAGGTCAAGGATGTGTTGCTGCTCGACGTTACCCCGCTGACCCTGGCGATTGAGACGATGGGTGGAGTTGCCACCCCGCTGATTGACCGCAACACCACTATCCCAGTAACCAAGAGCCAGACCTTCAGTACCGCCAGCGATAGCCAGACCAGCGTGGAAATCCACGTTACCCAGGGTGAGCGCCCGCTGTCGGATGAGAACAAGACGCTAGCTCGCTTCATCCTTGACGGCATCCCGCCCGCGCCGCGTGGTGTGCCGCAGATTGAAGTGACCTTCGACATTGACCCCAACGGCATCCTCAACGTCACCGCCAAGGACAAGGCCACCAGCCGTGAGCAGAAGGTAGTGATCACCGCCAGCAGCGGCCTGAGCAAGGACGAGGTTGACAAGATGGTGAAGGAGGCCGCCGCCCATGCCGAGGATGATCGCAAGCGCCGCGAACTGATCGAGACACGCAACGTGGGCGACAACATGGCTTATGCAGCGGAGAAGGCGCTACGCGATGGAGGCGACAAGGTGCCAACCGAGGTGCAAGTCGAGGTCAACGAGAAGATCGCTGCGCTCCGCAACGCGCTAGGCGGCGAGGACCCGCAGGCGATCCGCACCGCCAGCGACCAGCTATCTCAGTCCATGCAGAAGATCGGCGCAGCGATGTACGGCAGCGCGGGCGAAGCAACCCAGCCGAGCGCGGATGGTCAGCACGAGCAGCCCGCCGATGGCAACGCTAGCCCTCACGCCAATGAAGAAGGCACCGTCGAGGGTGAGTTCCGCGAGGTCAACAGCTAAACCAGCATCTCTTTCCCCTCCTCTGTTGCCAGGGGAGGGTTGGAGTATCTCTTTCCCCTCCCCTGTTGCCAGGGGAGGGTTGGGGAGGGGGTACGATTGCGCGTACTCCCACCCTTGCTTTATAATCATAATACGAGCAGCGTTGCAATGGTGAGAAGCGGAATCACTATCATTGCACGAATAAATAACATAAGGGTGCATAATTGAGATTGGCTGCAACGCCTAATGCAATGATAGCGCCGGAATTATGAATGTTTAACTCAGAATTGGTATAATGCAAGCCAGCAGGCGCAATTCACAATTCAATATTCACAATTCATAATCATGGTACAGGGGAGCATCTGGATGGCAACATCGAAGCGAGATTACTACGAAGTGCTGGGCCTGGGCCGCAGCGCGACCGACGACGAGGTGAAGAAGGCGTATCGTCGCCTGGCCCGCCAGTATCATCCCGACGTGAACAAGGATGCAGGCGCGGAGATGCGCTTCAAGGAGATCAACGAAGCCTACGAGGTGCTGTCCGAGGGCAACAAGCGGGCCGCCTATGACCGCTTCGGCCACGCGGCTAACGGCGCGGGCGGCTTCCCCGGCGGCTTCGACCCCTATGCAGCGGGGGGCGGGGGCGGCTTCAGCGACATCTTCGAGACGCTTTTCTCCACCATGAACGCCACCGCGCAGCGTGCGCCGCAGCGTGGCTCGAACATCGGCACCCGCGTGGCGCTTGAGTTCGAGGAAGCGGCCTTCGGCGCGGAGAAGGAAATCGAAGTGACCCGCTTCGCCGCCTGCCAGACCTGCGCTGGCACGGGTGCGGAACCCGGCACCGAGGTGCAGACCTGCCCCCAGTGCAAGGGTCGCGGCGAAGTGCGCCGAGTGCAGCAGTCGGTGTTCGGTTCGCTAGTAGGGGTAGTCACTTGCGACAAGTGCAAGGGCGATGGCAAGATCGTCACCACCCCTTGTCATGTCTGCAAAGGCGAGGGGCGGGTGCGCGAAACCACCCGCATCGTGGTCAAGATCCCCGCTGGCGTAGACGAGGCATCGCAGATAAGACTGGCAGGTGAAGGTGATGCAGGGATGCACAACCAGCCAGCGGGCGACCTTTACATCACCCTCAACGTCAAACCGCATCGAATGTTCCGACGCAAGGGCAACGACCTGCACATAGACTGGCCTATCAATGTGGCTCAGGCCGCGCTGGGCGACGAACTGGAACTGCCCACCCTGGAGCCGACTGGCATCGTATACACCAAGCAGCGCATCGCCCCCGGCACCCAGCACGATAAGGACATCCGCCTGCGTGACAAGGGCGTACCCTACCTGCGCCAGACCGGGCGCGGCGATCTGCACATTCACCTCAAGGTGCAGGTGCCGACCACCCTGAGCGATGAGCAGCGCGACCTGTTCGAGAAGCTGGCCCGCAGCTTCGGCCACGATGTTAGCCCGCAGAACGAAAAGGGCTTCCTCGGCAAGCTGTTCGGTGGCTGATGCTGCTATAATGGTAAATGGTGAATGGTGAATGGTAAATGAGGGCCGCCCGATTGGGGTGGCCCTCATTGTTGGTGTAGGGGCGGATTGCGTCCGCCTTGCGTCTCTAGCGAAGCACGGTGGGGGTTATCGTCACGCTTGGCGCTGGAGTTGGTGTGGAGGTGCTGGTAGGGCCGCCCGGCGTGCTGGTGATGGGTAGAGTGGCCGTCTGAGTCGGGGTATCGGTCATGCCCAGCACAGGTGTGTTGCTCGGCGTGGGCGAGGCAGGCTGATTCTGCTGCCCGGCGTAAACAATCTGGGCCATCTCATCGCGGCGAATATTGTTGTTGGGGCGGAAGGTGCCGTCGGGGTAGCCACTGATGATGTGGTTGGCCGCAGCAGTCTCGATGAAGGCGTAGAATACGTTGGATGGTGGCACGTCGCTGAAGGTCGGCCCGCTTGCGGGGGTGAGCAGCGCGTAACCGCCTGCGTTGACGACCAACTTGGTAAGCTGCCCACGAGTGATGGCAATGTTGGGCAGATAGCAAGGATAGAGGGCGTTGTGTGCGGCACAGCCTGCCGCGTCGAAACCGCTAAGGATACCGGCGTGATAGCCACTCTCGATGTAAACGTAGGCAAAGTAGCCGGGCGGCACATCGGTGAAGCTCTGCCCGCTCTGCGGCGTGAGCAGAGGCAGCCCGAAGGCCAGCGCCACCAATTTGGCGAACTGCCCACGAGTGGCTGTGCCGCCCGGGGTGTAGTGAGTAGTATCGGTGCCATTGATCACACCCTGGCAGTAGAGGCTATTGATGGCGTGGAAGAAGATGTTGGTGTTGATGTCTACGAACGGGTTGGGGCAGACGGTGGGTTGAGGAGATGGCGTGAGAGTTGGTGTTGCTGCGCTGGTAGTAAAGCTGCTCTCAGTAGCGAATGAGCCGCCCGCAAAGGCAGTGTCGATCGCCTGCACGCTCCAGTAATAGGTGGTACCCGGTTGCAAGCCCTTAATCGGGAAGCTAGTATTTTCGTAGGCATTGCCCAAAGTAGGAATACGGCGGTAGCCAGTGCTGCCATCAGCCATTGGGCCGACTACATCGCTAGCGCCTGGGTGAGTGCCAACCCGCACGGCGTAGTTGAGGCCACTGGCCGGAGTGTGATCGTCGCTGGCGAGCTGCCAGTTGAGCTGTACGCTGGTGTTGGTCAGGTTGCTGGCACTCAAGGAGCTGGGGGCAGTCGGCGGGGTATTGCTGTTAACAGTGTCATTGCGATAAATCTTTGTCGTGTCGGTTGGAACGCAATTGTTTGCACAGCCTGCTGCCAGAATGTCTGGTTTGCCGTCGTTGTTGTAATCACCCCAGGCAACTGCGCCGAAACCTTGCTGGGGAAGATTTGCATTCTGGTCCGCGCTAAACGAGCCATCGCTATTGTTGTGGTACAGGATCGTTGCAGGGGTACTATAGTGACCAGTGCCGCCAGAGAGGAGCGTATCTAGCCGCCCATCGCTATCGTAATCGCCCCACGCGGCCTGATTGTATACGGTGGTGTCATAGGGGTTAAGCACGGTGAAATTACCGTGGCAGTCGCCGTGATATATTTCGGTTACACTATAGAACCTTACGCCGCTGCTAAAGCCAGCCATATTCGCATCAAGGCAGCCATCGTTATCGTAATCTCCAATGTCGAGGTGGCCGCCGTTGCTGTCAATAGTACGCTCGGTGAAGGTGCCATCGCCGTTGTTGAGGTATAGCCGGGTGTAGGCATTAAAGTCAGATACAAGCCCTGAAAGGAGCAAATCAGGAAAACCATCCTTGTTGAAGTCGCCCCACGCCGCGCCTCTCAATTGGTAGGTGCCGATGCCAGAGTTGGTTACCTGGTGGAAATTACCACCCCCATCGTTGTGGTAGAGGTTGGTGACGAAGCTGCTACAACTATCGCTGGTACAGCCACCAACCAGCAGATCGAGCCGCCCATCGTTGTCGTAGTCGCCCCAGGCCAGCGCGCCCGCTGCGCCAACGAAATTGGCATTAACGAGGCTAAAGCTGCCATCGCCATTGTTGTGGTAAAGAAGAGTAAGGTAATAACCCGCCGCCGAGCGGCCGCTGATTGCCAGGTCGAGGTAGCCATCATTGTCGTAATCGCCCCATGCGGCGCTACCCTGACTAAGCGAGACGAATCCGGCGTTGACCTCGCTGAAGGTGCCATTGCCGTTGTTGCGATAGAGTCTGGCAAAGGGGTTCCCTGAGCTATCCGCGCCAACCAGCAGCGTATCAAGGAAACCATCATTATTGTAGTCCGCCCATGTGGCGCTGCCATAATACATTGTCGGAAGGTTCGCGCCGATGTCGGTGAACTCGGCAGTTGTGGGCTTACCTGGCTTGTTAGGGGTGATTACGACCACGCTCAAGCTACTGGCCTGTGGTGCAACTATCGTCTGCCCACTGGCGCGTTCAGCCGCGCCGCTGCCCAGCAGGGTTACGACAAACATGGTGATCAGCATCACCACAATGCTCTGATACTTGCGCTTCATCTCTCTGCCTCCTCTATTGTATATGCACTTACGACCGAATGTGGCAAGGTAATTATACCTGTGGGTAGAGAGGCAAAGCAATAGTTGGAATCAGGCGCTTCTCAGGCGTTATTCAGGCGATATCCAGGCGCAGCACGATCTTTCGTTAGAGCGAGTAGATAGGCAAACGCAGAGCAACGAAAAAGCCTCTCCCTGGCAGGGAGAGGTTGGGTGAGGGTGGAGCGCTGACCTACGACCAACGTGGCCGTAAGGCGGGATTCTCCATCACCAAACCTACCCACAGGGAACCCCACAAGGGGGTTTCCCGCTGGGAGAGGCTTGTTGCGTGGCGCAGTTAGAAGATGGGTAGGTAGCGCTGGCTCTCCCATTCGGTGATCTGGATGCGGTACTCGTCGTACTCCTGGCGGCGGGCATCGAGCAGGTGGTCGTAGATGTGGTCGCCCAGCGCGGTGCGAATCAGTGGGTCGGACTCCATCACGTCGAGCGCCTCTTCCAGGCTACCGGGCAGGCTGGCAATGTTGCGTTCGCGGCGGCCTTCCTCACCCATGTGGTAGAGGTTCTCCTCCACTGGGTCGGGCAGGGCCAATTCGTTTTTGATACCGTCGAGACCGGCGTGCAGCATCACCGCGAAGGCGAGGTAGGGGTTGCAGGTGGGGTCGGGGCAGCGTAGTTCGAGGCGGATGGCTTTTGGCCGTCCCGGCGTTACCTGGGGGATGCGTACCAGCGCCGAGCGGTTGATATGCGCCCAGGCGATGTACACCGGCGCTTCGTAGCCCGGCACCAGCCGCTTATAGGAGTTGACTGTGGGCGAGAGGATGGCGGACATGGCGCGGGCGTGCTTGAGGATACCAGCGATGTAGTGCTTGGCAGTCTTGCTCAGGCCGTAGGCATCTTTGGAGTCGGCGAAGGTGTTACTCTCGCCATCGAGACTGAACAGACTCTGGTGGGTGTGCATCCCTGAGCCATTCACCCCAAACAGCGGCTTGGGCATGAAGGTGGCGTAGAGGCCGTGTTGCTGGGCAACCATCTTGAAGGCGTACTTCAGGGTGAGGGCGCTGTCGGCGGTGCGTAGCCCGTCGGAGAACTTGAAGTCAATCTCGTGCTGGCCGGGGGCAACCTCGTGGTGGGCGGTCTCTACCTCGATGCCGAAGGCGAGCAGCGCCAGGGTCATATCGTTGCGTACCTCTTCGCCCAGGTCAGTGGATAGGTCGAAGTAGCCGCCCGCATCGTGTACCTCGGTGGTGGGGCTGCCGTCGGCGTTGCGCTTGAACAGGAAGAACTCTAGCTCAGGGCCGGTGTTGAAGGTGTAGCCCAGCTTGTCGGCCTGCTGCATCGCCTTACGCAGCACGTAGCGGGGGTCGCCCGCGAACTCGTTGCCGTCGGGGGTGAACACGTTGCAGATGGTGCGGGCGGTCAGTTGCCTGCCGCTGGTCCAGGGGACGATGGCGAAGGTAGACAGGTCGGGCTTCAAGTACATATCACTTTCGGCGATGCGGGCGAAGCCCTCCACCGACGAGCCGTCGAACCATTTGCCGCCTTTAATCGCGTCCTCAAACTGCTCCAGCGGGATGGTCACGCTCTTGAGGATGCCGATGATGTCGGTGAACTGCAGGTTGACGAAGGCGACCCCCTGTTGTTCGCACTTGGCTAGCACCTCGTCAATCAATTCGGGGCTGTTCTCGGTTCCGTAACGCATAACTGTGAAATCTCCTCTCTATGTCTCTATGGATGGGCGGGCGGATAACAGGAACGGGGTGAGGGCGAACAACGGTTCGCCACTACGGATGGGCGGCTGGGCGAACGCGGTTCGTCCGCTCGGTGAAATTAAGTTGAACGGTAACAGAGTAGGGCGAACCACGGTTTACCCCTACGGATTGGTTGTAACAGAGCAGAGCGAACGATGGTTCGCCCCTACAGATAGTTGGTGGGGTAAGCGGTTGTTCATCCCACCGCTGAAAATAAAAAGGGTCACTCAGCGACCCACTCGTCGCCGGTGACCAGTTACTTTGTACTTTTGGCAATATTCGGTTGTGCTGCTGGCTGGTTGGGCCGAAGTATATCACAAGTTCCTGCACTTCTGCAATGGGGCGGAGAGGGTGGGATTCGAACCCACGAGACGACTTTTGGCCGCCTACCCGCTTTCCAGGCGAGCTCCTTCAACCACTCGGACACCTCCCCAGGTTGTGATTGTAGAATGTAGAATGTAGAATGTTGCGGTGAGGGCGGAGAGGGTGGGATTCGAACCCACGAAGGTGTAACCCTTACTCGTTTTCGAGACGAGCTCCTTCAACCGCTCGGACACCTCTCCATCGCTGAGTTTTCGTAGGGGCGGATTGCGTCCGCCCGCAGTGCTGAATTGGGCTTGTAAATCAAAAGGCCAACAGGCTAAGTTCTGCACCTGTTGACCTGTCTGACTGCAATTGTGGTGTGACCGATAGGACTTGAACCTACGACCTTTGGGTCCGCAACCCAACGCTCTATCCACTGAGCTACGGCCACATTTGCGGAATTGCCCGTTGCGGTGTTATTATAACATAAGTTATCAAAAGTTGCAACATTTTCCCGCCCATTGCGGTCTAATCACATGGAGGGGTGGACGAAAGCCCCGCTAGACAAAGGACGAACCAAACATGAACAACCGACCGGTAAATGAACGTGAGAAGCCCCAGCCGCTTAGTGGCGATGTGTTCCAGGGGCTTAACGACCTGGGAGTGAAGAACATCCAGGTCAACCTGCCGACCGCTGGCTTCAAGCCGCCGGACACGCACAATCTGGGCCAGGATCTAGTCAATAGCTGGCTGAACATTCTCACCCACCCGACTATAGCGAACTTCAAGGCGCAGGGCGCACGCACCACCTGGACGGTGGCGATCGCCTCGGTGCTGGTGATGGGTGTAGTTGCCGGTATCGTGGGCGCAGTGCGCGGCATCGTGGGCAACCTCATCTTTGGCATCATCGGCGCAATCCCCAGCCTGCTAATCACCCCGTTTGTCACCCTGGGTGGCTTCTTCGTAGTGGCGGCGGTTCTCTACCTGGTGGCTGGGCGGCTGGGCGGCAACGGCGGCTTCTCGACCCCGACCAAGCTCCTCGCGCTGATTGCCCCGCTCTACAGCCTGGCGCTGCTGATTGCCATCCCGCACACCCTCATCTTCGGCATCCTCGGCGGGCTGGTGGGGGCATATGTCGTCTACCTGATGTGGCTGATGGTGCGGGCCACCCACAACCTCAACGAGCGCAACGCCGCCATCATCGTCGCGCTGCCCGCGCTGCTGGTGTTGCTGGGGGTTATCTTCTAGCGGGGGCGAGTGCAACCCGTGCCTACAAGATTAGGAAGCGCCCTTAGCGATTGTGCCGGGCGCTTTTCCTTAATTGCTGCCACTGCTGCCAACTGCCATTCTGGTAGTGCAGGATGGTGCCTCTACCCACTGCCCAGCCCTCAGTGGCTGATACCATGCTCAACCCGTATAGCACACCGCTGGCCGGAATGCTTGCTACAGACCACTTTCCTGCCTTATAGTGGATAATAACCCCTGATGACCAAACATTACCGCCCACCGCCCAGCCTTCGTCTGCTGACACCATCTTCACACTGTATAGTGGCAGAGATGTAGGCGATGTCACCGTCTCCCATTTACCATTATAGTAGTGGAGGATAGTGCTTATGTTTGGCGTTCCATTCCTATCTTCTCCACCACCTACTGCCCAACCTTCATCCTTAGAAACCATGTACACACTGTTTAGCCCGCCTCCAACCCTGTCATTGACTACTGTCCACTGCCCGCCCGTGTAGTGGAGGATCGCCCCGCCTACTGCCCAGCCGTCATTAGCTGAGAGCATATAAACACTGCTCAACGAATAATGCGTGGGGCTGGATGCATCAGACCATCCTCCATTCTGATAGTGTAGAATAGTACCCATGTAACCAACCGCCCAACCTTCATTGTTAGAAACCATATAAATCCCATCCAACTCTGGTGCTGGGCTTTCAATCGCAAAGGATTGGCGCTGCTGGCTCCAGCATCCAGCTTTGTAATGATCTATGCTGCCATTCCAGCCCGCCGCATACCCTTCGTCAGCCGACACCATCTGTATATTGAGCAGGTTGGTGCTATTTACCGAGGGCCATGGTGTCCACTTGCCATCTTTATAGTGAATCGAAACTTTTAGGTATGCACGGTCACTTGTGGTGCCAACTGCCCAGCCCTCGTTAGCCGAGGTCATGGATATGCTACGCATAACTAGATCCTTGAAGTTAATTGTTGTATTGGGGTCGCTGCTACAGACCGCGTTAGGCCCCAGACAACTAGACAGGAAGCTACAGCTAATTATCGCCAGCGCCATGAAAGCAAACCTAATGAGGCACTGACCACGAAAGGTGGGGAGCTTAAGTTTATGCGGTTTGCTAATATCTTTCATTATCACGCTACTCCGATCTGCTCTTTCTTCTAGAGTGAACAGCTAGGGTTTGCTTTCAGCGGCATAATGAAGCAGCTTACTTACCTCGTCGCGTAGCATCGGGCGGTCGGGTGCGAAGCAAGCGCCCACCTGATAAGGGCAAGGTGAACCGCTGATTATCGCTATATGATACAGGCTTTCAATCGCGTCATAGGCAAAGTAATCAGGTGGCACATCCTGGAAGCTAGGTTGCGCGGGGGTGTAGTTCGGATATCTCGCTGCTGCATCAAGCATCACTGCTGCCTCCGAGCGGGTGACACTGCGCTCTGGCTCAAAGCATATTATGCTTGCTTTACAATCGAGGCCATGCACGATACCGGCATGGCTTGCGGCCTCATACTTTCAATGAACGAGGCATACGCATCCTCCAGCTTTTACACGCGGGATCCTCCCCATCGTCTTTTGCTGCAAGGCGCTTGAGATTATCTTCAAAAGCTGCCACCCATTCTTGGGTTGCTTCGTACTGCTTTGGGGTGCTGATCACCTTTGCTCGGCTCCCGCCAGTTCTGGTTGGTGCGCCGCCTCATATTCGGTGACTTCGCATCTCAATCTCTCGATGAACGCGGCATAGGCATCGATCTCGATCTTGCACACAAGAGGGTCCTCACCCTGCCGATTCGTCGCCAGCCAGTTTATCTTTTCTTCAAATGCCGCGATCAACTCTTTGGTGTAATCGTACTGCTCAGGTGTGCTGATCATTTTAGCCTCCTTAGATCAATGGCGACAATACCTTTTGGCCTCAAGGTAATCCTTTCGCGCTGAAAGGTGGTAAGAAAGTTCCTCCCCGGCTCATCGGCACGGACTGGGAAAAACTCTCCACCATACTTGGCCTTCTGCGCGGCGCAGCGGTCGTCGAAGTCATAAAACACTGGGTCCAGCCTAGTTACGTCGAAGCCTTCCATCTCCCAGGTAGCGTCATAATCATTGGGTTTATCTTTGGCGGTCACGAAGCTGCCGTTGAGGTAGACGGTTGAGACTTTCGCCTGCTTCAGATCCTTGAGCGCCCTCTTTAGTCCCGCCAGCAGCTTACGGCGGTGGTCATTGGTGCCGAAGCGGTTGTATACTTCTTCCCATGTGGCCCAGTAGATGCCTGGAGGCAGGTTGCCGTTGGGTTCAAAGGGTGGGATCATGCCTCATTATATCCTTTCTACGCTATATCGTCAATCTCATATACTGACAACACGGTGATAAGCTGGAACCCTGCTACCAACGTCTGGCATAGCCTAGCCGACATTCCTGCGAGTAGTTGGCTGGGAGGTGGAGCAATCATGGGCAACTCCTTGTACACGGTGGGGGGTTTTGTTTTTCAATATGGGGGAAGCAACTCCAACTTCTATCCATCCAACAATACCCAGCGATTCTCTGATCTGTGCGTCGAGCAGCACGCTAGCCCCAAGCTGGTATATCCCACCAACACCCCCACCCCTACCTTGACATACACCCCAACCCCAGTTACACATTTAGCCATCTACACAGCAAAAACTTGCAAAATATTGCAAAAGTTATATAATGGGGGTGGCCGCGCAAAGGCTGCCCCACGCAGACCCCTCCACGACCGCTAAATCGCGCAAGGTGCGCCCTGCTTTGCCGCAGGTAAATTGGCGGGCCGTCCCCAAAGACGTGAACGACCCCTGCTCAACCCAGTGTCGGGTTCAATATTTTCACCATTTACGCATTAACCTTACCTCGCCATGCCCTGTGTTTGCACAGTGAACAAACTAACCGCATGGCAATTCCGCAAGGTAGGATGAGGAGATATAAAAGGATGGTTCAGGTTAACGACATCAACATCAAGATGGGCGGCGAGGCCGGCCAGGGTGTGGAATCGAGCGGCGCGGGCTTCGTGCGGGCGCTGGCTAAGGGTGGGCTGTACATCTACGGCTTGCAGGACTATCAGTCGCGTATTCGCGGCGGGCATAACTTCTACCAGATTCGCGCTTCGGAACACCCGATCAGCAGCTTCAGCAGTAACTTGCAGATGCTGATGGCCTTCGACAATGAAACAATTAGCGAACACGCGCACGAGCTAGTTGAGGGTGGCGCGATTATCTTCGATGAGGGGCTGAAGTTCAATCGCGCCGATGTGGACGAGGGCAAGGTCAAGATGATCCCCGCGCCGCTGAAGAAGATCGCCAAAGAGGTGGCCGGTGACGACATTATGGCGAACACCGCCGCGCTAGGTGTGCTGGCCGGTATCACTGGCTACGAAATCGGCTTCATGGAAGACGTGATTCGCCGCAACTTCAAGCGCAAGGGCGAGGCGATTGTAAATGCCAACCTGGCGGTAGTGCAGCGCGGCTACGCCTTTGGCGCGGAGAACCACGCTGCCGACTACCAGTGGAAGCTGCAGCCGATGCCCAACCCCAAGCAGCGCATGGTGCTAACCGCGCACCAGGCGTTCTGCATGGGCGCAGTGGCGGCGGGCTGTCGCTTCAACTCGGCTTACCCGATGACCCCCGGCACCACCATCATCGAGTGGATGACTGCCCACGCGGGCAAGTATGATATTCTCACCAAGCAGACCGAGGATGAGCTTTCCGCTATCCTGATGGCAATTGGCGCGGCCCATGCAGGCGTGCGGGCGTTGACCAATACATCGGGCGGCGGCTTCGACCTGATGACCGAGGCGTTGGGTCTGGCGGGGATGACCGAAACGCCGATCGTGATCGTCGAGGCGCAGCGCGGCGGCCCCTCCACCGGCCTGCCGACCAAGACCGAGCAGCCCGACCTGGAGCCGGTTATCCATGCCGGTCACGGCGAGTTCCCCCGCCTGGTGATGGCCCCCGGCAACGTGCTGGAAGCCTTCCATGCCGGTTATCGCAGCTTCAACCTGGCCGAGAAGTATCAGATGCCTTGCATCGTCCTTACCGACATGATGCTCTCCACCACCCAGGAAACGATTGAGCCGGAGGATATGGACTTCAGCCAGGTAAAGGTCGAGCGCGGTGAGTTCGTTTCCAAAGAGCAGCTTGACGCGATGACTGAGGAGTGGACATACCTGCGACACGCGGTTACGCCCAGTGGCGTATCGCCCCGTGCAGTGCCAGGCCACCCCAAAGCGGTGTACATCACCACTGGCGACGAACATGACGAGCGCGGCTACATCACCGAAGACCCACCCACCCGCGTCGCGCAGATGGACAAGCGGATGCGTAAGATGGAAGGTGCGCGGCAAGAAATCGCCAAGCCCACCCTGCACGGCCCCGAAGATGCCGACCTCACCCTGATCGGCTGGGGCAGCACCTACGGCGCAATGAAGATGGCGACCGATATGCTCAACGCCGAGGGTATCAAGACTAATCTCTTCCACTATGTGGACCTCTGGCCCTTCCCCGCGATTGAGACCGAGGCGCTGTTCGCCAAAGCCAAGCATACGATTGTTATCGAGCAGAACTTCACCGGCCAGCTTGCCCGCCTGATACGGGTGGAGACCGGCTGTGTACCCAATGGCAAGATCCTGCGCTACGACGGCCATCCCTTCTCGCAGGAGGATGTGGTCGCGGCAGTCAAGAAAGAGGTAAACATCAATGGCTGATACACTAGTTCGTCCCACCACCGGCCAGGGCATCATGATGGTAAACAAGGTTGACATCAAGATGTATCAGTCGCCGGAGAAAAGCACCTGGTGTCCGGGCTGCGGCGACTTCGGCATCCTCGCCGCGCTGAAGCAGGCGTTGGTCGGCCTCGGCCTCGCGCCACATGATGCGCTGGTGGTATCGGGTATCGGCTGCGGCTCGAAGCTGCCCCACTACCTGCGGGTCAACGCCTTCAACAGCATCCACGGTCGCGCCCTGGCGGTGGCAACCGGCATCAAGCTGGCGAACCACAACCTGAAGGTCATCGCAGTGACTGGCGATGGCGACGGCTACGGCATCGGTGGCAACCACCTCATCCACACGATGCGCCGCAACCCCGATATCACTCATGTGGTGGAGAACAACCAGGTCTACGGCCTGACCAAAGGGCAGTATTCGCCGACCAGCGAACACGGCTACCTGAGCAGCACCTCGCCGGATGGTAGCATCGAGGTGGCGGTCAACCCCATTGCGCTGGGTATGGCGATGGGCGCATCGTTCATCGCCCGTGGCTTCAGCAGCGACCCCAAGCACCTTGCCCAGATGATTATGCTGGCGGTGCAACACAAGGGCTACTCGCTGGTGGATGTGCTGCAGCCGTGCATCACCTACAACCACGTCAACTCCAACGAGTGGTACAAGGAGCGGGTCTACAAGATTGATGCGGAGAACCCCGACTACGACCCGACCGACCGCAACGCCGCGTGGCAGAAGGCGCAAGAGTGGGGGACGCGCATCCCGATGGGGGTAATCTACGCCGACCCGAGCCGCCCCACATATGAGGATCAGGTGCCGCTGCTCCAGCGTGGCAGCCTGCTGGACCTCTCCGAGCGGGCGATGCACAGCGACTACGATTACGAGAGCCTGAAGGCGGAGTATATGTAATCCTGCTGTACCCACCCCAACCACCGGACTTGACAACAGACCCAGCCAACGGACTTGACAACGGATAAACGGAAACAACGGAAGGATGCTGCGTCCGTTGGCTGGTTGTGTTAACTGCTCACCAGCCAACGGACTTGACAACGGATAAACGGAAACAACGGAAGGATGCTGCGTCCGTTGGCTGGTTGCCTTAACCACTCACCAGCCAACGGACTTGACATGGATAAACGGAAACAACGGAAGAGTGGCTATGCACCTTATGGGGAGGGGTTATGGGCCTGAATCCGAATCTGCCACACCAAGAGCTTACCTACAAGGTCAACGGCGCGGGAATGTACGTGCATAAGAAACTGAGGCACGGGTTGCGCGAGGAGGTGTACCAGAACGCAATGGAGCAGCGGCTGGCCGAGCTTGGCATCAGCTTCATCCGCGAATACCTAGCGGAAGTGAACTATGACGGCCAACCAGTAGGGATATACTATCTGGATTTCCTAGTCGAGGATGTGCTAGTGCTTGAGCTAAAAGCAATCTCGCATCCCGCTACGGAACAGGAACTAGCGCAGTGCCTACGCTATATGCAAGTGACAGGTGCGAGCATGGCCCTCTTGCATAACTTCGGACGACCAAGCTTTGAATGGCACCGTTACCTGGCACCCAAAATCTGGCAGCCTTATGACCCAACCACCGACCTTCGGCTGAGGCGCACTGGCTACTAAACCCTTTCTTCTGTGAGACCCCACCTGAATGTAAGGCTGCCTAGACGGGGCAGCTTTTTCCGTTGTTTCCGTTTATCCCTTTTTAAGTCCGTTGGCTGAATCTGCTGCAACATTTTGCAATTGACTTTCGTATAGGAATCAAGTAAGATGCGACTGCCAAAGTGTTGTTCGTTGTTCAGGAAAGTGTAGGTAACGAGATGCCTAACATAAGCCCTCGACTAATTCTGCTGGTACTATTTATACTTGCGGTGGTCATCCTTGTGGTACTTGCAGTCACAGAACCCAAAGGCGAGGATCCTCAGGACCCCCACAGGGGTGATCGCAGAAATCGAATACTTACCGCTGCTGGCGTTATAGTATCTATCATTGGCATAATAGTTGGTCCCAACCTTAAATTCAATCTTCCCGACATTATCCCCTCCGAATCTCCTACAGCGATGGCAACCATGCAGGCGTTCACTACTGTGTTGCCCAGCCCACAACTACTGGCAACGAACCCCACGATATTCTCTACAAATACGGCACCGCTTCCTACTAACACGCTAGCACCCACTCCGCTCCTACCGACCGTACGTCAGTACCCCTGCCACCATCACCGACGGATACGCCGCTGCCACCTCAACCACCTGCGACTGATACGCCAGTCACCCAAGTAAGATGCGATTGGCTAAGGTCAGTCCTTCCTTCGACCCAGGCAGCTATAGCCTCCAAGTTTGGCCTGCCCGCAGACCGCATCAGGTTTATTGGCATGGATTGGGCGTGCAAACCCCTACCTTCCGGCTTCTCTGTACTTGATGGCTCACAGTCCCCCTATGATAGCGAGATCACTCTACCTGTATTGCAAGGCGGTTGTATAGACTTTGGCCCTACTGGACACACCAGCGCTGGGGCTAACATTAAGTATATCAATGATGGTATCCGGGCCTATAGTGGTGAGGTCACAGCAAAAGCGATGACCTACTGGCTCTGGTGTAATTATGCACAATTATTAGCTAGCCATCTTCCGAGTATCTTCGATGCCTCCTCCATACCTTCGGTTGTTTTGGTTTATCTGCTGCACGGTCCGCTGGCTGACCACCCCACGATAAGCATTGATGCGCTTCACGAGGGCGTATGCCATGCGCCCCTACGCCAACGCTGTCGCTGCCGATGGGTATTGATGCACACTACGAGGGCGGGCCACCACCCGCCCCTACGTTCGTTTGTCCGTTTGTCCGTTGAACACCGTTGGCTGGCTTTTCCCCCACCAGGGCGTATGCCATGCGCCCCTACGTCCGTTTACTCCGTTATACAGTCCACTTGCTGGATCGCTTACTACCAGCATTGATACGTGGCACGATTCTCCCTCACCAAACCTCTCCCGCTGGGAGAGGCTTTTTGCTGCTCGGCGCTTCAGCATTTCTAGCTCATTTACCATTTATCATTCACCATTTGCCGTCACGGGTTCTCAGTCACAAGTTGCTGCCAGAGCGATTGGGCGCTGCTTTGCGCCCCTTTATAGGTCTTGACCGTCTCAGCAATGCCGTTGGCGGTGGTGGTGTAGAAATCAACCCCGCCAGAGGGGCTAATCGTCTTTGCCAGCGGGCCGCCCGCTACCGCGAAGGCGGGGTCAATGATGGTCACGTCCTCGTTGCCACGCCCGCCGATGATCGAGTCCTTAACCGTGTAGAATATCAGCACGTAGCTGGCCGCAGACGCGCCGCTGGCGGGCAGGCTGAGTTTGACCCGATGTAGCGCGATGCGCGAGTTGAATTGCGTTAGCGTGGTGCCACCGGGGAAGAGGATGCGAGGGAAGCCATCGCGTTGCAGCGCGGCGGCGATGCTGCTGTTCGGCATGAAGGCAAGGTCGCCCGGCGAGGTGGTTTGCACCAGCAAGGTGCGGCCTGCGGTTAGCGGCGCGTTAACGTCCAAATTATTCAGCGCGGCAAGCTGGCTGGCAGCGAGGCCGAATACTGGGGCGATATTGGCAATGGTATCGCCTGCACTCACGTCGTAGATGAAGTAACGCCCGCTCCGCGCCTGCTGCTCTACTTCGGCGGCGCTCAGGCCAGGCTGCTGTCCGCTGGTGGCGGGCGTAGCGGTCGGCAAGGCGGGCGGTGGCGCAATGCCGTTGCCGCTATTCTGCGCGGCCACAAGTTGATTGTAGAGATCCTGAGCGCTGCTCTGTGCGCCGCGATAGGTCTTTACCAGTTCGGGAACGCCACTCGCGCTAGTGGAGTAAACATCTGTGCCGCCGCTGGGGTTTACCTGGCTGACCAGCGAACCGCCTGCCACTACGAAGGCCGGGTCAACGATGCTCACATCCTCAGTGCCACGCTGTCCAATGATCGAGTCCTTGACTGTATAGAAGGTTAGGACATAGCCGGGGTCGGTCAAGCCACTTGCAGGCATCGCCAGCTTGACCCGATGCAGGGCGAGGCGGAAGTTGTATGCCTGCAGTATGTCCGTGCTGGGGACAAGCACGCGGGGCAGCTTGTTGCCACGCACTGCCGCCACAATCGAGTCGGTGGGCATGAAGCTGAAATCGCCAGCCAGGGAAGCCTGTACCAGCAGGGTGCGGCCAGCAGTCAGCGGCGCGTTCACGTCCGTCTTGTTCAGTTGGGCCAGGGTGTTTACATCGAGGGCGAATGCGGTTGCCACGTTCGCCAGGGTATCGCCTGCGCTTACATCGTAGATAAAGTAGCGGCCAGTCTTTGCTCCCTGCTCCACCTCGGCCACACTGAGGCCGCTCTGTACCGCACTTGGCGTGAGCGCAATTGGCACGGTTGGCTGGGCAATGGTGGTGGGGTCAGGAGCAGCCGTATCGGTCGGCAGTGCGCCGCCTATCGTGTCGGTAGGGTTAAGCGCAGGCGTGACGGTGGGCAAATCAAGCGCCACAGCGGTTGGGGGCGGTGGCAGCACGATTGTGGTTGTGGTGGGCTGGTTCGCCTGCGCTGTTGCAGTTGGGTAGTTCGCCGCGCTGCCGCCAGTTGCGGTGGGCTGTGCTGCAGGGTTAGTCGCGCCAGGCGAAGGCAAGCCGCTATCGCCGCCGCAGGCCGCCAGCAGCGTTGCGCACAGCAGCAGACTGATCAGTAGAAGGATATGCTTTTCTGGGTTGTTCACTTCGATCTCTCCTCGGTATCACAAAGGTGGCAAATAGCGCGGTATCGCTGGTCGGCTGGTCGGGATAAATCCCATGCTGGTTGAACTTCTCTATGCTATAACGAACGAGTGGCTTGCAGGTTGTACCATTAGCTTGCGGATTTGCAAGTCGGCGTTACTCTCCACCCAGCTAATTATACCATCGCAGCGATGTCATTCTCGCATTTCGGAGCAATTTAGCATATTGTGATAGCCGACAAAGCGGGCGCGATCTGTGACAATACCAGCCAAACCGGGCATTTATGCTGAAATTCACGCTCATATTTCAGCAGAAGAAGAAAATGTGACAACGGTATTGTAGCATTTTAGTACATTGTTGTCGCACTTGACAAATGTTTGACGATGGGTTAATATCTGCGAAGTAGTGACATGTTGTGCAAGGGAATGGCCTCCCACCGCGCAAAACGGTCTATGCGACTACATCTACATAGACAACAGCCCTCCTCCTCTGGCGGGAGCAGGTGGGGTTGCGAATTATTGGATAAGTCGCGGATGGATGAGGCCTCATTAGTAAGGAGTTATCTGCTTTGAGAGAAGAGCATAGTCGCAAGCCTGCGCTGCGTAACGCAATCGAACTACGCCGCAGGCTGGAGAGTAACCGCACTCAGGAACGCCGCGAACGCATTAGCGATGCGGCGAATGAAGCGGAACAGGCGCTCTATAACGTACTACGTATCAGCCCTCCAGAGTCGTCCGACAAGTCAGCCACCCCGATACTCACCCCGCGCAAGCCGCACCGCAGCGCAGGCCGCATGGTCAACGCCTGGATGGAACGTAAGGCGTTCGACAACGTGCGTCGCCAGCTATCGCTGCTGGTAAGCACCCCAAGCCATCACAGTCGCGTCCAAACCCGCGAGGCCAAGCAGGCGGCCAGCATCTGGGCCAGCCGCTACGCCACCCATGCAGTGATCCTCATTCTGCTGCTGGGCATTGCCCTGATGGGCGGGTTCAAAGGTCTCACCGTGCAGGCGGCCAGCGTCACTGGCCCGGCGGCCAGCAATGACCAGAGCCAGTTTGGGCCGAACGACATCAGCGCCAGCTTCAACACGTACTCGGCGCTCGATGGCACTGCGGCGGCCAAAGCCGATGTTGCCAACCGTGTCCAGATTATCACCAGCTTCCCCGATCGAGTCAAGGGTTACACAGTGCAAACAGGCGATACCCTCGCCACAATTGCCAGCAAGTTCGGGGTGGACAAGCCGACCCTTATGTGGGCCAACCATATCGTTGACCCCGATGCCGACCTCACCCCTGGTTCAACCCTGCTGGTGCTGCCAATCAAGGGTATGTACCACACCGTTCAGGCAGGCGACACGGTGGAGAGCATCGCCGCCACTTATCAGGTCGAGCCAGCGGCAATTACCGGCTACAAGGCCAACAAGTTGCAGCCGCCTTACGCCCTTAACGTCGGCGACGCAATTATTGTCCCCGGTGGCAGCATCCCCGCCCGCGACCATATCATCAGCTACAAGCCCCACCCCGGCGAAACCATCAATGCAATTGCCCAGAAGTTCGGCCTGACAGTTAGCACCCTGCTGCTGGCGAACCCCAGCCTCGGTGATGGCAGCAGCCTGAGCAGCGATACCACTATGTACGTGCCACCGATTGATGGCATCGTCCACCCGGTGGCAGCGGGCGATACTATTGACAGCATCGCCGCCTACTATGGGGTCAGCATCCAGGCGGTGGTAGACTTCGCACCCAACCACCTGAAGGTAGGGCAGCCGCTAGCCGCCGACACGACGGTGATTGTGCCAGGTGGGGTGATCCCTGCGCCGCCCGCCCCGCCCGCTGATAATGTCCAGCCCGCAGGCACGATTGTGGCTGATGTCAACAGCACATCCCTGTCAGCCGCCGCTCCACAAGCGACCAGCAGCGCCCGCCAGCAACCGAGCAGCCGCAGCGGCGTTCGTTCGGATAGCAGCAGCACGAAGAAGGCAACCAGCGCCGCCACCCCCAAGCCTGCTGCCACCCAGCCTGCTGCAACCGCCACACCAACTGGCCCTACCAAGGCAGTGATCGCCGCAGCGAAGCGGGTCAACACTGGCAGCGGCCTGGCCCACGGCAGCTTCATCTGGCCCGCCGCTGGGGTAATCACCCAGGGCTTCTGGGCCTGGGAGTGGGGGCATCGTCATGGTGGGCTGGACATCGCCAACAACTCAGGCACGCCGCTCGTGGCCGCCGATGGTGGTACCGTGATTGAAGCGGGCTGGAACCCCTACGGCTTCGGCAACTGCGTGGTTATTGACCACGGCAACGGCTTCAAGACGCTCTACGGTCATATGCGGAACCGACCCGCCGTGTGGGTAGGCGAGAGGGTCAGCCGCGGTCAGTACCTCGGTCCGATGGGCAGCACCGGCAACAGCACCGGCCCGCACGTCCACTTTGCTATCTACTACAACGGCATCCTGCGCGACCCGCTGAATTACCTGGGTTAAAGCAGACGTAGTAAGCGATAGCCCCCATCCCGGTAGAGAGATGGGGGCTATCGCTATATTGTTGATTAGCTTGAACAGTAATATAATAGGGTTCGGGTTTGGCGGCACGCCCCAAGATTATACCAATTAGTCAAGGTGATGGGGTAAAATCGGCACCGTTGGCGTTGTACCAGGGCGTACTACGGCCCGCCCCTACGATATACGGCCTTACCTGCGGGAATTGGTATTACTAGGGGTTGGGGGATTGGCATATTTCACATTCAATAAGCGCTTATCCGCACGACCGATCGGAGCTTCGCTCCCAGCCCTCAGTAATTCGGCACGCCGCTGGCGGTCTTGCACCGTTGCGCCATGGGGATTTTATACCAAATAGCCGAGGCGAGGCTGTAGATCTGTAGGGGCGGGCCGTAGTACGCCCTGGCTCAATCTATAGCTACACCTGGGCTAGTTGTTCTGCATTGGCCCTTCGAGCATGATCCACTTGGGGTCGGGCTGGGCTGCGCCGCCGGGCTTCTCCCAGGTCAGCATCAGTTTGTCGTAGCTCTTCAGGTTGGTGGGCGCATGGGCCATGTAACTGACCAGCCAGCCGTTCATGGTGAATACGGCAAGGCTGGTGGCCTGCCCATTCTTCATCCCCCACAACTGGCAATCCATAGCGGTTTGTGGCGGCGGGCCGGAGAGAGTGATATAGACGACATTCTGGTTGGGGTCATAGAAAGCAGTGCCGTAGCCCGCCTTCCAGTTGGCGGTGGGCTGCAAGGCCACCATATGGGCATTGCGGTCGGCAATCAGCGCATTTATCGCCGCTTGCTGCTGGTCGAGGTGGGCCATGTCGCTTTCGTGCTGGGCGTTGAGACTGACCGCCCAGGTTACGCTGATCAGGCTGATGATCAGCATGAGCGCCATGCCACCGAGGGCGAACTGCGGGCGGCTGAACAGGGCTACCAGATTGCGCCAGGGGTTGGTGGCGGGGAAATCGGTTTGGGGAGAGCCGACCGGAGCAGGGCGCGACATAGCGGGCTGGAGAGTAGCCGCCTGCATCGGCGTTGCGATAGCGCCGCCCGCCTGGGCCGCCCGGGGCATCACGGTGGCCGGTTCACCCTGCAAGGCCGCTTGCAGCACGCGCTGGCGCATCGCAGCGGGCAATTGCACCAATGGGGCGGCAAGCGGCAAGGCCTCGATTACCGGCTGCCACACGGTGGCATACTCGGCGGCCAGTTCGGGGTCATGCTTAAGCGCGGCGGCAAAGGCTTCGCGTTCGCGTTCGCTCATGTTGCCGAAGGCATAATCGGCAATTTTGTCGGCAAGTTCAGGGTTACTCATTGCCCATTCCGAGCTTTCTTTGCTATCGGCCAGCGGCGAACCGTAGTGCGCCCGGCCATATCAGGGTGGCTCATCGCTCACTCCTGAGACCTTCCTCTTCGAGTATCACTTTCAACTTCTGTAGCCCTAGCCGCGTGCGCGTCTTGATCGTGCCGAGCGGCTCCGCCAGCCGTGCGGCGATCTCTACCTGAGTTAGCCCACTAAAGTAAGCGAGTTCGATAACCTCGCGCTGAGGGGCAGGCAGTTGGGTCAACGCCACGCGCATTATGTCCAATCTGACGCTGTACCACGCCTGCTCGGCAGGGTCGGGGCCAGGATCCGCCACATCAATGCTCTGCTCTTCATCCCCATCGCTGGGCAGCGAGTGGCTGATGGTGCGCTCGTGGTTGCGTTCGCGCTGCAACTCGTCAATCGCCTGATTGTGGGTTACACCCAGCACCCAGTTGATGAACGCGCCGCGTTGCGCATCGTAGCTGTAGGGCTTGCGCCACAGCTTGATGAACACCTCCTGCACCACCTCTTCGGCTCGCTCCGGCTTGCCCATTATCTTGATTGCCAGCGAGTAGATAGGGCGGGCATAGCGGTCATAGATGGCGGTGAGCGCGTCCGCGTCGCGCTCAGCCAATCGCATCATCAACTGCTGGTCGTTGAGGCTCTGGTAGTCCACGCTCTCCATTTGCTTCGGCCAGTCCGGGTCATTACCCATAACATTTACGCCCAGTCTTATGCGCTTGGATGTATAAGGACCCCCCTCCCTTCGGGAGGGGAACAGCACTGCCACCCTTCACCACCAATAACGCATTATTGCAGGTGGCGGGGCAGGGTAAAGCTGAAGGTGCTGCCCCGCTGCGGGTTGTTGGTGGCGCGGATTTGCCCACCGTGCGCCTCTACCACCTGCTTGCAGAAGGTGAGGCCCAGGCCGGTGCCAGTCATCTTACCCAGCTTGCGGTTCTGCGCCTGATAGAACTTATCGAAGATGCTCTGCTCCTCGCCGGGGGGGATGCCGATACCGCTATCCACCACCCGCACCTCTACAATATCCAATCCCGCATTTGCTTCGACGGTGATGCTACCCTCATCAGTGAACTTCAGCGCGTTGGTGATCAGGTTGCTGAACACGCGGGCCAGGCGGGTCGGGTCGGCCTTGATCATCAGCGCGTCTGGCACGTTGTTGACGATGCTCAAGCCACGCTCCAGCGCCTGCGCCCGCATCGGCTGGACGGCGTTCTCCGCCATCAAATGCAGGTCAATCTCGCGGAGCCTCATCTCCATCTGCCCCGCTTCCAGCTTATAGACATCGAGCATATCGCCGATCAGGCTGTTGAGGTTGTGGCAACTAGCCAGGGCCATGTCGAGGAAGCTCTTTTGCAAATCGTTGACCGCGCCGATACCTGGGTCGGAAAGCAGGTCGAGGCAGCCGACAATGCCACTGATCGGGCTACGCAGGTCGTGGCTGATCATGTGGACGAACTCCTGGCGCAGCGCCTCGGCTTCCTTCAGCTTGGTAATATCGGCCATTGCGGCCACGCAGCCGACGATGCTGCCCGCCGCATCGTGGATGGCATCGCAACTAACCAGCAGCGGTAGGGTGGGGGCGTTGCCCTCCTGTGGCAGGGTGGTCTCCACACCAGTGACCCGCGGACCGCCCGCAATTACCGGCGCAATAATCTTGATCAGACCCGCAGTGGCGGGTAGCCCCGCGCTCACCAGTTGGCCGATAACTTGCCCACGGCGCAGCCCGCCCAGCATCGCCAGCGCGGCGGGGTTGCAGTCGGTAACGCGCATATCCAGGTCGGTGGTGATCAACGCCTCAGCCAGGTTGGAGACGATCGCCTCGGTGCGCTTCTTCTCCTCAAGCACGGTGGTGTGGGTCTGCGCGTTGCTCGCGGCAATCATCACCTGGCTGGCAATCGAAACCAGCAGGTCGAGATGCTCGTTGCGGAAGTGGTACTTATGGGGATGCACCAGGGTAATCAGCCCGCCAACGCGGTCATCATTCATCATTGGTACGGAGATGGCCGAACCGGCCCGCACCGTATCATCCTTGAAGTGAACCCAGCGGCTATCGAGGTCGGTGTCTTCGACGATTGCGCCCATCTTGTGCGCCGCCGCCCAGCCGCCCAGCCCGATGTTCATAACCTTGTCTACCACCACTACCTGCTCTTCGGCAGGCATATAGCGGCGCGAGAGCAGGTGACGCAGCACGTGCAGGTTATCATCGAGCAGCATTATACTGCCGGTGGAGGCATCGAGCGCCTCCACGGTCTTCTCCAGGGTGCGGGCCAGGATCACGTCCACATCCAGGCTACTGTTCAGGTAGTTGGATACTTCGTAGAGTAGCTCCAGCTTGTTGCGCTCTGCCGACAGGGCATCCTGGGTTTGCTTCAGACGCAGCAGCGACTTGACCCGCGCCAGCAGTTCGGGGTAATTGACTGGCTTGATCAGGTAATCGTCAACCCCTAGCTCCAACCCCTTCACCTTGTCCTGAGTCTCATGCTTGGCGGTAACGATGATGATGGGGATGAAGGGCAGGTCGGCATCGGCTTTCATCAACTCGGTTACCTGATAACCATTCAGGTTGGGCATCATCAGGTCGAGGACCAGCAAATCGGGGGGCGCTTGTTTGATTAGCTGCAAGGCTTCTGCGCCGTCGCCCGCGCCGATCACCTCATAGCCAGCCCCCTCCAGCACCATACAGAACAGGTCGCGGTTGTCCTCGTTATCGTCAACCACCATTACCCGCCCCGCGCCGTGTGGCCGCGTAGTCAACGGGCCGGTATGCCCGCGTGTAAGCTGTGTTCTACCCGCCAGCATTTACTTCCACCCTTAGTACGGAATGAAGATTGTAGAATGAAGATTGTAGAATGTAGATTGTAGAATGTAGAATGTAGATTATCAGGTTGAGGCTACTTGACCCCCAGGACTGGCACACCGAAACGGTAGCCAACCCCTCGCTCGGTAATAATATAACGGGGTGGCTCCTCGATGTCGCCCAGCTTGCGCCGCAGGCTGCTCATCCTTACCCACAGCGACTCAATGTCGCCATCATCCTGATAGTTCCAGCCACGGCGCAGCAGCGACTCGTTGCTGACCACCCGCCCGCCTCCCTTGACCAGACAGTAGAGCAGCCGCGATTCGATGGGTGAAAGGTGGACGTTGCGCTCTCCAACCTTTACGGCGTGCCGCGCAAAGTTGATGATCAGGTTGTTGTCCACAATAATATCGTCGCTGCTCGAAAGCGATACCTCATTGGCCCGCGAGAGGATGCGGTTGATCCGCGCCCGTAGTTCGGCATAGCGGAACGGCTTGTTGATGTAATCGTCGGCGTACTGCTCCAGCCCTTGCACCACGGTCTCCTCGTCAGTTACGGCGGTGAGCATGATCACGGGGATCTCAATGTAGCGCTGCAGCCGCTTGGACAACTCGAACCCGCTCATCCCTGGCAGCATCAGATCGAGAATCGCCAACTGTGGCAGGGTGCGCTCAACCTTCGATAGCGCCTCGCTGCCGCTGTGCGCGGCGATTACCTCAAACCCATCGTTGGTCAGACTGAGCCGCAATGAGTTCAGAATTGTCTCATCGTCATCAACGACCAGGATGCGCTGCTTTGCCATCATCCCACCCTTTCCTTACCGTTTTCCTAACCAGCGCCATTATACCAGCAATTCAGCACGTTTGCAATAATCGGTCATTCGGCCCTGGATAGTAACAAACGGGAAGATTGGTGAAAAGTGTTGCGATTCGGTAAGGTAGACCGTAAGGTTAATATGTTATGATTAACATCATACACCATCAGGCAGTACCCGATACGATGAAGTTTCGAGAGGAGCATACCCATCATGCGAGAGGCTTTGTTCTCCACGCCACGTGCCGCAGAATACCTGGGCATCAGCAGCGTTACTCTACACCGTGCAGTCAAGCGCGGCATCATCAGGCCCGCGATGGTTACGCCAGGGGGCAACCTGCGCTTCAGCCGCGACGAACTCGATCGCTATATGCGCGAGTCGGTTGAGAATCTGGTACGCAGCAACAACCAGCCGCCTAACGCCTAGCACAATGTATGTAAAATTGAGGGGCGCACGCCACGTCTTTGCCTGGTCAACCAGGGTGAACCACGGTTCGTCCCTACTGAACGGTTGCGCGGTAAGAACGTGATGCAATGCCCATTGATGGCACAGCCCTTGCCATTAGGCAATTCAGGAACACTGCTTTTCGCACCGCTGAACGGATTCCACGCAGCGCGTTGTTGTGTGTTGCAGTTGCTATGATTATGCCAGTAACAAGGAGCTATGACAATGAGCGCCAATTGGGTTAGCCGCTTGCCCATGTTCGAGGCGTTGGATGGGGATGATCTATCGCCGGTGGCTGAAGCAAATGGAGTATCTACCAGCACATTTCTGCCCTTTATTGCGGGCCTCAGCCGCCTGATGACTACGGAGGTGAAGCTGGACACACTGCTCGACCAAACAGTGACCGGGCTGATCGAGACGCTACCCGACTCCGCCTGCGCCAGCATTTATCTCAAGCAGGATGGCAGAGAGGGCGTAACCCTGGCGGCGCAACGTCACCAGTGCGTGGTTGACGGAGTGGCCCCCAAGCCCCGCACCGAACTGGCCGCCCAGGTAGTCGAATACGTTAAGCCGATTACCCTGATGGTGCGTCATGCGGCGGGTGAGCCATTCTCGCCGGTGCTGGGGTTGCCCCTTAGTGTATCAGGCAGCGTTCTCGGCGCATTGATTATCGAAACCGATGCTTCAGTATACGGCGAGGCCAACACTGCATTGCTCAACCTGGTCGCCGCGCAGCTTGCCCTGGCGCTGGAAAACTACCGTCTGCATCAGCAGGTAGTTGCCCTCAGCGGACAGGCTGCTGTCAACGAACATTTCGCTATATTATGCCAGGTAGCCTAGCAGAGAGCGCATTATCCGTAGGGGCGTAGATTTACCGCACCCAGCCATTTATATTATCCGTAGGGGAGCAGATTTACCCCGCCCAACTCTTTTACACCAAGCATGAGAGGCATATAACATGAGGCTGATTCAATTCTGGAGTCCCGGTGTTCCCAATACGCCACTAACGCCGCTGGCGGCCAATGCGCCGGGCGGTGGCAGCGTGCGTATCGGCGTGGTTGATGATAAGGGCAACGTGACCGACATTACCCCCGCTGATGGCAGCATCCGCACCACCAACGATATGATCGCCGTGGCAGTGCGTGACCATACCACTATCGCCGACATTGCCCTGCACCTGCGCGACGACCTCGACCAACAGGGCGGACGTATAAACAGCTTCAAATACAAGGATCTCGACATCGCGCCCGCAATTGACCGCGCCCACCTGCTGATGCCGATCCTCGCGCCGGAGGTGTGGGGCTGTGATGCGGTCTATGCCGCCAGCGTAGAACAACGCCGCGCCTACGACACCGCGATGGGCGACCTCTATGAGCGAGCCTTCAAAGCGCCCCGCGCCGCCCTTTTCTTCAAGGGAACGGCCACCCGCTGCGTCGGCCCTAACGCGCCCATTCGCGTCCGCCGCGATAGCGAAGTGACTATCGCGGAGGCAGAGGTTGCGCTTATCCTCGATGCCAGTGGCAATATCATTGCCTATACTCTGGCGTTCGATGTTACCGCGCTGGACATCGAGCAGGATAATCCCCTATACCTCTCGCTTGCCAAGCTGTATCAGGGCAGTTGCGCTCTCGGCCCTGCGCTATACACCGCCGACCCGCTGGGGCGGCAAGAGAAGGATACTGCGGTTGTGCCGCTGGAACTGGATTATCGTGTCCTCGATGCCGACGGCAGCACGGTCATTTATCAAGCGCAGAGTAGCACCGCCAGCATGGCCCGCAGCTTCACCGACCTGATTGCCGCGCTGATGAGTGACAACCCTATCGCCAACGCAACCGTGCTGCTCACCGGCGCTGGCGCATTGCCAGCAGCCAACCAGCCACTGCAGGTCGGCCAGATCGTGGAGGTTGGCAACGACCAGATCGGCACGCTACGCAACCCGGTGGAGCGTGCAGCCGCGATTGGCGGGCGGGTTAACACTGCAGAACTCTCCACCCCGGATGTCAATCACGATCTGCAACCCGCTGCCCAGCAATTAACTCCTCTCCCACAGGGGGAGAGGCTGGGTGAGGGGTAATGGTGAAGCGTAGGGGCGGGCGGAGGCCCGCCCTGGTTGTGAAGCATCAACGCCCGTCGTAACCACAAATGATGCTCTATTCCTTCTGTATCTTCCGTCCGTTCCGTGTCCTGCGCGATTCAAACACCCATCCCCTACAATTAGTGTTTCCAATAAGCATTGTCTCCCATCCACAGGGCGTATGCCATGCGGCCCTACATCCGTTTCTCCGTTGAACCGCATCCGTTGGCTAGTATTACTGGCACAACTAGCTAGTCGTGCGCCCCTACGTAATCACAGAATATGGTATAATGCTACTACACTTACCAAAGCGCAAGGAGCCAACCGCCCATGCCGTTCGTCACACCCAGCCGCGCCGACCTCGAAGCGTTCGAGCAGGCCCGCGTCAGCCGCCGCGATGCGGTCTACCAGCGCATCCTCGACCCACGCTACGCCGCCTACTTCCAGCCCGCGCACATTCAAGATGCGGTCTATAGCTACATTCGGCAGCGGGGCAAGGGGCTTCGCCCGCTGCTGATGATGCTCTGCGCTGGCGCGGTGGGTGGTGACGAGCTAAAGGCGGTCCCCGCCGCCGCTGCGGTGGAGGTGTTCCACACCTGGACGCTGGTTCACGACGACATCATTGACCGTGACGCGCTGCGACGAGGTTCGCCCACCGTGCATACCGAGTTCGCCACTCGCAGCAAAGCCGAGCTAGGCTATGATGCCGACGAGGCCGCCCATTATGGCACGACTGTCGCCATCCTGGCTGGCGATGTGCAGCAGGGTTGGGCTTACACGTTGCTGGCCGAGCTTGCCGCCGAGGGGGTCAACCCCGCTGTCGCGCTCCACCTGATCCAGTACCTCAGCCAGACAATCGAGACCGCGCTGCTAGAAGGCGAGATGCGCGACGTGCAATATGCTACCACGCCGATTGCCGAACTGAGTGAGGCGGCCATTGTGGAGATGCTGGCGAAGAAGACGGCGGTCCTCTATCAGTTTGCCGCCCACGCTGGCGCGGTCATCGGCCTGGACGAGGCCACCGCCCAGCCGGAGGTGGTCGCCGCGCTGGAACGCTTCGCGGGCGATTGCGGCATCGCATTTCAGTTGCAGGACGACATCCTGGGCCTGACCGCCGATGAAAGCAAGCTGGGTAAGCCGATTGGCAGCGACATCCGCGAGGGCAAGCGCACCCTGATTGTCTACCACGCGCTACAGGGGGCAAGCACGCCGGAGCGGGCCTTGCTGCTGCAAACGCTGGGCAATCCCAACGCCAGCACGGCGCAGGTGGCCGAGGCTACCCAGTATCTAGTAGAGTGCGGCGCAGTGGCCCATGTGCAAGGCATAGCCCGCCGCTACAGCGAAGATGCTGCCGCCGCCCTTGATGCGTTGCCCAACAGCGACTACAAGCGCCTGCTCGACACCTGGGGCTGGTACGTGGTAGGGAGGACGATGTAATGCAGACAATCTATCGCCCAGCCGATGAAGCGGGCATTGCCGCCGCCGCCGACATTATTGAGGCGGGTGGAGTGGCGGTGTTTCCTACCGATACCGTATACGGAGTGGGGTCGTTGGCCGAGGACGAGCAGGCGGTTGCCAGGCTGTATACCGCAAAGGGGCGCGACTTCAGCAAGGCCATCCCGCTGCTGGTCAACGGTATTGGCGCGGTGGAGCAGGTGACGGATCTGGCGCGGCTGCCCTTGCCGATGCGCCGCGTTGCCGCCCTGCTGATGCGCCAGTTCTGGCCCGGCGGCCTGACCATCGTGCTGCCGCACAAGGGCAACCTGCCTGACCGCCTCACCGCTGGCGGCGCGACTATCGCGCTGCGGATGCCCAACCACCCGATTACCCTGGCCCTGCTAGCCCAGTGTGGCGGGATATTGGCAGTTACCAGCGCCAATCACAGCGGCAACCCCAGCCCCACTGATGCCGCTGCCGCCCGCGCCGACCTCGATGGTCTGGTGGACATCATCCTCGACGGTGGACCGACCACCGTTGGTATCGAAAGCTCGATCATCACCTTCGACGGTGATACGCCGCGCATCCTGCGGGAAGGGGCGATTAGCCGCGCACAACTCAGGGCGGCTGGGGTTGACCTCGGCTAGCTGCATTGTTACCCGCCTAATGGGAGCAACAGATTAGCCATAACTTATGCGGCAATGTAGAGTTCTATATGGATGGGGTGGCGCACGTCGCCTGCCCAGGTTCGCTGCCTGCTATCCGCCCCAACGTCGCTAGCTAAACACGTGCTAGCTACCATGCTAGCGGAGGGTGATAGGCAAACCATATGACTAGAATAGATACAATCAACTGTCTGTTCTGCGAAGCGGCCAACCGCGCCAGCGATAACACCTGCGCCGCCTGTGGGCAGCCTCTGGCCGCCAGTCGCACCTCCCGTTATCTCGACCGTGCCGAGGCCGACCTTACCAGAGGCCAGTACAATCAGGCTCGCGCCAACCTGACCAAGGCCGATGTCGAAATGATGAGCATCAGCGCGGAGCAACGCAAGCAGTTGCTGCTCACCGCCCGCGCCTTCTACCTGCACGGCCTAACCTACTACCACAAAGGGCAGCTTGATGAGGCCAAAGCGGAGATGCTGCTGGCCCACCAGAACCTGGAAGGGCAGGCGGCGGGCGATGCGTTGCTCGCCAATGTTCTAAACAGCCTGGGCAATGTCGAATACTTCCGCGAACACCACGAGGCGGCAATCGGCTATTATAAAAGCAGCAGCGAGGCGGCGATGCGGGCGGGGGCGCACTCCATCGCCGCCAAGGCGATTGCCAACCTAGGCAATATCAGCACCGCACAGGGCAAGTTCGATGCTTCCCTCAGCCTCTACCAACGGGCGCTGGCCGAGGCCACCCTGGCCGCCGACCCCCTGCGCCACGCCGACATCTATCGCCTCATCTCCGATGTTTACCTCAAGACCGGACCAATCAGCAAGGCGATTGAATACATCGAGCAGGCGGTGGCCCTACGCGATCAGTTTGAAAACCTTAGCGCCCTCTGCCGGGTGCTTAGTGATGCTGGTGACCTCTATCTAAAATGCGGAGAGCTTGACCGCGCCACGACTTACCTGGACGAAGCCTACGCCATTGCCCAACGCACCGATTATCGCTTGATGCAGCTAGTCAACCTCATTTACATGGCCGAGCTAGCCCATCGGCGCGGCGATGAACACGCCTGGCTCACCTATGCTACCCATGCCTTTAATATGACCAGCGATGCGGTAGTGTGGCGCAGCTATGCCGCCCTGCAACTGGTAGAATATTACGTGAGCCAGCAGGATTGGAGCCACGCTCAAGGCTACGTCCAGCAGATTGAGGATAACGTCCGCATCCACGCTTTGGAGGGCGACCGGGTTCAGCTCAGCCACGCCAGAGCGATGCTGCACGCCGCCCTCGACGAGTGGGACGAGGCCGCGCAGAACTTCGAGGCGGCAATCACCCCCCTGGCCGCCGCTTATGATATGTTGGGCGCGGCGGCCATGCAGGAACAATATGCTACCATGCTGCTGCGCCGCGCCGCCTTCGAGCGTGACCCCGACATTCACGCCCGCGCCCGCGCCATGCTGGAGCAAGCGGTAGCCAACTATCGCCGCCTGGGGCTGACAGAACGCCTGGAGCCGCTAGAGGCGTTGCTCAACCGTCAACAATCCAACCTGCTCAACCGCCTCAAGCGCATCAAGCAACCGAAAACCACCTTATCGCTGTTGACCATTCTATGCCAATGCTGGTAAAATAGGGCGCAGCGAAGCAGCGTATATTAGCTACTAGGAAGAGGATAGGTTGCGTAGAGTTGCAGTGGCACGGTTGGCATCATCCTTGCTGGTAGTTAGCCTGGTGATGGGCATTAGCCTCGGTTGCTGGCCCGCCAGCGATACGCCGGGGCAAGCGGGGAGCAGCAGCGATCGGAGCATCCGGCTGGGCGGCTGGCCGATGGCTACGCTCGATCCGGCGCGGGCCGACGATGCTGCCTCGGTGCAGCAGGTGCGGCTTATGTTCAGCGGGCTAATGGGATATGACTCTGCGATGCAGCTTCAGCCCGACATTGCCGCTGACTTTCCCGCCAGCTACAATGGCATTACCTACACCTTTACCCTGCGGCCCAACGCCCAGTTCCACAACGGACGGCAGGTGGCGGCGGGCGACCTCAAGTACAGCATCGAACGAGCTTGCAAACCCGACCCCGCCCTTGCGGCCACGTTGCTGCCCTGCGCCCGCACCCTGGGCGAGATACAGGGAGTAGCCGAGGAACTGGCGGGCCAGAGCAATACTATCAGCGGCTTGCAGGTGATTGACGACCTTCACCTTAGCATCGTGCTGACTGGCAGCGATGCCGCTTTCCCTTATCGGCTAGCCGAGCCGGTCGCCTTCGTGGTGGATCGCGACCAGGTGCGTAGCGACCCGAACTGGCAGCAGCACCCTAATGGCACGGTGCCATACCAGGCGCTTCGCCGCGACGCACAGGGGCTGGCCCTGGCCCGCTTCAGCGATTATTACGGTTCACCACAGCCGCTCGACTACATCACCTTTGCGTCCAGCGCCAACCTGCAGGCTGACTATGCAGCGGGCAGGCTGGACGCAGTGATGGTGGATAGCGCCCCCCCTGGCAACGATGCGCTACGCAGCCCCGGCCTGAGCCTGACCTACTGGGGGCTGAACAATCGGCTCAAGCCCTTCGACGACCCGCTGGTGCGCCAGGCGTTCAGCCTGGCCCTCGATGTTGATAGGATGCAGCCACCGGGGAGCATCGCCGCCTATGGGTTGCTACCGCCCGCGCTGGGCGGCGACAATACTCCCCGCTTCGATCTCAGCATGGCGAGGCAACTGATTGCCCAATCGTCGTACAAGAACGTAGCCAACCTGCCGCCCATCGTGGTATACACTAGCAACGATCCTTTCGCCGCGAAGGTGAGCGCAGCGATCAGTGCAAACCTGGGAGTGAACATCAGCGTGCGTGAAGTGGAGTATAGCGACCTGATCGCCAGCTATGCCAGCTACCAGAGCTTCATCGCCAGCTTCCAGCCGCCTGCCGCCGAGTCTGGCACGTTGCTTGCGGCCCTGCTGCACAGTGGCAGCGCAGCCAACCTGAGCGGCTATCACAACGCGATGGTGGATCAGCGGCTCGATGCGTTGGCACCCACTGACGACCTGGCAACACGGGCCACGCTGGTCAAGCAGATTATCGCACAAACCAGCGATGCGCCGCTGGTGCCGCTGGCGTGGCAGGCGCAAACATTTCTGATCAAGCCTTACCTGCGTGGGCTGACCGCCGTCCCCTGGGGATTGGACTTCAGCAGGGCGCAAATTGTGGGCCGGTGAGATGCTCAACAAACTCTTCCCCAACTCAACAAGCGACAACGGGCCGGTTACGGTCGAGCCGCTAAGAGTGTCCGATCTAGGCAAGGTGCGACAAAGCTGGTTGAGTGGCCTCAGCCGCGACGCGCTTGCCCGCCAGGTCGAACGTTATCCCCACTTCTGCTGGTGGGTGCGACGCAGCGGCGATTACATTGTGGGTGAACCGTGGCGGCATCGTAACGACATTGGTTGCATCGTCGAGTTGAACGCCCGCAGCAACGCCCGTGATGCGCTGACCGCGCGGCTGGCCGAGGTGTTCGTCGCCCAGGGCTACAGGGCGATCGCGCTGGGCTTCGATGGCTGGCATGAGTACGCCAGCTATTATGCCAGCATCGGCTTCAGTTCGCTGGAGCGCATCGTCTATTACGAAAAGCCCAATATGCAACTTAGCTACCAACCCAAAGCCGCGCTAGCCAATGGCAATGTCACCATCGAGCGGCTCAAGCCAGAGGAAATGGGCAGCCTGATCGCGGTAGACCACGCCGCCTTCCCCTGGCTGTGGTGGAACAGCCGCGAGGAGATGCTGCAGTACGAGGCGATGGACAATGTGGGCATCTACCTGGCCCGCTACCAGGGTCAGCCGCTGGGTTACTTCAGCTACACCGTGTTCGACAAGTGGGGACATCTCGACCGCATTGCGGTTGACCCCCGCGCCCAGGGGTTGGGACTGGGCGCAGCGCAACTGGCGCGGGCGATCAGCGAGATGCAGCCCTACGGCGTGCAGCGCGTCACCCTCAGCACCCAGGAGACCAACGCCCGCTCCCGCAAGCTCTACGAAGGCTTTGGCTTCCGTCTCACTGGCGAAAGCTATTATATCTACGGCAAGATGCTCAACGACGAGGAGTTGCAAGTTTCAAGTTGAAAGTTGAAAGTTTGGTTGATTGGAGGGTTTATGCGCGTTCTGATGCTATCCTGGGAGTACACCCCGCACATCGTGGGCGGGTTGGGCAAGCACGTGGCCGAACTGGTGCCTGCGCTGGTGGAGGCAGGCGCGGAGGTGCATCTGGTCACGCCCGCATACGGCGGTGGCGAGGCCGAGGAGTCGTTGGGTGGAGCTAGCCGTGTGTACCGCGTGCCGCCGCCGGGGCCGAGTGAGGATATGAGCCGCATGGGGATGCCCACCAACTTCTTCATGAACGCCTGGCGCACCAACATCAACCTGGAGAGCAAGGGCCGCGAACTGTTCGAGAAATACAACTATAGCTTCGACCTGATCCACGCGCATGACTGGCTGATCGCCTTCAGCGCGGTGGCGCTCAAGAACGGCTGCAAGGTGCCGCTGCTAGCAACCATACACGCAACCGAGATGGGCCGCAATCGCGGCGTGCTGCACGATGATATGCAGCGCGACATCCACAGCACCGAATGGTGGCTTACCTTCGAGTCGTGGCGGGTAATTACCACCAGCCAGTATATGCTGGCCCAAATCAAGCAGCAATTCGACCTACCGCCCGACAAGATTGACATCATCGCCAATGGCATTGACACCGCTCGCTTCGACGCGCTGAACGGCGTGGATTTGACTGACTTTCGCGCTAGATGGGCGCAACCGGACGAGCCGCTCGTGTTCTTCATCGGGCGGTTGGTGCCGGAAAAGGGCGCACAGATGATCGTGGAGGCCGCGCCGCAGGTACTAAGCCAGATACCCAATGCCCGCTTCATCATCGCTGGCACGGGCGGCTATCGCGGTGAGCTAGAGCGTCGTGCAGTGGAGCTTGGTGTGCATGAACGCATCAGCTTCGCCGGTTTCGTCAGCGACGAGGAGCGCGACAAGCTGTACAAGGTGTGCAACGTTGCCGTCTTCCCCAGCCTGTACGAGCCTTTCGGCATCGTGGCGCTGGAAGCGATGGCGGCAGGCGCACCCGTGATCGTGAGCGACACTGGCGGTCTCAGCGAGGTGGTCAAGCTGCACGAAACCGGCCTGAAGGTTCATGCAGGCGACCCCGGTTCGCTGGCCTGGGGCATCGGCCACACCCTGACCCACCCTGAATGGTCGCAGCAACGCGCCGCCAATGCCCGCCGCGAGGTGGGCGAAAATTACAACTGGCCGCACATTGCGAATCAGACGATAGATGTTTATAATAGAGTGTCGAAGGAAGCAACTGCCATTGGTTGGGGCAAGCGCGGATTACATTAGCGGGATTGGGTGAGGGCAGAACGCATGGAGGCAACGGACAAGCTGATCGCTTTCGGCTGGTATGGCGGCAAGTTCAGCCACCTGGATTGGCTACTGCCACTATTGCCTCCGACACAACACTTCTGCGATCTGTTCGGCGGCTCGGCGGCAGTAATCATCAACCGCCAACCTGCACCGATTGAAACCTACAACGACATTGACAGCGAGGTGGTCAACTTCTTTCGGGTACTGCGTGAGCAAAAGGACGAACTTATCGAGGCGATTGGACTAACCCCATTCTCGCGTGAGGAGTTGGCGATTGCCTGCAATGAACCAACTGTGGACTTGCCTGCACTGGAACGCGCCCGCCGCTTCTTCGTTCGCGCCCGCCAGGTGCGGACGGGGTTGGCGCAAACCGCCAGCGCAGGCCGCTGGGCGCACTGCGTGCTTACCAGCCGTGCGGCAATGGCGGGCGCAGTCTCCCGCTGGCTGGGCAGCATCGAAGATCTATCGCTGATTGCCCAACGCTTGCTGCGCGTGCAGATCGAGAACGCACCAGCGTTGGAGGTGATTGAGCGTTACGACTCGGTGGAGACCTTGTTCTACTGCGATCCTCCCTACGTTCATGCTACACGAGGGGATAACAAAGCCTACGCTTACGAGATGAGCGACGACGCGCATCGCGCTCTCGCTCATGCACTTCACCAAATAAAGGGCAAGGTTGCGCTGTCTGGCTATCGCGGTTCACTATATGATGAATTGTTCGCAGATTGGCAGTGCGTCGAAGTACCAGCCAGGCTCTGCCACAGTGTCAAGCAACCTCGTGCTGAGGCACTCTGGGTGAACTATGCCTTGCCCGGTATGGCGGTGAATCAGGAAAGGATCGAGTACGCCTACTCCTAAAGAAATCCTCGACCAAGCCTTGCAGCGGGCGGAGAGCAATCTAGCAACGCCGCTAATTGCCAATCAGGAGGTGGTAGACCTTATCGAACTTGTCAGCCGTAACCTGCAAAATCGCGCTGTCGTTCGCCTACTATTGTGCATGACGGACTAGTAAGTGCAGAAGATTTGCTGGCTGAAACCTTGCGTTGGTTGGTGATTGTGCGGGAAGAAAGACGCACCAACCTTGCTGCAAAGCTGGCGGACCTGAAGGCTAGTGCAGGAGCAACATTGCTCTCCGCCGAGGGTATAGTTACCCTTGTCGAGCAGCATCTTCGCTTGCCCGGTGCCAGCCGTCTGCCAGTGCTGATCGTAGCTGCGGCATATAAGGTGGGTGAGGTTCAACTGGATGAGCGCACTCTAGTATTGCAGGGTCACAACGCTGCAGACCGACAAACTGGTTCCAGCGGCGATCTGGAAGTAACTCTAGCAAGCGAAGACAATGTGATAACCAGCTATGAGATGTAGATGAGGCGAGTCACACGCAACGATATTGATATGGCTTTGAGTAAGATAGCTGGGCGAGGTATCCAAAATTACATATTTATCACTACCGATACAATTGAGGCTGATGTAAGAGACTATGCGGCAAGCTGGTATGAAAGGACGGGGGGTATTGAGATCGCAATCCTGGATTGTATCAGCTTCCTACGTTACTTTCTGCACCTGTTCCACCGCCAACGTGGCGCGTATGTAGAGGCGTATCAGAGTCTGCTACTGGCCGAGCCAGACAGCGCCGTTGGTCAGCCGCTGAAGGAAGCGTGGCTCAGTATGCGAATAGCTGCCGAGAGCGTTACAGCCGAAGAACAAAAGGAACTCTAATGGCAGCAGGCAGCACATTTGGCAAGATGTTTACTATTACCACCTGGGGCGAGTCGCACGGCAAGGGGGTGGGTTGCGTGGTGGACGGCTGTCCGGCGGGGTTGGCATTGAGCGAAGCCGACATTCAACATGACCTCGACCGCCGTAGGGTGGGGCAGAGCAAAATCACCTCGCCGCGCAAGGAGAGCGACAGCGTCAACATCATGTCCGGGGTGTTCGAGGGCGTAACGACCGGCACGCCGATCAGTTTGATTATATACAATTACGATGCCGACTCCAGCGCCTATGAGAGCATCCGCCACCTATATCGCCCCGGCCACGCCGACTATAGCTACTATGCCAAATACGGAGTGCGCGACTGGCGTGGCAGTGGACGAGCTAGCGGGCGGGAGACTGCCTGCCGGGTGGCGGCGGGAGCAATTGCCCGCAAGATGCTGGCCCACTTCGGAGTTAGTATCATCGGCTATGTCAGGCAGATTGGCAACATAATTGCCGCACATACCGATGAGGACGAGATTGAACGCAACATCGTGCGTGCGCCGGATGCGGCGGCAGCGGAGCGGATGATCGCCTATATCGAAGCCGCCCGCGACGATGAGGACTCGGTTGGTGGTATAATTGAAGTTGTGGCCCGCAACGTGCCAGCAGGATTGGGCGAGCCGGTCTTCGACAAGCTCGATGCCGACATCGCCAAAGCAATGATGAGCATTGGCGCGACCAAAGGGGTAGAGATTGGCAGCGGCTTCGCCTCCGCCATCCTACGCGGGTCGCAGCATAACGACCCCTTCACCATGAAGGATGGACGGGTTGGCACGACCAGCAACAATCACGGCGGCATCCTGGGCGGCATCAGCACCGGCGAGGACATCATCGTGCGAGTGGCAATCAAGCCCGCTGCCAGCATTGCGAAAGCGCAGCCGACTATAGACATCGAGGGCAACCCGGCGACTATCAGTGTGAAGGGCCGCCATGACCCGTCAATCTGCCCCCGCGCCGTGCCGGTGGCCGAAGCGATGCTGGCAATCACCCTCGCCGACCACCTGCTCCGCCAGCGGGCCACACGGCTGTAACAGAGTGCTGAGTGCTGAGTGCTGAGTGCTGAGTAGCCAAAAGCCTCTCCCAAGGTGAGGGAGAATCTCGCCGCACGCAAATATTTATCGCAAGCAACGAATGCAAAAAGCCTCTCCCGCTGGGATAGGCTTGGTGAGGGGAATCTCACCACACGCAAATATTTAACGCAAGCAACGGATGCAAAAAGCCTCTCCCGCTGGGATAGGCTTGGTGAGAGAGAATCTCGCCCAGCATATAATGTTTATCGTAAGTATAACAACATATAATCTACATTCATCCCCATAGTGGAGGGAAGGCAATAATGATTGAGACGCAAAGCAGGACAGAGACGCACAACCCTATAGAGATGCCAGCGCAGACGGGGCTGCCCACGGCGGCAATGATCCCACCCGTGCAGTCAGCAGCGGAGCGGGTTACGGCGGCGCGGGTGCGTTGTAAGAGCGGGTTCATACTCTGCCTGAACAATGCGGGCAGCACCTGCATCATGTGCGGACACGATTTCTGCTCACAGCACGGCGACGAGGAGCAGGGGGTCTGCCGCCGTTGCCGCCATGAATACGCCCGTCGCCTCAAGCACGAGGAAGCCGCCTACCTGGAGACTATCCGCCGCGAGGTGGCCGAGTCGCGCAACGCGCATGGGTTGTGCGGCAACGAAAGCTGCGAAAATGCTCATATCGTCACCTGCGAACGCTGCGGCTCGTTCTACTGCGCCAAGCACTGGGGTCGTTATAGCTACAACTACGACTACCGCTCGCGCACCGGCATCAAGCGTCGCCGCGCTACAGCGGTGCTTTGCTCATCCTGCAAAGAGCATCTATCCGATTACCGCAAGCTGGCAGTATACAAGGACTAGGCCCAACTTTGAGCAGCCAGACGATAAACCCACCATCACGGCTCGCCGGTGCGTTCGATCTGCCCGGCGATAAGTCTATCTCCCACCGTGCCGCCATCTTCAATGCGATTGCCGAAGGCAGCGCCACGATTGACAACTTTCTGCCCGGCGCAGATTGTCTGGCAACCGTGCAACTGCTGCAATCGTTGGGGGTGGCGATTACGCTGGAGCAGGACGAGGGTCGGGCGCGGCTGACGGTGCAAGGGGTGGGCCTTTACGGGCTGACTGAGCCGACCGATGTGCTGGATGCCACTAACTCTGGCACCACCATGCGGCTGCTAGCCGGACTGCTGGCGGGTCAATCGTTCTTCAGCGTGCTAACCGGCGATAACAGCCTGCGCCATCGGCCCATGGCCCGCGTGGTCGAGCCACTGGCGTTGATGGGCGCACGCATCATGGCGCGGGGCAACGGCCAGTTTGCGCCCCTGGCTATTAGGGGGTCGCGTCCCCTTCACGCCATCAACTACGCCCTGCCAGTTGCCAGCGCCCAGGTGAAATCCGCGCTCATTCTCGCCGCGCTCTATGCGCGGGGCAGCACCCTGCTGCGCGGCAAGGTGGGCAGCCGTGATCATAGTGAACGGATGCTGCGGGCGATGGGCGTGCCTTTGGACATCGAAGTTGAGCCAGGCAGCGACGAGGGGTTGATCAGCATCGTCGGCGGGGCGCAACCAAAGGCCCGCTCGCTGGCGGTGCCAGGCGACATCAGCACCGCCGCATTCTGGATGGTGGCGGGCGTGGCTCATCCCAACGCCGAATTGACACTGCGAGGGGTGGGCATCAACCCCACTCGGCGGGGCATCATCGAGGCGCTGCATGAGATGGGCGGTAACGTTATTCTGCGTAATCAGCGTGAGCAGGCGGGTGAGCCGGTTGCCGACATTACGGTACGCAGTAGCCAACTGCGCGGCATCGAGGTGGGCGGCGCGATGATACCAAGCATGATTGACGAATTGCCCATCCTGGCAGTGGCCGCCGCCTGTGCCGAGGGCCGCACCGTCATCTGTGACGCAGCGGAAATGCGGGCAAAGGAGACTGACCGTATTTCCGCTGTCGCCGATGGCCTGACCCGCATGGGCATCGCAGTGGAACAGCGTCCAGATGGCATGGTCATCACTGGCGGCAAGCTGCACGGCGCGACGATTGACAGCCACACCGATCATCGCATTGCCATGACCTTCGCCATCGCCGCATTGCTTGCCAGCGGCCCCAGCACTATACAAGGCGCAGAGGCGGTCAGCGTCTCCTACCCCGCCTTCTGGGAGGAGCTGAATAGAGTGATTGGTGATGGGTGATTAGGGCTGAAGACACGGAGAAG
>JBBRMT010000008.1:0-41431 GCA_038230695.1 Chloroflexia bacterium
GCGCAACCAGGAGCTAGCTCTGACCGCCGCCATCGCCCTCCATGAGCATCGCACCGAACTCAACGCCTACAGGCTAACCATCGCCACCTTCGCCACTGATGGCGACGACGGCAGTTGTGGTGCAGCAGGGGCAATCGCCGATGCCAATACCGTGACCCGCGCCAATGCGCTCGGCCTCGACCCCTATGCTTATCTTGCCGCCAACGATAGCTACAGCTTCTGGCAAGCCCTCGACCAACGCGCTGCCATCACCTGGCCCGACCAACCTCGCCAGCAAATCATCACTGGGCCGAGCGGCACCAACGTCAACGACCTGTGTATCATTATCGGGCAGAGGGTAGGGAGTTGAAAGTTGAAAGTTGAAAGTGGCTTGGAGTAGGGGCAGATTGCATCCGCCATGGTCGTTAATGCGTGGCATGGAAGTTGAATGTAAAGGGCAGTGTGATATAATGAGGCAAACGTCTCAGTCCTACTTTCAACCTTCAACTTGTAACTTTCAACCTTCCGTTAGGAGTAAATGATGAAACAAGGCGGTTTCACCTTCGTGCTACACAGCCATCTGCCCTATGCCCGCCGCGCTGGGCGTTGGCCGCACGGCGAGGAGTGGCTGCACGAAGCAGCCAGCGAGACCTACGTTCCCATCCTCAACGCCCTATACGACCTGCGCGAGGAGGGCGTGCCGTTCCGCCTCACCATTGGCCTCACCCCGGTGCTGACCGAGCAACTGGCCGATACACTGGTGATGGAACACTTCCTCGAATACCTCTCCGGCAAAGTGGCCGCCGCCCAATCGGACATCGAACGCTTCACCCAGGTTGGCGATGGTCACATGAAGTATCTAGCCGAGTGGTACGCCGACTGGTACCTCAAGGTGCAGTCCACCTTCCTCAACCGCTTCAAACGCGACATCATCGGCGCATTCAAGCTGCTGCAGGACGAGGGCTATATCGAAATCATCACCAGCGCAGCGACGCATGGCTATCTGCCGCTGCTGGCCCGCGACAGCTCGATCAGCGGCCAGCTTCAGGTGGGCCGCCACAGCTACGTCAACCACTTTGGTCGCCAGCCCCGCGCTGTATGGCTGCCAGAGTGCGCCTACCGCCCCGCCTACTGGGTGGATGGGCCGAACGGCCACTACCGCAAGCCGGGCATCGAGGAGTTCCTGGCCGAGAATGACGAGAAGCTGTTCTTCACCGAGACTCACGCCATCGAGGGGGGTAGGCCGGTGGGCAAGGCAACCGGCGGCGTAGTTGGCCCTTATGGCGCGATACCCCAGCGTTACGTTGTCCCCATCCCCGACTACGAGGAGCCAACCAACCGTACCACCTATCAGGCTTACTATGTGCGTACCCCGCAGGTTGCAGCGATGGGCCGTAACGACCGCAGCGGGATGCAGGTGTGGAGCGCGGACAACGGCTACCCTGGCGACTTTAATTACCGCGAGTTCCACCGCAAGGATGGCATCAGCGGGATGCAATACTGGAAAGTGAGCGACGTGGGGGTTGACCTCAGCCATAAGCAGCCCTACGATCCCTACTGGGCGCAGCAGCGCGTCACCGAACACGCCAACCACTACAGCCGCTTGATCGAGGAGCTAGTCGCCGCCTACGCCCGCGATAACGAGGGCAAGCCTGGCATCGTGGTCTCCGCCTACGATACGGAACTGTTCGGCCACTGGTGGTTCGAGGGTCCCGACTGGCTGAAGCAGGTGCTGCACAACCTGGCCGACAGCGATGTGGTGGAGCAAACTACCGCCTCGGCCTGGCTGGATCAGCACCTGCCCGAAGAAGTCCTCGACCTGCCGGAGAGTTCGTGGGGGCAGGCGGGCAACCATTTCACCTGGAAGAACGCCGACACCGAGTGGATGTGGCCGATCATCCACGCCGCCGAGCAGCGCATGGAGGAGTTGGTCGCCAGGTTTCCCCTCCCGTCGGGAGGGGTTGGGGGTGGGGGAGGCGATCAGCAATTTATGCTGCAGCAGGCGGCCCGCGAACTGCTGCTGCTGGAGAGCAGCGACTGGCCCTTCCTGGTAACCACCGGCCAGGCCCGCGAGTACGCCACCAACCGCTTCAACGACCATGTGGGCCGTTTCAACGACCTTGCCGACGCGCTACTCGCCCCCAACCTCGACCATGAGGCGTTGCAACGCTGCCGCGAATACTACGAGCGTGACAACCTGTTCCCTGATATTGATTACACTCTGTTCAAGAAGCGGGAGCAAGTTTAGTGATTGTGATTAGTGATGAAGAACGTAGGGGCGCAGATTTATCGCGCCCCGCTGCGTGTGGGGAATGCTAATCGGGAGGAAAGTAATGGGCAACTACAGCGAAAGGGTACAATCGCTGCTACAGGCAATGACCCTGGAGGAAAAAGTCAGCTTGCTGGCGGGCGCTTCATCGTGGCATACTCCCGCCATCGAACGCCTCGGTATTCCTGCCCTCAAGGTGACGGACGGACCGAATGGAGCGCGAGGCGCAGGCTCGTTTGGCACCGCTACGCCCACTACCTGCTACCCTTGCGGCATCGCCCTGGCCGCCACCTGGAATACCGCGCTAGTCGAGCAGGTGGGGCAGGCGTTGGGCGAGGAAACGAAGGCGAAAGGGGCGCAGGTGCTGCTCGCACCCACGGTGAACATTCAACGTTCACCGCTGAACGGGCGCAACTTCGAGTGCTACTCCGAGGATCCCTATCTTGCCGCCCGCATCGCAGTCGCCTACATCCAGGGGGTACAGAGCCGTGGCGTTGGGGTCAGTGTCAAGCACTATGCCGGTAATAACTCCGAGTTCGAGCGCCTCACCATTAGCTCCGAGATAGCGGAACGCGCTCTGCGCGAGATCTACCTGCCCGCCTTCGAGGCTGCCGTGCGTGAAGCGGGGGCGTGGACGGTGATGGCCTCCTACAACAAGGTCAATGGCACTTACGCCAGCGAGAACGCGGAACTGCTAACCAGCATTTTGAAGCAGGAATGGGGCTTTGATGGCGTGGTAATATCCGACTGGGTTGCCACCCACAGCACGGTAGCCGCGCTCGATGCGGGCCTGGATTTGGAGATGCCCGGCCCTACCAGGTGGCGTGGCGATAAACTGGTGCAAGCAGTGCATAACGGCGAAGTGAGCGCAGCCGCGGTGGATGATGCTGCTGCGCGGATGTTGCACCTGATCGAACGCAGTGGCCTGCTCGATAGTCCGCCCAGCATTGAGGAACGCTCCGACGATAGTCCCGCCCGCCGCGCTCTGGTGCGCCAGGCAGCCGCCGAGGGTATTGTCCTGCTCAAGAATAACGGTGTGCTGCCCCTCGATGCCTCTAAGCTACGCAAAGTGGCAATTATCGGGCCGAACGCCAAACAGGCCCGCATCATGGGCGGCGGTAGCGCCCAGGTAAATGCTCTGTATACCATTACTCCTTACGATGGCCTGACCGCCCAGCTTGAACCCACTGTCGAAGTTGGCTACGAGATGGGCTGCGCCAACCACAGGTTTATCCCTCCTCTGGATATAACACAGGTGGCTCCGGCAGCAGATCAGCAACACGGCGGGTTCGCAGTCGCATACTACAACAGCCTCGACCTAAGCGGCGAACCAGTATGGCAGACTACCCTGGCAAGCTCCGACATAAGATTCAATGGCGAACTGCCACCCACGGTTGACCCGGCTGCCTTCTCCTTCCGCGCCAGCGGGTATCTCACCCCAACGGTTAGCGGCCTTTACACCTTCGGTCTGGTCTCCGCTGGCCTGAGCCGCCTGATGGTGGACGGGCAGCAGGTGATTGATAACTGGTCGGCGCAAACAGCAGGCGATTCCTATATGGGCATGGGCAGCGCGGAGCAACGCGCCTCGCTGATGCTGACCGCGGGCAAGCCGGTTGCCCTTGCCCTTGAGTACAGCAAGCCAACGGCGGGCGGGCTGGCAGGGGTACGATTTGGAGCGTTGCCGCCGCTGGCTGAAGATGCAATTGCGCGGGCGGTCAACCTGGCGGCAAGCGCCGATGTCGCGCTTATCTTCGTTGGCTCCAGCGGCGAGTGGGAGAGCGAGGGCGCAGACCGCCCCGATTTGGACCTGGTTGGCGAACAGGATGATCTAATCAAAGCGGTGTCCACTGTCAACCCCAACACTGTAGTGGTAATACAGACCGGCTCACCGATCGTGATGCCCTGGCTGGATGGGGCAGCGGCGGCGCTGCAAGCCTGGTTCTGCGGTCAGGAATGCGGCAACGCGATTGCTGATGTGCTGTTCGGCAAGGTAGATGCGTCGGGCCGCCTGCCCCAGACTTTCCCCATGCGCCTGCAAGATAATCCCGCCTACATAAACTACCCCGGCGAACATGGCAAGGTACACTACGGCGAGGGCATCTTTGTAGGATACCGCTACTACGACAAGAAGGACATCGCGCCGCTCTTTCCCTTTGGCTTCGGCCTGTCCTACACCGACTTCGCTTACGCCAACCTGCGCCTCAGCCAGACCCAGCTTGCCGCTGGTGAGTCGCTGGTAGTGACGGTAGATGTAACCAACAGCGGGCAGCGGGCGGGAGCAGAGGTGGTGCAGCTATACGTGCGCGACGTTAAGGCCAGCGTGATGCGCCCACCAAAAGAGCTAAAGGGCTTCGCCAAAATCGCTCTGCAGCCCGGCGAAATCCAAACTGTCAGCTTCAGCCTCGACCCACGGGCGCTGTCTTATTACGACGATTTGGCGCATCGTTGGGTTGCCGAGGCGGGCGAGTTTCAGGCGCTGGTGGGGCGTTCATCCCAGGATATCCGCCTCACTGCCAGCTTCCAACTGCTCGAATTAGCCTGATCCACTATTCAAACCAAAATAATCGTGATATAATATGTCAAGTTACGAGGAGGTGCTACTTGCCCGACCTGGCGCTTGACACGATTATACAAGGCAACTGCCTGGAGGTGCTTTCCACCCTGCCTGAGCGCAGCGTGGATGTTATATTTGCCGACCCACCCTACAACTTGCAGCTGCAGCAAGAGCTGTGGCGACCGAACATGACCCGCGTGGACGGCGTGGACGATGACTGGGATCAGTTCACCGACTTCGCCGCATATGACCGCTTCACTGAGGGTTGGCTGGCCGCCTGTCGTCGCGTGCTGAAGGATAACGGCACGCTGTGGGTGATCGGCAGCTATCATAATATCTATCGCGTGGGTCGCATCGTTCAGGATCTGGGCTACTGGCTGCTCAACGATATTGTCTTCGTCAAGACTAACCCGATGCCCAACTTTCGCGGGGTGCGCTTCACCAACGCGCACGAGACCCTGCTGTGGGCCAAGAAGTCGCAGCGGCAGAAGCGTTATACCTTCAACTATCAGGCGATGAAGGCGCTTAACGACGACTTGCAGATGCGTAGCGATTGGCACCTGCCCATTTGCACCGGCGCAGAGCGGCTGAAGGCCAATGGCGCGAAGGCTCACCCCACCCAGAAGCCAGAAGCGTTGCTCTATCGCGTTATCCTCGCCAGCACCAACCCCGGTGATGTGATTCTCGACCCCTTCTTCGGCACTGGCACCACCGGCGCGGTGGCTAAGGCGCTGCATCGTCATTATGTGGGCATCGAGCGTGAGGCGGAGTACGTGCGGCTGGCCGAGGAGCGGATCGCCGCAGTCACCTCCAGCCTGTTTAGCGATGAAATCTACAGTGGCGACAACCGCCGCGCTGCGCCGCGCATCCCCTTCGGCACGCTGCTGGAGCGCGGCTTGCTGCACGCGGGGCAGACGCTCTACTCCGCCCACGGCGTTGCCGCGCAGGTGCTGGCCGATGGCAGCTTGCAGGCGGGCGATTTGCGCGGCAGCATCCATCGCCTGGGCGCACAGCTGGCAGGCCAACCCGCTTGCAACGGCTGGCAGCACTGGTACTACCACGACGAGCGTGGCGAATTGGTGGTGATTGACCGCCTGCGCGAAATGGTGCGGCAAGAGACCGCGCCGCTCAAGCTGCCGATCTGGGAGAAGGCGGGTTGAGGGTGGCAGATGGATGCGGTTATGGTTGAAGCATGAGTTATCCTGAAGTCGGTGCGGGTGAAGCACATTGGGGGTCTGGGGGTTCAGCCCCCAGGGGCTGCGGTGCCTCAAGCACATGGGAACTACCTAACCGCAACTTTGGTTGTTTCGTTAAGCGTATATACGCTTCACCCTCTGGGGGCTGAACCCCCAGACCCCCAACCTATCCTCCTGCTGTAAAATCAGGGATTACTCATGTTTGTATTTGTTAGTAGTTACGCAGCATGGATCGTAGTAAGGCGCTGGTTGAGGCTGGGCAGGCCGGGAGCTGTGCCTGGCATCAAGATCTTCGCGCCGATAGATCACGCTCAAAAACCGTCTACTACAGTCCATGCTGCGTAACTACTATTTGTTTTAAGGCGCGACGATGCCGAGGTAGAGCATCTTGGCAAGCTCGTCGCGGCGCACGTTGCGGTTGGGTTCAAAGTGGGTGCCGTCGGTGCCGCGCACCACGTCGTGGGCGAAGGCGGTTTCGACATATGCGTAGGCCCAGTAGCTGGCGGGAACGTCCGCGAAATGGGGGCCGTCAATCGGCGTGATCAGCACGTAGGGATGGGCATTGACGATCAGCTTGGTTACCTGGGCGCGGGTAATGTCGTCGTTGGGCAGGAAGCAGGGTGGGGTGAGACCTCGCGCCAGGCAGGAGCCATTGTTCGCGCCGCTGACGATGCCGCGATTGTAGGCAGTTTCGATGAAGGCGAAGGCAAAGTAGCTGGTTGGCACATCGCTGAAGGTGGGGCCATCGCTGGGGGTGTAGAAGGGGAAGCCGAAGCCACGCACCACCAGCTTTGCGAACTGCCCCCGCGTTGCGGGCGCGGATGGGGAATAGTGGATGGCATCGGTGCCGTTGATCACCCCCTCGCAGTTGAGCGTGTGGATGAAGAAGTAGAAAATATTGGCGTTGATGTCTATGAACGGGTTGGGGCAGTCGGTCGGCGTGATAGTTGGCACAGGTGTATCGCTCGGCCCGCCGGGAGTGTTGGTTGGGGCTGGGGTATTGGTCGGCCCGCCGGGGGTGTTGGTGGGCGGTGGCGTATTGGTCGGCGTAGGCGTGCTGCTCGGCACTGGTGTATCGGTCGGCCCACCGGGTGTATTGGATGGCGCTGGAGTATTGGTGGGAATGGGCGTATTAGTTGGCCCGCCGGGTGTATTGGTCGGCTGTAGCGTGTTAGTCGGTTGCGGCGGCGATGTAGCCGTTGGTGTGCTGGTTGGCGCAGCGGTCGCCGTATTGGTGGGAGTTGAGGCAAGCGGGGTGGGCGTGGTAGTGGTGCAGATATTGTTCAGCGGGAAGTTCACCCGCAACAATCCAGCGCCGATGCTGACAGTCTGGGTTAGCGGCACATAGCAGGGGCTATTCGCTGTAGCAGTTACCACATAGGTGCCAATCGGGATGTTGGGGATAGTGTAGTTACCATTGCCGAGGGTGGGAGTGGTCACACCGTTGATGGTTACAGTGCCGGTAATACCCTGAGAGGTTGCGGCATCGCTGACCTTTCCAAACATTGTGCCGGTGCTACCAGGCTGTCCAAGTAGAGTAAGCGTAGTGACTGCTACTGTGGCGATATCATTGCCTGCAACATCAGAGCTGATCATATGCACATCTGATATGCTGACCGATGTAGTGATGGTTGTAGTTATCAAACCGTTGGCATCACTGGTAGCATTGCCATATTGATTTACATCAAAATAGAGGGCAACGTTGGTGCTAGGCGGCAGCTTGGTAAACAGCAGGTTGTGGCTCTGGCCGGATGGGGCAGTGCTAGGGACTAGCAACGCGCCGGGGCGAGCTACCCCGTCGTCATCCAGCACAATCGAAGCCCAGGCGATTTTACCGCTGCTGAGGCCGAGTAGCCTGAGACTAGCCTGCTGCGGCTGGCTGCCAGTCAATTGAAAGGTGCTGTCGGCGTTACCCCGACTATCAGCTGCCATATTGAGGAGGGTGGAGTTGTCACTGAGGAGAGTTACTCTCACTGTCTCACCAGCCTGGAAACCCTCCGCACCCAGCGCGAAATATGCCCCACCTGTTGGGCCGGTTGCCTGATCTACTGTAGCGCTCGTTGGCGCACGGTTCGCTTCAGGAATATAAGGCGGTCCCGCATCAGCCCGCTCCTCGATAGATGAACCAGCTAGCGACCCGGTGCTGCCTAGCAAATCGGCATTGAAGACCTCTGAGCCGTCTGGTGAGGCGGGGTTGGTAGTAATAGTGCCGTGGATCTGACCTAGACTATCAGCAGGAAGCGAACCGAAGACGTTAATGCCATTTCTTACACTGACATTGGCATTGCTAGGGTATCCTGCTCCACCGATGAACAGCTTATCGCCATGACGCACGGCATGGGGAATAACTGCAGTCTCTGTCTGTATACCAACCCCATCTATGGCAACTGCCCCATCGCCAGCAATACGGTGGCTGGAAAGACCCACCGCTTTGAACATATATATTCCAGCTACTATGAAATTGTCAGTTGCTACGTGAAAGAAGCCATCGGCATCCGCCTGGTACGATTGTGTCACCAAGGTATCGTTGATGTATAGGTTGATGTTTTCACCTGGCGTGAAGCCCGACGCAAAGAAAAGGGGCTGGGAAGAAGAGGGATCAACCAGGTGAGGTACGATTGCCGCGTCCGCCCCACCAATGCCGGGGGATACAATCCGATCCGGCTTAGTCTTGCTCCCCGCTGCCAACGCCTCGTGGACATCAAGCCGTGACGATAGAGGATGCGCCTGCAATTGAGGATAAGCGCGGTTAGCTAGTGTGGCGGCGCTTGACGGCTTGGTAGCATCTGGCGAACTAAAGGTGATACCATAAATCATGGAAATAGCGACCGCGAGGCTAACGATGAGCCGCAGCGGGCGGGCGAGTGGGGGATGAGTAAACATGATAGCGCCTTTCTTCTGGATTATACAGACTTACTGCTGATGGTTGGCAGTATAGACCCGCCCCCAAAGGCTGTCAATATGACCTTGGTACTGTATTAAATATGACTTTCTGCTGTATGAAATTTGACACAGAAAACCACGTAATACAAGCAAGTTATGGTATAATGTGGCTAGCGCACACTGCGCGATCGTCTCTGAAACGTGTCTAACAAAGTGGAGGTTATCAGTGCAGACCGATGTGACCGACAAATCAATCATGACCGGGGCGGAGTTGAATGAAGCGGCTGGAGCGGAGATATTCGCGCCAGGCGACGTAACTATATTTGATGATGCAACCGCAATGGAGCAAACCCCCGCCGCTAGCGATAAGGCGAAGCTGGATAGCCGCGCAAAGGTTAGTCTGGGTACGGGGCTGTGGTTGGTAATTATCGGCACTCTGCTGATGAGGGTAGGCGGCGCGGCGGTCGGCCTGATGCTGCAACTGTTCACCGCCAATATCGCGCTATCGGCGGCGGTGGTCGGGGTGGTGGGCGTGTCCTTCTACCTGAGCGAACTGTTCGGCGCACCCTACTTTGGGGCGCAGATGGATAAGCAGGGCTGGCGGCCATATCTCCTGATTGGGCCATTGCTCGGCGCAGCGGGCGTGTTGCTTACCGCCGTGTCCGGCCTGCTGCCGGTGGTTGCGGTAGTCGTGCCGCTACTGTTCCTCAGCCGCCTGCTGGGCGGCCTCAGCACTGCGACCAATACGCCAGCATCGCTAAGTTACCTGTCCGCCGCGGGCAGCAAGGATGCGCAGCTGCGCTCCCGCTCGGTCGGCTATTTCGAGTTGGCGGTAGTGGGCGGCACTGCGCTTGGCGGTTTGCTCGGCGGCATGCTATGGGATTACACCGGGCAATGGGGCTTCGTCGCCCTCGCGGTTCTTTACGTCCTCACCTGGGTGATGCTCAGGGCAATGCCGCACGATGTTCAGGAGAAGCCACTCGACACGGAGAAGCACAACCCGCTGGGCTTGCTGAAGAGCCGTACCCTGTGGGAGTTTGCCCCTGCCTGGATTGCGGTCAATGCGCTGTACGGCGTGCTGGCGAGCAATGCGGTGCGAATGTTGGCCGACAAGGAAGGCCACTTTCCTCACCAACTGCTGGTAGGCTTGCTGCCTCATGGCACTGGCTACCTGTTCGGGATACTGGCAATCGTCCTCGGTCTGGGTATTCTAGTATGGACACGCATCCTGCCGCATATGCGCTCCAGCACCGCGATGGTCGTTTCGCTGCTGGGCGCGGGCCTTGTTTGCGCCCTGCTGTTTGCCCTGAACCACCAGCCCGCCGCTGATGGGGCGGGCTACTGGCTGATGGTCGGGGCGTTGGTGCTGGGCTTCCTCATCCTCAGCGGCTTCACCCCCGCCGCGCTCAGTGTGCTGGTGCAGGTGGGCGAGAAGAACCACACCGATCGCGGCGCGGTGATGGGTGCGTACTCGGTGTTGCTGGGGGTCGGCCAGTTCCTCGGCGGGGCAATCGGTGGCTTTGCCGCCACCGCTGCTGGCTTCGATGGCCTGATTACCCTCACCGTGGTTTTCGTGGTGGTATCGCTCGGCACCATGATCCACTGGCGGATGGTGGAACACAACTACTAGTGGCAAGTTGCAAGTTGCAAGTGTAGGGGCGGGCAGTGGCCCGCCCTTTGCCACGATGAAAGCCATTACCCCATGCTATCGCTCCAACCCGAAACTCAGCGCTCGGCGCTCAGCGCTCAACACTCAACACTCAGCCTCTACCTGCATATCCCATATTGCGAGGCGCAGTGCATCTATTGCGACTTCAACACATATGTGGGCCGCGAGGGGCAGTTTGCTGCTTATGTAGACGCGCTCTGCCGCGAGATTGCGGAAGCTCCCGCTCAACTTGCCACACTCGGCGGGCAACCCCCCAATCAACAATCAACAATCAGCAATCTACAATCCCGCCCGGTGCAGACCATCTTCTTCGGCGGCGGCACGCCCACCGTTCTGGATGCGAAGCAGCTTGCCGCCATCCTCGATACGGTGCGGGCGACTTACAATGTCGCGGCGGACGCGGAGATCAGCACCGAGGCCAACCCTGGCACGGTGACGGAGGCGATGCTGCGCGATTTGCGGGCGGTAGGCTTCAACCGCCTGAGCATGGGAGCGCAGAGCCTCGACGATGCAATGCTGGTAACGCTGGGCCGCCACCATAACGCCCGCGAAATCGGTGAGGCAGTGCAGATGGCCCGCGCCGCTGGCTTCGCTAACCTCAGCCTCGACTTCATCTTTGGCCTGCCCGGGCAGACCCAGCAGCACTGGCAACAAGACCTCGAAGGCGCAATCGCCCTGGACGTGCCGCACCTGTCAGTCTACTCGCTGATCGTGGAGCAGGGAACGCCGCTGGCGCGGTTCATCAAGCAGGGGCGAATGGCCGTGCCGGATGATGATGCCGCTGGCGCAATGTACGACTGGACGCGACAGCGGCTGGAAGTGGCGGGCTACGGGCAATATGAGATTAGCAACTGGGCCAAATCGCCCGCCTACGAGTGCGAACATAACAAGGCATACTGGCGCAACACCGACTGGCTGGCGTTCGGGCCGGGGGCGCACGGCCACCTTGCGGGGATGCGCTACCACCACATTCTTGCCCCCACCGCCTACATCAAGCGCATAAGCGACGGCAAATCCACCATCAAGCAAGAGACGCTTGACCTGCGCGGGCAAGCGGGCGAGACGATGATGCTGGGCCTGCGAATGTTGCGCGAGGGGGTTGACCTGGCCCGCTTCCGCGACCGGTACGGCGTGCCGCCCGCACACTTCTTCGCCAGCGAACTCGACTGGCTGGCAAACAACCGCCTGATCGAGCGCGACACCGCCCGCATCATTCTGACCGAGCGAGCGGTGCCGGTGGCTAACGAGGTGTTCGTCAAGTTTGTTTAGTGGGTGGTCAGCGTCACATCGTCAACGTAGAAGTTGGTCGGGCTGACCGAGTCGTTGGTGGCAACGAAGGCGATCTGCACGGTCTGCCCCTTGTAGGCGCTGACATCGTAGCTGGCGCTGTGCCAACTGCCCGCCGCGCTCCCATCGTTGACTGTCTGCAAGGTAGCCAAGGTGCCGCCGCTGCTGTTGCGTACTCGCACATACATGAAGTCGTAGGGGTGCGAGGTCTCTTGCGTAGACATATACCAGTAATAGGTCAAGGTCGCGGAACTTACGTTGGTGGGGATGGCAACCGTCTGGTAGATGCTGTCGGCGCAGTTGTTGTAGCCACACAGGTATACCTCATAGGAACCGCTGTGCGGGTTGGAGTTGTCCACGATCTCATAGCCGCCGCTGGAGGTTTCCACCCAGGGCGACGAGCCGCTCTCAAAGCCGCCATTCTGGATTAGCTGCCCGCCCGCGCTGGGCGTGTTTGTCGGCGTGTTGGTTGGCACGGGGATGGGCGTGTTGGTCGGTGTATTGGTGGGGCCAGCGGGCGGTGTATTCGTTGGCGTATTGGTGGGTGGCACGGGTGTGTTGGTGGGCGTGTTCGTGGGTGGCACGGGCGTGTTGGTTGGAGCCGGGGTACCGCAGGAGCCAGCCAGCGAAACGTCGTCCACGTACATATAGGTGGGATCGCCAGAATAGCCGTCGTCATGCGCCAGGAACTTAATGCGTACCGTCTGCCCCGCGTAGGCGCTCATGTTGTACGTAACGTTGGTCCAGGCGTGGGCGTTGGAGTCCACGTGCATGATGGTGGCGAGGGTGGTGCCGCTGGTGTTCTGCACATAGGCATCCTGCCAGTCATAGGTAATGGTATCCAGAGTGGAGGGCCAGTACCAGTAGGAGAGGGTACCGCCACCCGCAGGCACGGCGATTGTCTGGTAGAGTGAACTATCACCCCCAGAGGTTAGTGAACCGAGCAGCACGGAGTAGCTGCCGTTATGGTGCTGTGCGGTGCTGGCGGCCGGTGAGGGGTTGGTGCCATCCACCGTCCATGAAGTAAGGTTGCCGCTCTCAAAGCCGGGGTTCTGGAACAGGTTGCCACCGCAACCAGTGGGGGTGTTGGTTGGGGTATTGGTCGGCGCTGGGATGGGAGTGTTGGTCGGCGTGTTGGTGGGGGTATTGGTTGCGCCCGCATGGGGGGTATTCGTGTTGGTCGGCGTAGCGGTAGGTGGCACGGGGGTATTGGTTGCGCCGCCGCTGCCGCCGCCCGCCAGCCACTCGGTGGCGTTGGGGAATATGATGTTGTCGTTGCCAGCGGGATCGTTCCAGCCGTTGAAGCAATTGTTACTAGGCGCACAGGTGCCATCGTCAATCGCCGAGCTATCACCCATTGCCACTACCCGCCCGCTGCCATAGCTGCTGCGCGAGAAGAATACGCCGGTGGTGCCGGTGTTGGAGAAGCCGACGCGATAGATCACCCCATGCACATTGGGGTTGTGGCTGGGGTTGATCGTCTCGGTGGTGCCGTTGCGGATGATGCTGCCAGTGCCAGTGCCGAATGGCCCTTGCAGGATGGGATCGGGATTGGGGGTATCGTTGTTGGGGTTCTCAGTCACGATGTTTAGTACGTCGAACTGGATGCCGAACACGTCGGTGCCCGCGCCGCCATTGTTCATCAGGTCATTGAAGATGTTCAGCGAGTCGTGACCATCGTTGTTGCGGTCGCTGCCGTTATGGTCGGCGACCATGAACAATCCGCCGCCGTTTTGCACGAAGCCGAGGATGGCGGTTTTCTCCGCCGTGGTAAAGAGAGTATTCGGTTCGGGCAGTACCAGTTCGTTGAAGTGGCTGAGGTCGAGTGGATTGCTGCTGTTGCCGTAGGTAATCGCGCTAGTGTTCGTCTTGAGGCTGTAGCGACCAGTGCGCTGCAATGCCACGCCCCAGGCGCTGATGCCGCCGGTCCAGTCGGTTTCTACTTGCGGGTTGGGATTCTGGGCCAGCGGGTCAGGCTGGCTAGTGCTGATGATCCAGTCGGCATTGCCCGCCGTCTCGGCATGAGCATTGTCGAACAACACGCTGTAGGTAGCAGCGTAGGCAACATGATGGGTCTGCGGTACGAACGCCAGCAGGCCCATCACTATCGTAACTATTACCACCAGGTTCAACCGCTTCGCGCCCTCACGCAACTTGAACATATGGCTCCTTTCCTTTGCCTTGCGCTCTGCGCCGTTGCAGAACGTCTGCTTTTCACCCTGCGTCGTTGCAGAGCGATTCACTTGTAGGAGTTACACACTCCGGCTGGGCGTGCGCCACGCCCATACAGTTGCCCCCACAATCAGGGTAACTGTGTAACCCCTGCACCTGCAGGAAAGATACCACCGCTGGGGTTTAATTCTAGCTCCTTCCTGCTCCTGCTCATTGTAGCAGGCGGAGGTGGTATAGTCAAATGGAAACGGTATAGCCAGCCAATGGTGTCGTGCTGGGCCACTGCTATAGACATGGCAGTGGGGTATTGCTCCCACAGCGCAACCATCCCCTCGATGTGGGTGAACAGGAAAGCCGTGATCTCGCTCGCTTGCGTCGTCACCTTGCCATTTTTTATGTAACTAACAAGAAAAATCCGTGCTTTGCTTTGCTCGATCGGGTATAATCCCAGCGTCAAATACATTACGTTGGCAGCAATGGGTCAAGCGGCGCGGAAAGGAAACGCATTGTTCGTCTCTCTCGGCAGTTTCATCTATCGGCAGCGCAAGCTGGTGGTTCTTGGCGGGCTGCTTTTCCTTATCATCAGCCTTATATTTGGCGCTACGGTGTTCGATCTGTTGAGCGGCTCCAGCGAATCTGACCCCCAGGCCGAGTCTTCGCAGGTAGGTGCGCTGGTAAATCAGCAATTCCAGAACGGTGAAGACCCGCTGGTGGCGCTGTTCACCGCCGCTGAAGGCAGCACGGTGGACCAGCCTGCCTACCAGCAGGCAGTGGCGGCAACCCTGAACCGGGTCAAGGGTCAGCCAGGGGTGGGCAGTATCACCGACTATTACAGCACGAAATCGCCACGCCTTGTCTCCACCGACCGACACAGCACCTATGCGGTGGTAGGATTGCGCGGCGATAGCAGCGCCGACCTCAAGGCGCTGCGCCCGCTGCTGACCAGTGACCACTTGCAGGTGCGCCTGGGTGGTGGCCCCGCAGCTAACTCCGACGTTCTCGATCAGGTAAGCCACGACCTGGCGCTGGGTGAACAAATTACCATACCCATCGTCGCCCTACTCCTGATCATCATTTTCGGCAGCCTGGTGGCCGCCGCGTTGCCGCTAACGATTGGCGGGCTGGCAATCCTGGGCGCGTTCCTTGCCTTGCGCCTGCTGGTCAACTTCACCGCCATCTCGGTTTTCTCCGTCAACGTCATCACCATGCTAGGGCTGGGCCTGGCGATTGATTACAGCCTGTTTATCGTCAGCCGCTTCCGCGAGGAACTGAAGGCGGACCCCGATGTGGCCGCTGCGCTAGTTGCCACGGTGCGTACCGCTGGGCGCACCGTAATGTTCAGCGGGCTTACCGTCACCATCTGCCTGCTCAGTCTGCTATTCTTCCCCCAGCAGTTGCTCCGCAGCGTGGCCTGGGGCGGTGCGGCGGCGGTGCTAGTGGCGATGCTGGCCGCGCTCACCGTGCTGCCTGCGCTGCTGGCGTTGCTCGGCCCGCGGGTCAATGCGCTATCGCTGCGCGGGCTGCTACCGGCCCGTCTGCGGCAAAGCAGGGCTGTCTCAGGCGGCGGGCAGGGCTTCTGGTATCGCCTCAGCAACCTGGTTATGACTCATCCGCTCATTGTGCTGCTACTCACGCTGGGGCTGCTGGTGGGCGCGGGTCTACCCTTCCTGCACGTTACCTTTGCCACCCCCGATGCCCGCAATATCCCCGCCGGGCGCGAGAGTCGCGTGGTCAGCGAGATACTTGACGCGCAATTCCCCGCCAACGGCACCTCGCCAATTGAGGTGCTGGTGCATAGCAATGGCGATGCGCTAGCCCCGGCCAGCATCACCAGCGAATACGATTACATCCATGCCCTCACCAGGCTGCCCGGTGTGGCGCGGGTGGACAGCCTGGTAACGCTCGACCCCAAACTCGACACGGGTGGGGCGAAAGCCTACGTTGCCTTCTACGCGCCCACCGGCGGCAGTCAAAACCCGACCGCAGCACAGGCAGCGGCGGCAATGGCGCGGGGCAGCTATTCGCTGGCCCAGGTCTACTACAACGGCGACCCCCACAGCGCAGCCAGCCAGCAACTGGTGCATGATATACGCGCCCTACCCGCGCCCGCCGGATTGCAGGCGCAGGTGGGCGGCGACACCGCCCGCCTGATTGACCTGCTCGATGGCGAGGCGCGTACCATCCCCTTTGCCCTGGGTGCAATCGTAGCGGTCATTTTCGTGCTGCTCTTCCTCATGCTGGGCAGCCTGGTCATCCCGCTTCAGGCAGTCATCCTCAATATCCTGTCGCTGTCGGTCAGCTTTGGGGCGTTGGTCTGGATCTTCCAGGATGGCAACCTCTCGGGGCTGCTCGGCTTCACCCCGATGGGCAGCATTGATGCGAACCAGCCGGTGCTGATCTTCGCCATCGCCTTCGGCCTTTCGATGGACTACGAAGTATTTCTGCTCAGTCGCATCAAGGAGAACTTCGACCGCAGCGGCGACAATACCGCCTCGGTGGCGTTGGGAGTGCAGAAGACTGGCGGCATTATCACCAGCGCGGCGTTGTTGCTGGTGATGGTGCTGGCGGGCTTCGGTCTGGGTCAGGTGGTGTCGCAGAAGGAGGTAGCCATCGGCCTTTGCCTGGCAATCCTGGTGGATGCCACCATGGTGCGGCTGCTGCTGGTGCCAGCGGCAATGCGGTTGATTGGCCGCTACAATTGGTGGTCGCCCGCACCGCTCACCGCGCTCTATCGCCGCCTGGGGCTGGGGGAAGTCAGCGGCGAAGCGGTTCCCGCCACCTTGCCAGTAGAAGACTAAAACCCTTCCCATACACTTATCTAATACCAAATCGCTTGGGTTATGCAGTAAAATCAGCATTGTTGGCGTTGCGTGGCGGATAACCGCCCGCCCCTACGATTTACCGCATTAACTGCTGGAATTGGTATAAGACAAAGATAGCAATGGGGGCGCATCCTTATGGACGCGCCCCCACTTTCAACTTGCCACTTTCAACTTGGCTACGGAGTAGTTACCCCTTTGTAGACGATCTGGCACATCTGGTCGCGCAAGATGTTCTGGTTGGGCAGCTAGATACTGGCCCAGGCTATGGGCCATATCCCCTAGATTGGTAAGGGTGGAAAAAATCGCAGTCTGGCTGCCCAACGCCTGCGCTAGCGTCAGGCTCTGCTCGTATAGCTGTAGGGCGCGGCGAAATTCGCCTTCGCTCTCGGCGATGATGCCGAGGTTGTTGAGGCAGGTACGGATGCCCCAGCCATCGTCCAGAGTATGGCTAATCGCCATGCTCTCCTCGTACAAGGCGCGGGCGCGATGAAAATCACTCAACTGCATGGTGACACCGGCAAGGTGATTGAGGACAGCGGCAATGCCGTGCTGGTCGTCCAGTTCGCACTGTAGTAGCAGACTAGCTTCGAACAATTGGAGGGCAGCTGCGAAATCCCATTGCAAGTAGGCAAGGCAACCCACGCCGTCGAGCGCGTGCGTCTATACCCTGACATTGCTATGGTCGCCGAGTTCGAGGGCGCGTTCCAGCCTCCCCTTGCTGCCTGCTGGTCAACTGCAGCGCAGCGGCCTGGGCCAAAGGCAAGATAGAATTCGGCGTGCTTGCGTTGCCAAACCTCGGCTTCGCCGCTTTCTCTCAGCTTCAATAGCGCGTATTCGCGGATGCCCTCCAGTTGCTGACAAATAGCGTGAATGGCCGCAACGTTGTCGGCGCTGAGGCGGGCATTCTTCAGCCCATTGAGGCGGCTACTCAGTTCCGAGCGGTTCAGGCCGATGGCATCGGCCAAATCCTTCTGGTTGGGCCGTCGGCCATCATCGTAGGGGGGAGGTGCGGCGATAAAGCGCGGCGATACGTTCGCGGAAGGCGTTCAGGTTATACATGGCTAGCCAGTCTTTGCAGTGGGTTCGGGATTATCTGAAACAATTATAACACAGAAGCACCATGTCTCCTAGCGCGAATATGGTATGATTAGGAGCGGAACTTTCGGCGCAGTATTTGTGTAATTAGGGCAGGCAACCCCTCGCCCCGGCAGGAGCAGCGGCATTGGCGAGCGATGAGCGCGGCAGCGACGAGGAACTTGCACGCAAGGCTCAGGCGGGCGACCGCGAGGCATTCGCCGCGCTGGTGCGGGCCTATGAGCAGCCCATCTATCACCTTGCCTACCGGCTGGCTGGCGGCGATGTCGAGGAAGCCCGCGATCTGGCTCAAGAAATCTTCGTCCGCGCTTACACCCGGCTGGCTAGCTACGACTCGGCGCGGCCCTTCTTTCCCTGGCTATATCGCCTGGGGGTAAACTTCGGCCTCAACCATCGCCGCCAGCAACGGGCGCACCCCATAGTGCGCCTCAGCGAAGTGCGCCGCCGCGACGATAGCGAAGATGTTGACATTGAGATTGCCGACCACACTCGCGGGCCGGAAGAGTTGAGCGAACTGGGCGAGGCGCAGGTGGAGGTCAATGCGGCGATCGCCCGCCTACCCCACGACTATCGAGCGGTAATAGCCCTGCGCTATGGCGCGGATCTTGATTACGAGGAGATCGCGGCAACCCTCGGCATTCCGCTGGGGACGGTGAAGACGCGGCTATTTCGGGCTAAAGAGGCGTTGCGCCGCGAACTAAGCAAGGAACGATGACTATGGATGAACACGCAATGATGCGTAAGTTGATTGACCGCTACGCCGACTCTTATTCCCTCCCCATAGGAGAGGGTCAGGAGGGGCTACCTAACTCCCTCCCTCGATTGGGTGAGGGTTGGGGAGAGTGGCGCGAAGGCAACGATTGGCTGCGTCTGAAGCATCACCTGGCGGGTTGCCCCGCTTGTGAGCGCTATATGGTGGCGGCGCAACGGCTGGAGCAGATGCTGGCCGAACGCCCGCCCCTCGACCAACCGCTCGGCTTCGTCCATGCGGTGCTGCGTTCGCTGCCGCCCGCGTTGGCAACGCCGCTACCGCGTCCCGCCTGGCGCGGACGGATTTTGGTCGCGGCTCTGGCCCTGGTGGGGCTGCTGCTGATGTTTATACCGGACACCTACCTGCTCAATCTGATCGCTACCTGGTTCGGTGATGCGAGTACCACTGTAAACAGCGCTGGGCAGGGGATAAGTGATTGGGTGAGCAACCCTAGCCTCGGCGCAGGCAACTTCGCCAGTGAACTTTTCAGCCAGCATCAAACCATCCTGCTTGGCCTTTGTACCCTTACTATTGCGTTGTTCAGTATGCTGTACCAGGCGCTCAGTGCGCCCCTGCCAGAACGGACAGAAAGGGCGCTAGGTAGATGAGGGGCGACCGACGTGGCTGGATGCTGGTGGTAGGGTTGGCAGCCCTGGCCTTGCTGTTCGCCCTGCTGCTCAGTATCTTCTTCCCCGACGCAAACAGTAATCCGCGCCCTCCTACCAGCAACCCAGGCTTCCGCCCGCCAGTGGGTGCGCTCGGTGGACGTGACCGCAATGGCCCTTTCTTTCCCTTTATCGAGGAATTGACCGGCTTCTGGCGCTACCTGGCCCAGTTGGTCAGCCTGCTGGGCGTTGGTCTGGCGATCCTATTCTTCTTGCCCCGCCCGCTTGCTGAAGGGGCGGGTTTGCTGCGTAGCAGCGTGGGCTTGTTGCTGCGGGCCTTCGTCGTCGGGTTGGTTAGCTACGCCGTGGCGGTGGCAATTGCCACCCTGCTGGCTAGCAGCCTGGTAGGGGTTGCAGGCCTGGCCCTGGCCGCCGTGCTGCTGCTGCCCCTCGCCATTGTGGGCGGGGTAGTAGCCGCGCTGGCGATTGGCCGCACCCTGGCCGCCCGCCTGTTGCGCCAGGCCGATCCCCATCCCCTTACCAACCTGCTCATTGGCCTGCTCACCGTCTTTATCCTGCTGATTATCCCCCTTGTGGGCCTCTGGATTGGCTTGCTGCTGGCCGCCACCGGCTTTGGCAGCTTGCTGCTCATCCGCCAGAACGACAACCGCACCGCTTTTGACGAAATGGAATACTTATCAGAGTGCTGAGTGCTGAGTGCTGAGTGCTGAGTGGGCTGGTTGTGTAGGGGCGAATAAGGGTTCGCCCTGGGCGGGGCAGGGCGAAGCGTTGTTCGCCCTTGAGGATGTGTAGAGACAAATCGTTATTCGTCTTGAGGATTAAAAGCAGGTTAGAAGCCGCCCACCAGCGAAACTTTGTCTGGCGGGCGGTTGTAATTCAGAGCGGAGATAACTCCGCACTAAACCAAATGGCATTTGTAAGTAAGAAAGATGGAGAGCATAAGAATGAATACAGCGCTCAAGTGGATAATTGGCATCGTGGTGGTAGCCGCCGTGGTTGTTGGCGGGTTCTTTCTGTTCAGGGGACAGCAGAATAACGCCAGCGCCGCTACCACACTTTCAACCGCGCAGGTAACCCGCGATACCATCCAGGCCACAGTTAGCAGTAACGGTGCAGTACAGCCCAATGCCGATTTGAATCTGGCATTCGGCTCCAGTGGCACCGTTGCCCAGGTCAACGTCAAGGCGGGCCAGCGGGTCAACACTGGCGATGTGCTGGCGAAGATAGACGACAGCCAGTTGCAACTGGCGGTTACACAGGCGCAGGCGGGGCTGGCCTCGGCCCAGGCCAACCTCGCCACCACCCAGGCGGGCGCAACCCAGAAGGACCTCACCGATGCCCAGGCCACTCTCAACTCGGCTAAGGCTAGCTACGACAAGACCAAGACTGGCGGCTATAGCGCCGACGACCTTGCCAATGCCAGGGCGGCCCTCGCTGCGGCCCAGGCCAAGCTAGCCCAACTCAAGGTTGGCCCCACCGCTACCGATGTCACCAGCGCCAAAGCCGCGCTCGACTCGGCTAAAATCAAACTGCAACAGGCCGTGAGCGGCAACGCTACCGCCAGCGACATTGCCACCGCACAGGCCGCGCTAACCTCGGCCCAGGCCAAGCTAGCTAGCGTGGTGGCTGGCCCTAGCCAGGCAACCATCAGCGCGGCCCAACTCAAGGTGACCGACGCGCAAGCCAGCCTGGACAAGACCATTTCGCAGCAGAAGGCCAGCGTAACCACTGCGCTTGATGCCCGCAACCAGGCCGACAACGCAGTGCGTAACGCTCAGGACAATCTCGCCACTGTCTTCGCTCAGACCCACGACGGTAATGGCAACTTCAGGAGCGACCCCAGTAACTCGCCCAATCACTATGAAGATTTGTATGCTACAGCGCAACGCACACTGGCCGATGCGGTGAGCAGCCAGGACAAGGCCGCATTCGCCTATAGCGATGCGCTTGTGCAGCAGCAGAATAGCGTGCAATCGGCACAGGCGGCGCTAGCCGATGCCCAGAAGTCGCTAACCGATACCCTCCACCCGCCCACCGCTGCGTCGGACCTTGCCTCGGCCCAGGCCGCAGTGGTTTCGGCGCAAGCCAGCCTCGACAAGCTAACCAAAGGCAGCACCGCCGCCGACATCCAGGCGGCGAAGGACGCAGTGACCCAGGCCCAGGCCAGCTACGACAAGCTGTTCATCCCCGCAACCGCCGACACCCTTGCATCGGCCCAGGCCGCGGTTGTCTCCGCCCAGGCCAGCTACGATAAGATCGTCAATGGCGGCACGGCGGACGACCTGACTACCGCACAGTCGCAGGTAGATCAGGCGCAGGCGGCCCTCAATGACCTCAAGGCGGGGCCGACCCAGCAGGCGCTCAGTGTCTCGATGGCAAGCGTGGAGCAGGCTCAGGCCACCCTCGACCTCGACAAGCTGAAGCTGGCCGATGCGGTAATCACCGCGCCGTTCGCCGGGGTGGTCAATGCCGTCAACATCGTGCCTGGGCAGGTAATCGCCAGCGGCGCCGCTATCGAACTGGTTGACGACAGCAGCTACCACATTGACCTCAACGTGGGCGAGGCGGATATATCCAAGCTGGCTATTGGTCAGGCGGTAGACATCACCTTCGACGCAGTGCCGACCGCCACTGTGACGGGCAAGCTAACCTTCATCGCCAGCAAGAGTACGGTATCCTCGAACGTAGTCAGCTACCTGACCACCATAAACATTGACTCGAAAACCGCAGCCGCATCGGGGGTTAAGGCCGGTATGACCGCTAACGCGAACATCGTCTACCTGTCGCACATCAATGCGCTGCTAGTACCCAACCGTGCAATAAAGACGGTAAGCGGGCAGAAGACGGTGACGGTACGTAGCGGCGGGGTAAACAGCGCTGTTGCGGTGCAAACCGGCCTTAGCGATGGCACCAACACCGAAATCACCAGCGGCAGCCTTGCCGAAGGCGACACCGTGGTGCTTAATACTACCTCTACCACCACGACCACGACCGGCGGCGGTGGGCGTGGCTTCGGCGGCGGCCTCGGCGGCGGCCTTGGCGGCGGCTAACGTTTGCTAAGGGTGTGATTTATCGCCCCGGAATCCAATGTAGGGGCGGGATAAATCCTGCCCTGCCCCAGAAACACAGGAGCAAGTAATGAATCCTCGAATTGTTATCGAAGTTGACAAGCTGGTGAAGACCTACGAGATGGGCGATGTGCTGGTCAACGCCCTGCGCGGGGTTAGCTTCACCATCAGTCAGGGCGAGATGATCGCGATTATGGGGCCATCCGGCAGCGGCAAAAGCACGCTGATGAACCTGCTCGGTTGCCTCGATGTGCCAACCAGCGGCACCTACAAGCTAGACGGCGACGAGGTGGGCAAGTTGAGCGGCGCAGCGTTGGCGAAGGCACGTAGCAAGAAGATCGGCTTTGTCTTCCAGCAATTCAACCTGCTGTCGCGCACCTCGGCGCTGGAGAACGTGGAGTTGCCGATGATGTACGCCGGTATCAGCAGCGCAAAGGAGCGGCGAACGCGGGCGATAAACGCGCTCACCGCTGTCGGGCTGGCTGATCGGGTACACCACCGCCCCAACGAGCTATCCGGCGGCCAGCAGCAGCGGGTTGCCATTGCCCGCGCCCTGGTCAATAGCCCAACCATCCTGCTGGCCGACGAACCGACCGGCAACCTGGATAGCCGCAGCAGCGAGGAGATTATGGGCATCTTCCAGCGGCTCAACTACGAGCAGGGTATCACCGTCATCTTCGTCACCCACGAGCCGGACATCGCGCAGCACACACGGCGCATCCTGCGTATCCGCGACGGCCTGCTAGCCAGCGATGAGCAAGTGCTTAATCCCCTTGCGATGGGCGTGCCAACCCTGCAAGAGCCAGACAAAGCGAAGCTCAATGGTCAGAGCGAAGCCGTGCCAGTATTGGCCAGGGTCGCCTGAAAGCGCCGACATGAATACCAACTCTGTTGGATAATGCCGAAAATATCGGCGTTGTTAGCGTTGCGCCAGGGCGAACAACGGTTCGCCCCTACGGAATTGCGCATTACCCACGGGAATTGGTATCAGACAAAGGCAGCAGGGCAGGACAAACCTATCTGCAAGCCGCCCAATCCACCTTCTACCTTCCACCTTCTACCTTCTGCACTGGAGTAAGCTATGGGACTTCTACAAAGCGTTCGGGTTGCCAGCCGCAGCCTACTGGGGAACAAACTCCGCACCATCCTGACCATGCTGGGTATCATCATCGGTGTAGCGGCGGTTATCGCCCTGATGGCCCTGGGCAGCGGCACCACCGCCAGCGTTGACGCGCAGCTACAGGCAAATGGCACCAACCTGCTCACCGTGCGCTCTGGCGGCGGTGGCGGGTTCGGCGGCCCAGGCGGCGGGGTGGGCAGCGCGGCCACGCTCACCTACGAGGATGCGGTTGCGCTAGCCGATGCCGCCAATGTTTCGGATGCGGCAGCGGTGGTGCCAGAGTTGGATGGTAACGCCCAGGCAGTGTTTCAGGGTCTGAATAGCAACTACCGCATCATCAGCACCACGCCCAACTATGGTGATGTTCACAACGACACCACCAGCGAGGGTAGCTGGTTTGACCAGACGGCGGTGGACTCATCGCAGAATGTGGCGGTGATTGGCGCGAACGTAGTCACCGACATATTCAACGGCACCGACCCGATTGGGCAGACCATCCTCATCAATCGCCTGACCTTCCATGTAGTCGGCGTGCTGGCCTCGAAGGGCGGCGGCGGCTTCGGCAGTGTGGACGACCAGGTGTTCGTGCCGATTACCACCGGCTTTACCAAGCTGTTCGGCAAGCGGGCTGCGGTTGGGGTCAAGGGCCACAGCGTCAGTAGCATCACCATCCAGGCTAGTTCGTCGAGTACCACCCAGGCGGCGATTGAGGAAGCTACCAACACGCTGGCAACCCGCCACAACACTGTGGCGGGCGGCACTAACGATTTCAGTATCATCAATCAGGCTTCACTGCTCAGTACCCTCAATGGCGTGCTAGGCGCGATTACCGGCTTCCTGGGGGCGATTGCCTTCATCGCCTTGCTGGTAGGTGGCATCGGCATTATGAACATCATGCTGGTCAGCGTCACCGAGCGCACCCGCGAGATCGGCATCCGCAAGGCAGTTGGCGCAACCGAGGGCAATATCCTCACACAGTTCCTGGTCGAAGCCATCATGGTCAGCGTGTTTGGCGGGCTGCTGGGCATCGGCCTGGGTGCGTTGATCAGTTACGCAGTTAGCTCACTGGGTGGGCGGCTGTCGCTGTTCGGTGGCACCTCGATCAGCGCACAGATTGACCCCAGCGCGGTGTTGCTGGCAGTTGGCTTCAGCGTCGCCATCGGCCTGTTCTTTGGCATCTACCCGGCTCGTCGCGCCGCTCGGCTCAACCCGATTGACGCGCTGCGCTACGAATAAGGTGAGTTGAAAGTTGAAAGTTGAAGGTTAGACTTTACCCGCTATGGGCGAACAACAGTTCGCCCCTACGGATATAGCCAATTTCAACAATCAACAATCAACATTCAACATTCAACTAAAACAAGGAGAAACAACCATGTCAAGCGAATACAATAATAACCCGCTTCCACCGATGCCGATGCAGCCCGCGCCGCTGCCGCCGGTGGAGCAAGTGCAGGTGAAGAAGAAGAGTAGTGGGGTGAATATCCCCACCTTTGTTGTTAGTCTGGTGGTAGTTGCAGCACTGGCGGGGGCAGGTGGCTGGTTCCTCGGTAGCAACAGCGGCTATAGTAGCGCGCAAAGCGACTTCCGCAGCAACCCAGCCTCGTTCGTTCAGAGCGCAGGCGGCTTCGGCGCAGGCGGTGGCTTTGGCGCGGGTGGCGCGGGTGGCGCGGGCGCAACTGGCACCCCCGGCGCACGGCGTGGCAATGGCGGTGGCGGCTTCGGCCTGGGCGGTGGCAACACTGGCAAGATCACCGCAATCAATGGCAATACTCTGACCCTGACAACGGCCAACAATACCATCACCGTCAATCTCAGTAGCACCACCAAGGTCATCAGTGTTAGCACTGGCGCAGTTAGTGACCTGAAGGTGGGCGACAACGTGACCGTGACCGGCCAGACCACCGGCACTACGGTCAACGCTGTCAACGTCATCCTCGGCAACTTCACCAGCCTGTTCGGGCGCGGTGGGGCAGGTGGGGCAGGCGGCACGGGCGGCACAGGCACCGGCGCACCCAGCGGCACCGGCAACGGCTAATTCTCTGTATCCAGCATAGTCGAGCAGCCTCAGCGATGACTCGCTGGGGCTGCTTTGCGTCTTGGGAGAGCTATATAGTGCGTTAACGTCTGGAATCCGGCGGTGGTTCGTCCCCATGTCTGTGGCCGGATGTCAGATACAGCCTTCCACCTTCTACCCTCTACCTTCTACCCTCTACCTTCTACCTTCTGCCCTCGGCATATTCGCTCCAGCCGCCCTCGAACTGGCGCAGGTTGCCGTCGCGTATTTCCCAGATGCGGTCGGCGACGCGATCGAGGAAGTAGCGGTCGTGGGAGATGACGATAACCGTGCCAGGGTAGCTATCCAGGGCGCGTTCCAATACCTCGGCGCTCTGGATGTCGAGGTTGTTGGTCGGCTCATCGAGCAGCAGGCAATTCGCACCGCCCAGCATCAGGCAAGCCAACTGTAGCCGCGCCTTCTCGCCGCCGCTGAGGGTGCCAACCGTGCGGCCCGCCTGCTCGTAGCCAAACAGGAAGCGACCGAGGAAGCCGTAAGCCTGCTGCTCGTACATCGGCTTGAGGTCGCGGATGGTCTGCACCAGGGTCTTATCCATATCCAGCGATTGATGCTCCTGGGTGTAGAAGCCGGACACGATGCTGGGGCCAATCCACACCTCGCCGCCGCTGGGTTGCATTTCGCCCGCGATGATGCGAAACAGCACCGACTTGCCCGCGCCGTTCGCCCCCACGATGCCAACCCGCTCACCATGCCGCACCAGCCCATTCAGCCCGCGCAGCACCTTCGCCTCACCCTGCCCATTCGCAGCAAACGACTTGCTCACTTCGCGTAGCTCCACCACCTTTTGCCCACCCCGCGACATAGGGTGCAGGGCCAGCCCCATGCGGCGGCGTTCCAGCACCGGCTTGTCTACCCGCTCGATGCGGTCAATACGATGCTGGGTAGACCGTGCCTTACGCATCAGTTTCTCTTTAGCGGCGGTGCGGCTGGCCCAATCCTTGAAGCGGGCAACCACCTGCTCCAAACGCTGGATCTCCTTCTGCTGATCCTGATAATTAGCCATCTGTTGCGCCTGGATAAGCTCTTTCTGCACCGCGAATGCCGAATAGTCGCCATCGTACAGCTTCAGCCGCCCGTCCTCCAGTTCGGCAATCTGCGTAACCGTCTCATCCAACAGATAGCGGTCGTGGGAGATGACGATTACGCCACCAGGGAAGTTGCTTATAACCGCTTCCAGCCGCGCCTTGCCTTCGAGGTCGAGGTGGTTATCCGGATCATCGAGCAGCAGCAGGTCAGGGGCGGCCAGGATGCAGCGGGCAAAGTGCGCCAGTTTCTTCTGCCCGCCGCTCATTGTCGCCAACGGTTCGCTAAACTCCTCGTCGCTGAAGCCAAGTTCGCGCAGCAGGCCAGTGGCCTGATTGTGCAGCCGCGGACCGCCCGCCGTTTCATATTGCTCAAGCAGATTAGCGTGTTCCTCGCTGGTTCGTTCCAGTGCGGTCATATCATCATACACGGCAGGGTCGGCAAAGGCGACCTCGACTTGCTCGATCGCTGCGCTAATCTCGGCCAGTTCGGGCCGCGCTTGCAAGGCGATGGACAGCGGCGTGCTACCCTCTGGCGCAGCCACCTCCTGTGGTAGATAGGCGAGCCGCAAGCCACGCCGAGCCACAACTTGGCCCTCATCGGGCGGCTCTAGCGCAGCGACCAACCGCAGCAGGCTCGACTTGCCCGCGCCGTTTGGCCCGACCAGGCCAATGCGCTCACCCTCGCCGATCTGCCAGGATAGGTTCTCGAACACGGGCAGCGTGCTGTAGTACCGCGCCACCTTCTCCAAACTCAATAGCAACAACTGATCATCTCCTTGCAACAATATGCCAAACGTCCGCGCAATGTTAGCACAAGCGCGGACGTTGGCAATCAGCCATTGGATGTAGAGATGCTAACTTCTTATCACCGAGATCGTCTATGTCCAGGGTGTTGATAAAGTCGCGGAAGACGGACAGACCCTTGTCAGTAGTGGCATCGTGGGCATGGGCGAGGCCCACATCGTCGGCGATGCGGTCGGCTTCGCTGATCGGGTTGCCATCAATCGCCATGCTGGCGTGATCCATCAATGTATCTTCGACCAGGATGGGCGCATGGACGCGCACCGCCAGGGCTATCGCGTCGCTGGAGCGGCTATCCACCTCGACATGGCGACCGCTGACATCCATCACGATACGGGCATGATAAACCTCATCGTGCAATTCGCTAATCAGGATATGAGTGACCTGACCGCCCAGTTCGCTGATAATATTCCGCATCAGATCGTGAGTAAGCGGGCGGGAGAACGGCACTTGCTGCAACTCCTGGGCAATCGCATCCGCCTCATAAGGGCCAATCCAAATCGGCAAGTAGCGTTCGCGGTTGACATCACGGAGGATTACCACCCGCTGCTGAGTAACCAGACTGACACGGATGCTTTCAATTCTTGTTTCAACCATCTTACACATCCTTCTCTAGGGGCAACGCGGTTTGGTTTAGCCCTGGTGCAAGGCAATAAGAATAAGGGATTGCGGCAAGCAAGATCGCCTGCTAACAATTCTATTTTACAACCTTTCGCCCCATTTGCCAAATGTATGCAAGTTGGGCGGCGCATTCAGCGGTGGCACAGGGATTGCCCATTGAATTGCAGCGAACCCTGGTTCGCAGTCATACTGACCACAATCTACAATCTACAATCTGAAATTACAAGGGGGAGACAAAATAATGGTAAGTCATGCAACAACGAAACGCGGCAACGGCAGTAGTAACGCCGAGGCGCAGCCGATCCTCAATCAGCGCGGGCGGGAGCTACAGAAGTATGGCACCCTGCGCGACCTGCCGATTGGCCTGGACCGCAAAGTGCGCGAGGAAAGCTGCACAATGTTGAATCAGGTTCTGGCCGACACTGTTATACTCTACAACCTCTACAAGAAGCACCACTGGTTGGTGGCGGGCCACACCTTCTACCAATTGCACCTGCTGTTCGACAAGCACGCCGAGGAGCAACTGGAACTGGTTGACCTGCTGGCCGAGCGGGTGCAGTCGCTGGGTGGCATCGCAGTCAGCGACCCTCGCCATGTGGCTGAGATCACCAAGATTGAGCGTCCACCGAACGGCGCGGAAGAGGTGCCGGAGATGATCTCGCGGCTGCTCGAAGCCCACGAGATTATCATCAAGGAGACCCGCGAGGGCATTGAGCAGACGGAGAAGAGCAAGGATTGGGGCAGCAACGACCTGCTGATGAGTGATGTGCTTCGCCGCAACGAACTGCAAGTCTGGTTCGTCGCCGAACATCTGGTTGATGCGCCGCTGGTGCGCGAAAGCGGCAACGGCAACCGATAGCAACGCCCCTGCGCTTGCCAGCAAGCATCATCTATCTGCAAACCCTCAGCCCTGGGCTGGGGGTTTTGCCTGCTTAAGCCTTGTTATAACAATTCGTCAAGGAGATGGTGTATTTTCCGTAGGGGCGGGCGGTGGTCCGCCCTGGTGCGATTTACACCATCTGCTCGACTATTTGCTATTAGACCACCCGATTTACTCACTCCTCAGCCCTGCCTAACCCTCGCAGCGAACCAATCAGCCGCTTGGGATACAGCAGCAGGTCAAGCGCGGCATTGATGTCGCGGGCCACGATGTCGGCGTTCTCCATCGCCTCGTTTGCCAATCCCTCTGGCCCCAGTACGGCAATGCCCAGCCCGGCCATATACAACATCGCGCCATCGTTTGCGCCATTGCCGATCGCGACCACGTTGTGCGCCCCCAGCCCACCCACGTAGATCGCCTTCTGCTCCGCGCCGATCCGCTGATTGTCGAGCAGGTTCAACTCCACCCCCAGCTTTTGGGCGATGGCGCTGGCGGTGCCTAGCGTGTCGGCGCTGAGTAGCACTATATGTAGCTGTGTGGTCAGCTTGCTGAGGCGTTCTTCCACCCCGCTAATTAGCTCGCCATCAAGTGTAATCGTGCCATTGATGTCCAGAGCCAGATGCTCCAGCCGCAGCTTCTTCCAGTTGGGGATCTCAATCTCAATCATCGTAACTGCTTCTCCTTGTCTGATGTTCTATCGGTGTTTGCATTGTACATCGTATTAACGCCGCTGTCAAAGTTGCCAGAGCAAGTGCAACCCGCCTCTACGGAGGACCATCACTCATGCCGCATTACCGCATAAACAAAGTTCCGATGATCATTAATGCGCTTCACCAGCGGCGCGATAAATCTGCGCCCCTACGAAGCCTCTCATCAAAATTAAGATTTTGAGGTACTGATGCCTCATGCCTTCGCTAGCGAATACTCCGCTGGGGCGAAGAAGACTATCACGCGCATCTCCTCACTGATACTGTGGAAGCGGTGTTCCACCCCGGCGGCTACGAACACCACCGCCCCGCCAGCCACTGCGCTATCCTCGTCGCCCACCGTAATTCGCCCGCTGCCGCTGACCACGTAGTAGACTTCATCCTCGCTATGCGGCTGCTGGGGATCCGTGCCGCCAGCAGGCAATACGTAGAGGCCGACACTGAGCGAAGGTTGACGTAGGAACTCCAGATACAGCTTACCGGAATTAAGCTGTTGCGCGGCTAGCTGCTCGATGGTAAAGATGTTCATGTTAATGCGCTCCTGTCTTATTCGCTGGCACTAGCAAGGTGAAATCGTGTACCCGCCATCCGATGCTGGTGCTGATTAGCTGCGCGTGCAGGGCGGGTGCGACGGGTTGCCAGTCGCCCCCACTTGCGCGTAGCTCCGCCGTCACGGTTACGCTTACGCTTGCGCCCGCTTCGGTGTTCGGTGTAGGTGTAGCAGGCAGGGACATAACCATCACCTGGGGGTTACGCACATCGTAGCCGTGCAGCACGTTGGCCGCCGCCGCGATGTTGGCCTCATCCGCTGCCGTTATCTGGCGCGGTAGCCAGTAAGCCTGGGCATTGACAGTGGCACCTTCGTGGAGAAAAAAGAAGAAATTAAGCGCGGCCGCCTCCGGCGTAATTGTCGGCTGCATCGGTTCGCCACAGCCTGCCAGCAGCAATACTACCACCAGCAGTGCCGCCAATCTCGCCACGCCACGCCTCAATGTAGGGGGGGGATCTATCCCGCCCCGCTGCCAATGTGCCACATTCGCCGCTGTAGTCCGCCTCAATCTGCTTGACAAGCGTAGCCCCCTGCCTTATAATCCCTCATCATTTGTTCGTCCGTTGGATAAATGGACGACAGGCCGAAGGAGAACCGAAATTGACACAGAACAATACCGAACCGACGCGCCCTACCCGCATCGTTGCCGCCGACGACGAGCCGCTGATTCGTATGAACCTGCGCGAGACGCTCAACAGCCTCGGTTACGAGGTGGTGGGCGAGGCGGGTGATGGCAGCCAGGCGGTCAAGCTGGCCCGCGAACTACGCCCCGACCTTGTAATTATGGACATTAAGATGCCGGAGATGGACGGTATCGAGGCCGCCCACATCCTGACCAGCGAGCAGGTTGCCCCCGTGCTGCTGCTGACCGCCTATAGCGACCGCGAACTGATCGAGCGGGCCAAAGGCGCGGGCGTGATGAACTATCTAGTCAAGCCCTTCCGCGAGGAGAGCCTTACCCCCGCTATCGAAGTGACGCTGGCGACCTGGGGCAGTATGCAGCAGCTTGACCAGCAGGTAGATACCTTGCAGGGCCAGCTTGACGTGACCCAGAACGAACTAGGCAGCCTGCGTGAGCAACTCGAAGCCCGCAAGATGATCGAGCGAGCGAAAGGGATGCTGATGCAGCGCAAGGGCATCAGCGAACAGGAAGCCTTCCGCATCGTGCCGAAGCGTAGCATGGACTCGCGTAAGTCCATGCGCGAGGTAGCGAAGGAGATCATTGACGCTTACTCGCTGACTGACGACCTTGAGAAACAATGATGAATGGTGAATGGTAACCGGTAAATGACGAGCGTCAAATGTGGCAATGCCGGTTAAGGCAGCCGACTGAACCCGCCAAGTCCCACATTCACCATTCACTATTCACCATTCGATTTAGCAATTCCAGCCCATCCACGCAGCGCGGGCCGGGGCGGAGTAGCGCGTCATCTATCGGATAGACCTTGCCGCTCTTCACGGGGGCAAGGTCTTGCCACGCCTGTGACCGCGACTTCACCTCATCGGCGGTTATCCCAATGCTGGCATCGCCCAGGATGATTATATCGGGCGAGCGTTGTTGCAAGTCACCCAGCTTGACCGCCACCAGGCTGCCGCTAATCACGTTGGTGGTGGATAGGGCGGTGTTCAGTTCGTCGCTCACGGTTGTCGGGGCAAGATTGATGGCGTTGACGTAGTTGCTGCCGCCTGCCGCCACAATCATACCCGCGACGAACGAGTTGGGCGCGACCGTCAGCGGCGTGTCGAGGTTGCTGGCATCCACCTCGTAGAACACCAGCGGACGCTTGTTCTGCTTCGCCACTTTAGCCTGCACCGCCACTAGCCGCGCCTGCATCGCCTTGCCTATTGCGTCCGCCGTCGCGCTCACCCCCAGCGCCTGCCCTAGCGTTTGCCCCTCGGCAATTACCCCCGCAACATTGCTTGGATTAAATAGCATCGTGGCGATGCCCTTGCCCGTCAGCATGGTCATTACGTTTCGTGCCGTCGGGTTGTCGCTGAGTAGCACCAGGTCGGGCTTGAGCGCGGCAATCTTGTCGGCATCGGGATTGCGTTCATCGCCAACCTGTGGCACGCCCTGGGCCGCATCAGGGTAGACATCACTTGCGCCGTCGCCAACCACCTGCTGGCCCAGCCCCAAAGCAAACACCCACTCGGTCAACCCTGGCCCTACAGAGATGATGCGCTGAGGCATCGCCGCTATCGTCACGCCGCGTCCCACCCCATCAGTAACGGTCAAGGGGAAGTCGGCGGCGTTGCGGGTAACTGGCGTGGGCGTAATCGTCGGCGGGGGGTTGGTTGGCGTGGGGCTGAGTTCCATGCCGGAGATGGTCACGGTTGCCCCCGGCGTGGGACGGACGATGAAGTAGACAACTAGCGTTGCAGCGGCAAAGAGCAACACTGCCACTACCGCGGCCACCAGCGTCTCGCGGTTCCTCACTTGGGCGTAACCTCGACGAAGCTGCCATTCTGCACCGTGAAAAGATGCAAATGGGCCGCCTGGTTGGTAAGGTCGCCGTACTGGTCGAAGGCAATCGGGCCAATCGGGCTGTCCAGCTTTATGCCGCGCATTGCGGTGGTGATTTGCGTGGGGTCGGCGCTGTTCGCCTGCTTGATTGCCTCAAAGATGGCCTGGGCCGCCACGTAGCCGCTGATTGAATTGGCACCTGGGTCGCGCTGGAACATGGCGCGATAGTCGTTGACGAAACCTGCGACCTGGGTATTGCTCTTCATCTGGGCTAGAGGGTCAGGGGCGAAGGCAGAGACATACGTACCCTCTGCCGCCTTACCCACGCTGCGGATTAGCTCGGCCTGGAACAGCGTGTCGCCGCCGATGAAGGTGGCATTGATGTTGGTCTCCGGCGTGTTAACGTCGTGCATCTGCTGCATGAGGATGATCGCTTCGGGCAAGCTGCCGGAGTAGACTACCGCATCAGGGTTCCAGCCCTTGACCTGTTGCAGCGCGGCAGTGAAGTCCACATCACCGCGATGGATCTGCACATCGCCAACCGACTGTACGCCCAGCTTCTGCATCTCGCCCTGATAAGCAGCGAACAACCCTTGTCCATAGGCGGTGTCGGCATGGATGAAGGCAATGCGCTGTTTGTGCAGATTACTCACCACGAAATCCACCAGGAACGGCCCTTGATTGGCATCAATAGGGCAGACGCGGAAGATATTATCCAGAGATGGAGCGCCGATTGGGTGGGTGAGCAGCACGCTGCTGGAGGTCGGGGTGATCTCCAGCACACCGGCATCGTGATAGAGTTTCGAGGCGGGGATGCTGACCCCGCTATCCTTATGCCCCACCACCGCAACTGGCTTGGCCGCCAACACCCTCTGTACCGTGCTGGTTATGGCGCTGGGACTGGCCTTGTCGTCCACCGCAACCACCTTGACCTGTAGCGCATCGAGCAACCCGCCGTTGTCGTTGGCCTGCTGTGCGGCAAGCTGCACCCCTTCGATGATCTGCTGCCCGCCATCGGCAGTGTCGCCCGTGCTGGGGGCGCTCACCCCGATGGTAATCTGCCCCTTGAAGCTGATGTTCACCCTGGGCGTGCCGATTGTGCTAGGCCCATTGGGGCCGGGGGTACTGGAGCCACCGCTGTCGCAGCCCGCCAGCATGGGCAGCAGCAAGAACAGGATGAGCAATCGCCAGGGCGCAATAAATTGCCCTCCTACATAGTGTGTGCTGTAGGGGCGGGATTTATCCCGCCCTCTGCTCCAACCATTGTTTTGGCTTCTAATCATCAGATTGTCCTCACCCCTACGGATTTGGCGTATGCCATTCGCCCCTACATCAACAAGGCTTACGATTGACATTGTTGGCGCAGTATCATGGCGTATGCGATTCGCCCCTACCCCAACATCCTGGCTTACGACAGACATTGTTGGCGCTTCGAGATTCACCCTCACCCAACCCTCCCCCGTGAAGGGAGAGGGCTTTTTGCCGTTCATCATTCATCGCTCATCACTCATCACTAATCACTCATTGAATGTGCCAGCGCCACCCGCCTGCCGATTGCGGGATGGTCGTAGAGTAGGAACTCGACCCAGGGTTCGGGGTCGGCTTCGCCCAGGTTCTGGTTAGCCAGGCGGGTCATCGCATCGGCGAACGCCTGCGGCTTGTGCGTCACCTGCAAGGCGTATTTGTCGGCCCGCGTTTCGACCCAGCGGGAGAAGCCGTTGGTTAGTGGCATGGTGACCAGCCCAAAGCCAAGCGCAATCAGCCCCAGCAGCGGCAAGCCCGCCACATCGCTAACTCCGTACAGGCCAAACTCACTAACACCCGCCGCCAGCGCAATGCTGGCAAGATAGAAGCCTACCAGCGCCACCACCGTACTGACCAGCACCCCGCTCCAGATGTCGTGGTGGACGTAGTGGCCCAGTTCGTGGGCCATCACCATCTCGATCTCGTCGGGCGTGAACTCGTCAAGCAGCGTGTCGCCAATGACGATGCGGTGGGTGTTGCCCAGGCCGGTGACCATTGCATTTGCCGCGCTGGTGCGGCTGCTCAGGTTCATGCGGTAGACTCCGCGCACCTTGGCCCCCGCTTGCGCCGCCAGCAGCTCCAAACGTGCGGTGAGGTCGGCATCGTCGAGCGGGGTCAGCTTGAAGAATAGCGGCAGCAGCAAGGTGGGCGCGAGGTTGACCAGCGCAACAGTGAAGAGCAGATAACCGCCCGCCGCCCACAGCCACCAGCTTGTCGGCGCGAGGCGCATACCGAGATAGATCAGTTCGCCCGCCAGCCCGCCAATAACCAGCGCCAGTAGCCCACCTTTTACCATATCGCCCAGCCAGCCGCCCAGCGTTTGCGTGCTGAGGCCATAGCGATGAGGCAGCACGTAGCTGCTATAGTAGGAAAGCGGCAGGTTGACCAGCCCATACCCAGCTACGAACACCAGCCCATAACCCGCCACGATCAGCCAGTCGTTGCCACTAATGTTGCTGGCTGCCTGACGCATACCAACCGACAGCCCGGTAAGCAGCCAGAGCAGCATATAGGCCACCCCAACCGCAATATCCACCAGCAGCAGCCGTCGCTTGAGGCGCGAATACTCGCGGGCGCGTTCCTGGCGGGCTGGGTCAAGCGCAACCTGGGCATTGTCTACTATGCTAGTCGCCATCGGCCATCCTGCGTTTCTAGCTTCTCAGCAAATCGTTGAGCCATCGCAATCCGTTCGCCATATGAGGGGTGAGTAAGTGTAATTCTGGTTAGCCAATCAGGGTTCGCCTCATAAAAGCTCTGGTTGGCGAATTTGATCATCTTGCTGGCAAAAACTTGCGGCTTACCCGTGACTTTCAGCGCATACTCATCCGCCATTCGCTCACGCCAACGGGAAAAGCCACTTTTCAAAGGCAACAGTGCAACTCCGATGATCATCAGCATCAGAGCAAATAGCGGTATGCCTGCAGTATCACCGATACTGTTTATACCCACCAAACCCATAAGCCAATAAAGGGCAATTAGAGCCAGGTAAATCCTGCTAATAATGAGCATTGCTCTTACCAGCGTTATCCAACGACTATCATGGTGAAGGTGATGACCGATTTCGTGGGCGATGGTCGTCTCAATTTCGTCGGAGGTAAACTGCTGCATCATGGTATCACTGATCATCACCGAGCGTTTGCCGTTGCGGTGTGAGGTCATTGCCATGGCGGCATCAGTGCGCTGGCTTACGTTAAGGCGATATACACCGCCTACCTCAACCCCGGCCTTAGCGCCAAACTGTGCCAGTTGGTTGGATAGCTGCTCATCTTGTGGCGCTTGGAAGTCGTAGAACAGGTACGATATGAACAGCGATGCGTACAACAACGGAACTGCCGCCGCGATTACATTAGCGCCTATATTTGCCCATGAGAATGGAAGATCGCGCAGGCCAGAATAGACTATCTCAGTGGCGAATCCTCCAATTATGCCAGTAGCAAGTCCCACCTTCAGATGGTCGGCCAGCCAGTTGTGCGGCTTCACCGGCATCTCGTAGCGTTGCACCAGCACGACGTTGAGGCGATAGACTAGCGGCAGCTTTAGTATCCAGAGCGAGCCGAAGAACACTGCGCTGAAACCAGCCACCCGCAGCCAATCGCTGGTGGTAAAGCCATTCATTACGTGGCGCAACCAGACCGCCAGCCCGCTGAGTAGCCATAGCAGAGTATAGGCTACAGTGAGGGCGAAGCCGAGCAGTCGGACACGACGCAGTTCTCTATTGAACTCGCGCAGTTGATCCTGCCAGTTTTCATCCAGGGTTACTGGATCCGTGTTTGGCTGCTCCATTGCCATTATGAGATCTTCCCACTAAGCACTGCATCATAGGCGTTGGCGATGTTGCGAAGCTGCGTCACCTGGGTGTTTAGCCCTTGCGATAGCTCGTCGGTCGCAGTGGTCATGTTCATCACATCGGCGGACTTGATGCGTAGCACCTGCGAGTAGATGGTGTCCAGCCCGCTGAGGGCGTTGGTCAGTTGCGCCTGCCAGCGTTGCAGCGCCTCGTTGACCTGTTGCAGATTAGTAAGCTGCTCCTGCTTGGAGCTTAGGGCGGCGGTGTACTGCTGCTTCTGGTAATCATCGTTGGTACGCGCCACTTGCGCCTGGATGGTCGAAACCTCGCTCTGCACCTGACCGAGATTAACCGTGCTGAGATGCTGCTCCAACGCCTGGGCCTTATAGCAGATCTGGTATACCATGTCGGTGAGGTCGTCTACCCCACTGGTCGCCTGGGTCAGGCTGGAGCGAATGGTATCGCTGCCGGTGCTGCCCACTGCCTGCTTGATACGGGACTTCTGGTCGAGCGCCTGCTGCATAATCGCCCGAAAGTTGCCCCGCAGCCGTCCTATATCCATCTCTTTTTCGGGGTAGAGCGCATCGTTGACTGCCTGACGGCTGAAGTTGGGGTCGCTAACACTGACATAGACGGTGAGGGCGTAGAAGGCCAGCCCCACAGGGATGAACCAGACGTTGACGAAGGCGGCGATCAGCACGGTGACGGCAAGGATCAGCCCGCCTGTCGGCCTGAGCAATGCGCTAGTGAGCATCACCCGAAACTCGCGGCTGCGCCGTGCCTTCTCTTGCTGGTCGAGGTCTTGCATTAACTGGTCTCCTCTGCCTTCACCGATGTACCTGACTAGCAAACACACTGAGCAATTGGTTGATAATGTCGCCAGTGGGTGCGGTGGCGATAGCGGTGCGGGCGATGCGGGCCTGCAGGCCATTGTCCTTATATTTGTTGAAAGGGTTGTTGGGGTCACTGTTCACCACCGCCACATCGGGGTTGGCGGGGCGGAAGCCGAAGGTGAGCGCCTGCTGCTGCGAAGTGGCGTTGAGCAGATACTGCTCGTATAGCAGCGCGGCATCCTTCTGCTCGGCGGTGCTGCCTTGCAACAGGATACCGAAGGGGTGGTCACTGTAGATATTGACCGAGGGGTAGAAGACTTTGAGGTTGCCGTAGCGGCCCTGCGCGTTCTTCATCTGCGTGGCGGCCAGGCTCTCGTAGATGGCGACCACATCGTATTGCGCGGGGCCGCGAATGATCATGTCGGTCATCTGCTGCTTGCTATCGGTGCCGAAGTCGTAGACCCCGTTCTCAAGCCCGCCCAGCCAGGTGTTGTAGCCGCCATCCTTCAGTTGGTCGCTGCTCAGGTCGGAGAGCTTGGGCTGGTTTGGCTTGCTGAAGTAGCTGTAGCTAGCGAGGGTGAGCGCAGCCAGGCCGGAGTTGGAAGCGTGTGGGTCAGTCTGCCCGTACTTGATCGGCCCCCAGTTGGGGTCGCAGGTGGCCTTCTTCACCTGGGGGCAGATGGCAGACCAGCCGTTTGGCGTAGTCACCGCCTGCTGCACGGTATTCCAGTCTACGCTGCCGTACTTCTCGACGAAGGGATCGGCTCGTTCCTGCCACATTACAAACACGATCGGGCTGAGGACGAGGGGCGCAGCGGCGTACTGGCCGCTACGCAGGATCAGGTCGGCGTTGTTGCCCTGCGCCTGCCACTTGCTGTTTAGCTGGTTGATCCACAACGTGCTGGCGGGCGACCAGATGGTGGGCGTAATGCTGCCGTTGGCAATCGCGGTCAGCGCGGCGTTATCCTCGTAGGGCTGAAGCACCACATTGACCGTGTTGCCGGAGGGTAGCTTGGGGTTGCTGCTGTTGAACGCAGGCGTAACTGCCTTCAGCCAGTCCTCCTCATCGCTAGTATAGGCCATGCTGATTGTAATGGTCTGGCTGGGCGAACCAACGATGCCACCCGGCTTGCCATTACCCAGCACCTGCCAAAGTACCACCCCCATTGCGATGAGGATGAACAGGACGAAGATGAGCGCATTCCTGGTTCTCATGATTTAACTCTTGCCTTATCCACTATCAGGGAGCAGGAGCGAACTGTTGTTCGCTTCTGCTAAACCCCGATTGATCTCTGGTTAGCTCTTGCCGTATTGTGCCTTCAGCGCGGCGAGGTCACTCTGCACCTGGCCCTGGGTTTCCAGGTCGGAGAACTGCTGGTTGAGGTCGGCGTGTTGCAACAACTGGCCCTGCGCCTGGGCGGTGTAGAGGTCGGTGTTCGCCTTCTGCTCCATGCGCGAGAAGGTATCATCGCCGGTGGTGCTTTGCAGGCTCTGGTTGGCCTGGTTGATCGCCTGCTGGCTCTGAGCTTGCGACAGTTTGGCCTGGATAATTTGCTGCTTCGACTGTGCCTCGTTAATCTTGGCTTCCAGTTGAGCCAGCGCGTCGCGCAATGCCTGCACCTGCTGATCCTGCGCGTTATATTGCGCCTTGTAGGTATCGGCCAGCTTCTGGGCGTTGGCCTTCTGGGTCAGCGCCTGAGTGGCAAGCTGGTCATTGTTGTTCTGCACCGCCAGCGCGGCCCGATCCTGCCAGTCGCTCACCTGGTTAGCGTAAGTTTGATATTGCCCTTGCAGGTTCTGCTCTACGGCCATCGCCTGGGCGGTCGCCGCCCGCGCTTCCTGTAGCTGGTCGGTTAGCTGGTTGATATATTGCGCTACCATCTGCTGCGGATCCTCGGCGTTGTCAATCATTGCGTTGACGTTGGCGCTTAGCAGGGTGCCAATACGGCTTAGAATCGAAGGCATCGTTCTGTCTCCTCCTTGTCAGGGTTTGTCAAGGCGCTAACTCATCCGCGCCCGCCGATAACGCTAATCTGCTGGGGGTGTGTCACGTTCTTGTATGACCGATCAGGACGAACAACGGTTCGCCCCTACGGACGCTTGGTTCGCCAGAATGTGACGTGTACCCTAATCTGCCCCGCGCTTGACGAATGGGGCAGGCTTATTGTACCATAACCCCAATGCAGCGGCAATTACTTTAGATACGCTAGCGAGGGCATAAAGGTTACAACTGCATCCTATGCGCTAGATAACAGTCACAACCTCTTGCGCTGCGCGTTATCTTATCTTGAACAGTTTTGCTGGTTGGGGAAGGTTACGATGAACACTGGGAAATCGTGGGGAAGGGGTGAACCGTTGTTCGCCCCTACGAATAAAGCAACCGCTCCCCAGCCACTTTTTAAGGGTTTGCTGCCCGCTCCACGCTTCCTACTGCTGCTCGGCATTACCCTGCTGCTGCTCGGTTGCGACTCGGCGGATACCACCCGCCAGGTAGTGCTGACCCGGCCAGGCGCAAGCGGCGCTGCTGCGCCTGGCGGGTCAACCGCCCTACCCGCGCCATCCGCGACCGCCCGCCAGCCTCTGCGTGCCACTGCTACCTTGCCACCACCTGCTACGCCTACCCTTTCACCGCAGATTGCCGAATATGCCGCAGTGGTGCAATACTGGCAAGCCAGCGTCGCCTTGAGCGGCCAGATTGACAGCGCCTATAATGATTACATTGCTAAAACCACCGCTTACGACACCTTCGACACGTACCAGCAGCACAAGGACATCATCGTGCCTATCTCTGACCAGCTAGTGACGGCGATTGACAAGAACGTGGCTGCGTTGCAGGCGCTGAAGCCCCCATCACCCGCCACCGCTTACCACAATGCCACCCTGCAATACTGGCAGGAATATCGCGCTTATGTAAGCGACCTACGCCAGGGCATTGACCATAATAATACGGACCTTTGGAACCAGGGCATCGCCCGCCAACCCAGGATAGCAAACCTCGAAGCAACCCGCGAGGCGGAGCAGGCGAAGCTCTACAATGATTATATAATAGCCGGGAGGGCGAAATGAGTTATGGCTACTATGGCGCACCCGAACCAAAGCCACGGCGGGGATGCGCCCTGGGCTGCGGCTTCTGGATCGGGCTGCTCTTCATCTTGCTGTTGGGCGCAGCGGGCTACGGTTACTACGCCTACCTTAGCTTTCAACGGGCATATCCCCACCTGCAAGCGGGCTACAACCTTAGCGACTCGGAAACCGTGACCATTACCAACAAGCTAAATGACCCCACCAGCTTGCAGTTGTCGGACTTCGATGCCGCCGCCGCAAACTTCAAGCAGGCCAATGTGGAGTTTGAGGCGGCCAAGAATGAACTGCGCTACGTTACGCCAGTGCTGCCCTATCTTGGCTGGGTGCCGACTTACGGCCCCGACCTGGCAGCCATGCCTCATATGCTGACCATGGCGACATCACTTACGGCAGCAGCCACCCTGATGAGCGAGGGCGGCAAGAACATGGCGACCGAGGCGGCCAAAGGGTCGGCGCTCAAGAGCGTCATCGTCGCGGGCGCTAGCCAGCTTGACGCGGCCCGCAACGAGTTGAACAAGGCGCAAACCGAGCGCGATCAAATTGACCTGACTAAAATCTACACACCCCAGCTACGCGATGCGCTAAACCAGTACGATAGCTCGGTTAAATCATACGACGCTGCAGTGCAGAAGTTGGTTAGCGCGGGCGGGTCGGGCGGCTAACCCTTGACCAGTTCGTGCGCTGAGGGTGTAAATTGCACCAGGGCGGGCCACCACCGGCCCCTACGAGATACGACAAATGCGCCCTGCCATATATGGCAGGGCGCATCGTTTATTGGCAGCTACTTGGTTTCGCGGTAGGTAACGTGGCGACGTAGCAGCGGGTCGAACTTCTTTAGTTCCAACCGTTGCGGGTCGTTGCGCTTGTTCTTCTGCGTGTAATACATATGGCCGCTCTCGGTGCTACGCATCTTGACCAGCAAGCGGTCTGCTTTCTTTGCCATGTTCGTCGTTCCTTTCTCGCTGTTCTAATGCGGACAGCCCGACAACAGCCTTATTACTCCATGATCTTGGTGACAGCGCCCGCACCTACGGTGCGCCCACCCTCACGGATGGCGAAACGCAGTCCCACCTCTAGTGCTACTGGCACA
>JBBRMT010000009.1:0-40885 GCA_038230695.1 Chloroflexia bacterium
AACGCATGGTTGGCGTGCCGCACCCTCACCAAGCGCGAGGGTACACCCGCTGCCAGCAGCCTTTCGTGCAACGCCTGGGATTGCTGCGGCGGCACCATCATGTCGCGTTCGCCATGTATGATCAGAAAGGGCGGCGCGGCAGGCGTGACGTAATGCAGCGGGCTGGCCTGACGTACCGCTGCTGCATCGAAGCGACCGAGCAGCAGGCGCAGATACCAGCGCAAGGCGGGGTTGGCGCAGGGATAGCCGAGGTCGGTGGGGCCAAACATATCTACCACCACCTGCACCGCGCTGGACTGCTCAGGGTAGTCGCCCACATCGAATCCGGCTTGCACGTCCATCAGACCCACCATCGCGGCCAGATGGCCGCCCGAACTATCGCCCCAAACGCCGATGCGCTGCGGGTCGAGATTGTAGGCAGCAGCGTTGGCCCGCAGATGACGAATGGCGCACTTAACATCCACAATTTGCGCGGGCCAGCGGTGCATTGGCGCAAGCCGATAGTTGACCGCGACGAAGGCGTAGCCCTTTGCCTTCAAGGCGTTCACTGCCGCGCTGAAACCGAGCGTCACCAGCCAGCGTTTGTCGCCGTACATCCAGCCGCCGCCATGTATGTATACAATCGCGGGCGCGGGCCGGTTAGCCGGGGCTGCTGGGTAGATGTCCAGCTTGAGCGAGCGACCTGCGACGGTGGTGTAGGTGATTGTACGTTTCGTGATCATTGCTGATCCTATTCCTTACATATATCCATTCATAGAAACAATAAAGGCATAAAAAACCGCAGCAGTGCCTAGTATCACAATCCCGCTGGTGACAAGGATCAATAGACTGAGCGTACCTATCAGATCAGGGTCACTGGCGCGGCGGCGCAGCAAAAGGGTTGTGATACTCGTTATGATACCCGCAGCTTCCAAAGCAACCGGAAGGTAGTAGGCAAGTTCGTAAAGAAAAGGGAAACGGTCATAGGTGCCACCTAGAGAATAAAAGAAACTCAGTGCAGTCGTATTGAAGAACAAAACCGGGGCAACTATTTGGCAGAGAAGGCCCACCACCGCCCAAACGGTTATCGCCCGGCTGCCTCGTTGCGGTGATGAGACATCCGCGGCCTTGCCACCGCTGGCGCTGCGGCGTGCCGGGTGTGGCGAACCAGCCTCGCCAATGTAGTCGGCAATCTCCACGCCTTCGGGTGCCTGTTGGTCATCGTTCATTGTAAGCTCCTTTCCTCAAATCATCGCAACGTATAAAGACAGCAAGAATGAGTGAGGTAGGGGCGGGTGGCACCCGCCCTGCCGAAGTAGCTCTAAGCTAGCATTCCGTATTGGTTCAGATGTGTTTTGAGCCAGGGGTGAACGTAGCGTTGGTAGAATGCGGTAGATAGAATGATCATCACTCCCACGAGGGCTAGAATGAGCGCAAAGTTGGCCGAACTGTAAAAGGTCTTATACACAAGATAAAGGATGTAGAAGTGGAAGCTGACTGCGCCGAAGACGAGGAAGATGCGCTGCTGCAGCCACACGCTGGCGACCAGGAAAACGAAATACAGTGGCAGGAATATCAGCCCCACTACTACATCCGTATTAAGGATGAGCATAGTAGCGTTGATGAATATAGCTAGGTGGCCCACCACATAGAACCAATCGCAATAATCCTGGCTGGTCCTTCGCTGTAGGAAAACGCCGACAGCAAGCAAGCCCACGCCATAGATGATAGTGACAGCCTGCTCCAAATTGCCATAGCCAGCTAGCGTGCTTTGCGCGAACAAGCGAGTAACGTCCAGCGCAAGATACCAGCTCCAGAAAACTATCACAAAGGCTATGGGTGGGAAGCGGGTTAGCCAGATCGCTGCTACGGCAACTACTACGCTGATGACTTCAAGCCCAACCCAGAGTGGCCTGAGCATCAATTGATAGGCTTCATATGCGGCATAACTGCCGAAGGCACTCGGAGCGGGCGGCCATATGCCTACCATGCGGGCGAAATTGTAGGCTGCCCAGGACACGATGCCAGTCGCTACGAAGATGAGCATATTACCACCCAGTACAAGACCAGTTCGCCGCAGCAACAGGCCAGCGCCTGCTATTGCTACAACGCTAAATATGGAGATCAGAAACTGACCGATTTCACCGAAGCTTGCCCAGTTCATTACAATGAAGTAGGTGAAAGCGAACAGCGTCAAGAAACCACCGAAGTAGTAGGCAATGGTTATGACATCAAGTGGCTTCGTTACCAGCCTGGCAGAGGCAGGCAGTGTGGTTGACTCAGGGACTGAAATGCGTTCCCTAATGTGTGCAGCCTGCTCACCTGTGACAAGCCCTTCGGCAAGCCATTGGTCAACATTTGCCGACGTAAAACTAAGCTGGTTATCCTGGTTAGACATGGTGTGTTCCTCCTTATATTTACGTTAAGATTGTGAACCGAATAAACGGGTCGCTGCTGGTACAGGAGCGAATAGCATTTGGCCGGTTGAAGCCAGGCTGACGCTAATCAGCAGCATACTCAGCCTCTCGCGTCGGCCATCTTTAAGCGCCCACAGAGCAGCATTGGGCCTATGCGGAGCCGAGCAAGCCGCCCCTACCGCAACTTCGCGCCTTGCGATGAGCGTTGATGTGCGGCAACTGGGCGTATGCCATGCGCCCCTACGCACCTCGTTCGCTTATCCGCTTGTCCGCTACCCACGTCCGTTGGCTAAACCGCCTACCGGCTGCCAAAGATGAGTACCGCAACGGCAACCACCGCCCTCGCGGCCAGACCGACAAGCAGGGCGAACATCAATGCCACGACGAGCAGAACCCGCAGCGGCGTGGGCAGTTTAGTGTGCTGGCAAGCTTGCCAGCGGGATTAGATGGTGAAGACGGCTCATTGCTGCTTTCCTTTCTTGATACACCCCTGTTTCACCACGAGTTTCCAGCCGAACCCAAACTACTGAACAGGAAAAGAACCATGAGCGGGAAGGCCATCAGCGCCACGACTATCACTACCCCCAGCCCACTAAGTACCCTTGTCAGCCAGACATGACTTGCCTTCTTGCTCAAGAGTAGGCAAAGAGCGCTGATTATCGCTCCGACCCAGTATAGAGCGCTGGGAAGGCTTGTGTTGGGCAGAACGATGTTATCGCCACCGTTATATGTGGAGAAAAATCGCTGGACAATGAAGTGGGATAGCTCCCATCCAGCTAGGATAAACCCCAGACCCACGATTGACAGCGCGGTTATCGCGTAGCTGCCCTCCTCAACCTCCTGCAGTTCAACTTTCGTCGTATCCATCACCGTGTACCCCTTTCGTTTGCGATAACATAAGTAACCGCTTATATTATAACACCATTTTACGAAAAACACAAGGGGATTTTTATACATTTTTTGGGCAATTTCGGAGATCAGGTGACGCAGACACAAGGGCGCAGGTTGCGGTATAATGTTAGCACTGAACTAAAGGAGCAAAACATGGCTAAATCAATCGTCTTCATCCACGGCGCGTTCGTTACCCCGCTGTGCTGGGAGCAGTTTGACGGCTACTTTGCGGCTAAGGGTTACGCTTGCAGCGCTCCACCCTGGCCCTACCGCGACCAGCCCATCGCGGAGCTACGCAGCAACCCCGCCCCCAGGCTGGCGCATCTGGGCATCGCCGAGATCGTTGACCACTACGCCACCATCATCAAAGCGATGAGCGAACCGCCTATCCTGATCGGCCACTCGTTCGGCGGGATGTTCGTGCAGATTTTGCTCGATCGGGGGTTGGGCGCGGCAGGTGTGGCGATCGATCCCGCGCCGCCGCGTGGGGTGCTAGCCTTTACCCCGTCCGCAATCAGAGCCAATGGGCCGGCGCTGCTGACCTGGATGGGCTGGCGACACATCGTGCGGATGTCGCTCAAGACCTTTCGATACGCCTTCGTCAACACCCTACCACCAGCAGAGCAACGCGCCGTTTACCAGCGCCAGGTAGTGCCAGAGACGGGCCGCATCTTCTTCCAGGCTGCCTTCGCCCCGCTCCGCCCCAGCAGCCCGGCTAGAGTGAACTTCAAGAACGGTAGGCGTGCGCCGCTGCTGATCACCGCTGGTGGCAGCGATCATATCGTACCCGCCAGCGCTAATCGCTCCAACTATGGCAAGTACAAAGGCTCTCTCTCCCGCACAGACTTCAAGGAGTTCGCGGGTCGCAGCCACTGGATCATGGCCGAGCCGGGCTGGGAGGAGGTCGCGGGTTACATTGATAATTGGCTGGGTGGCCTGTAACCCATTTGACAGCAAGCGCGATGCAGGGCTATACTGTCAATGCGATCATCACAAACAAGGGGAGGAGCAATAATGGCAAAGGTAAACAAGGAGATTTTCCGCGAGTACGACATTCGCGGGGTTGTAGGTCAGGATTTGACCGATGAGACATTGGAGCTAATCGGCAAATCCTACGGCACCCTGCTGGCGCGGATTGCCGAGCGCGATGGCCGCCCTGCGCCAACCAAAGTGGCGGTGGGCCGCGATGTGCGTATCAGTTCCGCGCCATTCGCCGCCGCGCTGATCAAGGGCATCGCCAGCACCGGGCTGGATGTGGTGGATGTTGGCATCGTACCCACCCCCACGCTCTACTTTTCGGTTGGCTACCTCAAGGTTGATGGTGGCATGGTAGTGACCGCCAGCCACAATCCGCCGGAGTTCAACGGGCTGAAGAGCCGCAAGATGATTGCCGGAGCGGGTGGCCAGCTGATCAACGCGCCGCTATCCTCAGCCGAGGTGCAGGAGCTATACAGCATCATTGCGGCGGGTGACTTCAAGCAGGGCAATGGCGGCATCAGCCAGCAGGATACCCTGACTGCCTATATCAATTACATTGCCGACACAGTGAAAATGGCCCGCCCCATGAACATCACGGTAGACAGCGGCAACGGCGCGTGCGGCGAAACGGCGGTAACGCTATATACCCGCATGGGCGCGAAGGTGGATGGGATGTTCATCGAGCCGGATGGCACCTTCCCCAACCACGTGCCGAACCCAATTAAAGAAGAGAATATGCGTGACCTACAGGCACGCATCAAGGAGACGCACAACGAACTGGGTATCGCCCTCGATGGCGACGGCGACCGCCTGGGCATGGTGGACAACACTGGCGAGATCCTGTGGGCCGACGAGTATCTCATATTGCTGGCACGGCTGGTGCTGGAGAAAGGCCCTGCGCCGATTATATATGATGTGAAGTGCGGCATGGCTCTAATCGAGGACATAGCTAAACACGGCGGCACCGGCATTATGTGGAAGACTGGCTACCCCAACATCTTCGCCAAGCGGGCGGAGACCGGCGCACCGCTGGCGGGCGAGTACAGCGGTCATATTTTCTTCGATGACCCTCTAATCAGCTTCGACGATGGCATCTACGCCGGGGCGCGAATGTTGGAGTTCCTCAGCCAGCACCAGCCGGGCGTGCGCCAACTGATGGCCGACGTGCCGCAATACTTCCACACCCCCGAAGGGCGGATGGACTGCGAGGATACGCGCAAGTTCGCCATCGTCAAGGAGTTGCAGGCTTACTTCAGCAGCAAGTACAAGACGATAGACATTGACGGGGTGCGCATCGTCTGGCCCGATGGCTGGGCGCTGGTAAGGGCCAGCAATACCGAGCCGAGCCTGACCACCCGCTTCGAGGCCAAAACCCAGGCCCGCCTCGATGAAATTATGGGTCTGGTGCGCGACAAGCTGAAGCAGTACCCAGAGGTCCATATCAACTTCTGATGGGACAACCCCTCCCCCAGTTAGGGAGGCATGGTGGGGGAGTAGAGTATAAGCCGGACACAACTACCCCTCCCTATGGGAGGGGAACATAAACAGAGAGGTAGAAAGATGGCAAAGAAAAGCAAGGACAAGGGCGGACACCACAACGGCAGCAGCGATGGCAGCGGGACCGAAATGGCAACATTTGTCGGTGGCTCACTAGGCAATGTGATGCACGAGGCCGAAGCGATGAACGAGGAGCTAATCGAGTTGCGCCGCCAGTTTCATATGCACCCAGAACTGTCGCAGCAAGAGACCCAGACCGCCAAGATGATCGCCGCTTACCTGCATGGGCTAGGCCCAGGGGTCGAAGTGCAGGAGGGCATCGGCGGCACTGGCGTGCTAGCTACCATCAAGGGGGGGGCAGGCGATGGCAATACGATTATGGTACGTGCCGATATTGATGGACTGCCCATCACCGAGGCCAACGACGTACCTTATCGCAGCGTCAACCAGGGCGCAATGCACGCCTGCGGCCACGATACGCACATTACTGTGGCGCTGGCGACCGCCAAGCTGGTCAACCAGCACCGTGACGAATTGCGCGGCACGGCCAAGTTCTGTTTCCAGCCCGCCGAAGAGCGCAGTGGCGGGGCCGCTCCGATGATCAAGGAGGGGGTGATGACCAAGCCCACCGTTGATCGGGTGATAGGCTTCCATGTGTGGGGCGATCTGCCAGTCGGCCAGGTGGGTATTCGCTCCGGCCCGGTAATGGCTGGGGTGGAGGAGTTCGTCATCACCGTCAAGGGGAGGGGCGGCCACGGCGCACACCCTGACCAGACGGTTGACCCAATCGTAACTGCCGCGCACATTGTAACTGCCTTGCAGAGCATTGTTGCCCGCAATGTTGATCCGGTGGACACCGCTATCGTCACAGTGGGCAAGATCGAAGCTGGCACCGCCTTCAACATCATCCCCGACGAGTGCAAGATGACTGGCACCCTGCGCTTCTTCAGTGAGGATGTTCACAAGCTGATCATCAAGCGGGTCAAAGAGGTAGCTAAAGGGGTGGCGAAGGCGATGGGAGCGGATGCCGACGTGCAGCTTACCAACGAGATCACCATGATCCCGGTAGACAATGACCCCGAAGTGACCGAGTGGATGAAGGGTATCGCAGCGCAGACCATCGGCGCGGATCACGTCGTCTATCCCAACCAGACACTGGGCGGCGATGATATGGCCCTGTTCCTCAAGGAAGCGCCGGGCTGCTACCTGTTCATCGGCGGCAAGAATGTGAAGAAGGGCTTTGACGCGCCCCACCACAACGCCCACTTCAACGTGGACGAGGGTTGCCTGCCTATCGGTCTCGCGCTGATGGCGGGCGGGGTTCTCGACTACTTGCGCTAAGTTGAAGGTTGAAGGTTGAAGGTTGAATGGGAGGGACGCTGGCTAGCCAGCGTCCCTCCTTTTATACTATCTCGAACCCTGCCTGCCCCTCCCCCTGCGCCCCGTTTAGCTCGACCTTTACATCAACCGTAACGTGGCCGGGCTTGGTGGAGGAGCCAACCTTCCAGCGCACTACCAACTGGCCCTTGCTATCAGCTACCTTCGGGCCGGTCTTGAATTGCTTGGAGCAGCCGTTGCTCTTCTTGTCGCCACTGGGGTAGGTGCAGACTACCGTCACGTTCGCGCCCGGTTTGGTGGTGATGGTAACAGTCTGGTAGGAGCCGCGTTTCAGTTGCGGCTGGTCAATCTGAATGGTCGGTATCAGGCTGGGATCGCTGGCGACGGTGGGGGTCGCGCCTGTGCCGGATGGGGTAGGCGTGCCGCTAACTGTGGTCGGCAGCGGGGTCACCAAAAGGGGCGTGGGGGTGATGGGTGACTCGTACTTCTGCTTGTAGCGGAAAGCGCCAAGCTGGGAGAGCAACACATCGTAGGGGGCTTTGTTCTCCGGGTGCAACTCGAACACCGCCCGCTCGAAATATTGCACCGTGTAGGTTTTGCCATCCAGATCGGAGACTTCACGCATCCGTTCGCTGATGGGGTAGCCCTGCTGCGCCAGTCCACCATTGGCCTGCCAGTATTGCAGGAAGCGACCATCTACGCTGTGGCTGGTCTGCGCGAAGTATTGACCGGGGTTGCCCGCCTTGCCCACCGCAAGCGTCTGGCCCGCATACTTCTGCTTCAGCCGAAAGCTGCCTAGCTGGGAGAGCAACACATCGTAGGGCGGCTGATTCTCAGGATGCAACTCGAACTCGGCCCGCTCGAAGTATTGCACCGTGTAGGTTTTACCATCCAGATCGCTGACCTCTTGCAGCTGCTCACTGATGGGGTAGCCCTGCTGCGCGAGGCCGCCATTAGCCTGCCAGTAGGCCAGGAACCGTCCCGCCACTGTATGGCCGGTTTCGGGGAACGAGCGGCTATCACCCGCCGCAGGCGTGAACATCAGCGCCGGAGTGATTAAAGTGAGCAGCAACACAAACAGTGTGAGTGCAATTTTACGCATCATCATCCCCCTATCCTGAGTAACTGGTTGATCTGTAGGGGTGAACTGCTGTTCGCCCTGTAAGTAGCCAATAGCTTCCACCGTAACGCTATGGTGCGGCGTGTGCCTCGACTATCTCTGCCGCGATTATAGGCGCGGACAGAGGACGAGTCAATTTCCTGCCCCACTGAATGGCGGGCCGCTCCACCAGCCGATAGAAGAGGTAGCCCGCGCCCACCATCAGCAGAGTGAAGCCAACTGAATAGGTAATAAAAGCAGCCCAACCCTGCCGCGACGGGAACCATGTATACAACTCCTTAACCAGCGGCTCGTGGATGAGATAGACACTATAGCTGATCAGCCCCACCCCGGCCAGCGGTCGCCAGGTGAACAGCCGTTGGGCTATGCCCGGCACGCTGGCGGCCAGTAGCAGGAAGAAGAAACCCAACCCCACGGTAACATCGGTCAGCGGATAGTAATGCCCCTGCTTGACGTAGAAATAGTATACACCAAGCCAGAGAGTGATAATAGCAAGGCCGAAGGTGAGCAGCGAGGGAATACGCTGGCGGTAGCGGCCAAAGATAACCGCAGCGAGGATACCCAACGCAAACTCGAACAGGCGGGCAGGCGCGAAGGTGAAGATGAAATTGACCACTGGGCCACTGGCAGTGGGGGCGACCAGATACCACATAGCGGTACGCCAAAGCAGGGTAAGGGCCAATACGCCGCCCACCATCTTCAGCGTTCCAAAACGGCGGGCGATAAGGATGAGCAACGGCATCAGCAGATAGAACTGGGCTTCTAGTTCGATTGACCAGAACGAACCGTCAATGGAGGGAGTGTTCGGCACGAAGGTGGAGATGAGGTTATAGCTGAATAGCAGATGGCCGCCAACCGATAGGGGAACAGGGGGGTAGAAGCTGGTGCTGTGGGTGGGAGCGAACTGGCGGTAGAAAGCGGGCATTAGCAAATCGAGCAGCACGAACGTGGCAATCGCCGCGTAATAAGGCGGCACGATGCGGACAATGCGGCGGCGAAAGAAATCGCCAGCATTAAGCTCCGCCCAGCCATCGGGTTGCACTAGCGGTAGGGTTAGGCAGAAGCCGGAGATAACCATGAACAGGTTGACCCCCAGCGCGAAGGTGGCAAACCAGTAGCTCAGGCTGAGGCCGCCGAGATTTGCGCCCGCCTGGTACATCCCGCCGTAAAGCCAGGTATGGCAGAGGACAGTAAGCAGCACCGCCAGCCCGCGTAGCCCGTCTATGAACTGGAGGCGCTGCTTCATTGCTTCCTCGCTAACGGCTGGGGCAGGTTGAAAATCTGCACCCGCGAGTTGTTGCGGTCGGCCACATATAGATGGCCCGCCGCGTCGGTAGCCAGGCCGGAGGGGTTGTGGAAGAGGCCGGGGTCGCTACCAGGGCCGCCCAACAGGCTGATAGCGCCGTCGCCGGTGGTGTCGAGAATGTAGACACCGTTGGCGGCATTGTCACTGAGGTAGACGAAGTTTTTGTAGCTTGCCATGTGCATGCTGGCTTCACCGCCGCCAATGCTAGGTATCCTCCATTCCTTCACGTACTTGCCATCGGCGCTGTACTTGATGATGCGCTGGTTCAGGTCTACGGTGTAGATGCTGCCATCATCGGTGCGGGTGGCATCAATCGGCTGGTAGGCACGCTGGGGGTTGATTTTGCCACCAATGTCGGGGAAGTCAGCGCCACCGCCATATTCATGCACCAGCTTGTCCAGCGGGCTAATCTCATAGATGGCATTGCCGCCAGTGTTGACGAGGTAGATGTTGCCCACATTATCGGTCATCAGTCCGTTAGGACCGTAGGCGGCAAACTTGTTGTTGGCGTTGCGGTGGCCGATTAGTTTGCCGTTGTTGTCGTAAACCTCCAGATTCTTGCTCACTGGGTCGAGTACATAGACCTGCCCCTTGTTGTCTACCGCCAGATCAATCATGCGGGCCTTACCCACAGGGCTGTCGGGCAACACCGGCCAGTCGGCCACCTGCTTGCCAGTTTTATCGAACTTGTAGACGTGCGGCGGCTGGTCATCGCCCACGAAGATGTTGCCCTGGGGGTCAACCCCAATGCCCTGGGGGTGAAGGAATGGAGCAGGGCCAGAGGTTGGGATGATCAGGGCAGGGCTAATCCGTAGGGCATTGGCGGCAAGGTTGCTGGGTGTTATGTTAGCGCCATGATCCGGCAGATCCTTGGGGTTCCAGATGCTGGGTGCAGGCCGCAGCGCGGTAGGGGGGATTAGCTGGTTACTGATGCTGCCCATGGTGGAGGCCCAGTATAGCTTGACTGAGCCGAAATCCTGCTGCCAGTGATAGGATAGCTCGATCTTGTGCGGCCCGGACGATAGCGGGATACCCCCACCGCTGACCGACTGTTCGCCGCCGCTACTCGGCCCGCCCGCCAGCACGGTGCGGTCGTCAATCTTCAAAGTGACAGGGCCGACGCAACTGATGCTGAAAATATAGGTATCTTGAGCGGGGACGATCAGGCTACCGCGCCAGATAATATCAAAGGGGGAGTTGACCTTATATAGATCAGCGAGGTTGGTAAAGCCAATGAAGGGATCAACCCGCCGCTGCGTAATTGCCCGTCCCGTTGGCGAGTATTCGCCAGTCAGCCCGTATTGCTGGTCGGAAAGAGGGCCATTGTAGAAGTCGCTGGAGGGGATGTCGCTTGACTTTGATGCAGGGCCGTACCAGAGCAGGCTAACCCGCTGGCTGGCGTTAGGCAAGGCCGCCCGCAAGCTGATGTGGTGCCAGCCCTGAGCGAAGACCAGTTTGATTGTACTCAGGGCAGCGCTGCCGTCCAGCGTGAGCCACTTTTGCCCGTCAAGGTAGAGCGCAACCGGCGCGGGCTTGCCCTGCGCGTCGGCGCTGTTCAGTTCCAGGCTGTAAGCGCCATAGCTGGGGGTGTAGAGGCTACCATCCCAACGCACGCTGGCGGGATAGCTAACCGCAGCAGGAGTGTGGCGTGGCGCATTGGTCAGGCTCATCGCCGGGCTGCTGGCAATGGCAGGGCCGGGGTTATCGCTATTCAGATTCATGCTGGCATAATATGTGGCGGTCAGAGCTTCGCTGGCCCGTACCTGGCTGAGTGGCACAACATAGTTGGTAAATGCCAGGCCACCGCTCGGTGGGTAGCTGATGTCGTAACTCTTGCCGTTGGGGTAAAATTGCTTGATGATGGGCAGGAAAGCGGTATGATTGGGGAAGATGAAGAAGGCGGACTGCTTGCCATGATCGTCGTGGATAGGCAGCAGATCGGGCGGGTTCCAGAAGTCGTTGCCCTGCACGTTGGGGTCCAGGTAACGAATATCGCCGTGGCCGAAGTAATACTGGTGCATCCCCATATAGTTGATATAGTAATCAGGGCCTAGTTGTTGCATATAACGGGCCGGGGTGGTAATACCGACCCAGTGGTAGCCCTGGGCGTAGGTGTTGAAGTAGGCGCTAATGGTTTGGAAGCCGAGAAACATGACCACGAATACGAGCAGAATGTTCAGGTAGGCAGGGCCGCTGCGCGGCGGACGTATTGCCCGCACAGGCAGGCGGGTGACGCTGCTACTTGAGTATACAACGGGGGGGCGATAGCCAGCCACGTTGCCCATCTCGGCGCGAAGCATATTATCAATGCTGCTGACCGGCATAGCGTTCGCACTTACCAGGGCGGGGGCGGCAGCGGGGCCAAAAGCGAGCAACTGGCGCAGCGAGTAACGCCGCCGCTTCATCCACTCGCGTAGCTCAGGGCGGATGAACCAGCCAGTCTTCTCCGCCTCGTATGCCAGCTTGTTGAGCAACACGGCGGGGAATACTACCCAGGCAGGTGGCAAACCTGCCATGCGTAGCACATCGGGCGAGTTGATGGTCATTGCCACTGCGATAAACATCCCCGGCCAGAACCAGATGTTGAACAGCATATAGCGAGGGTCGCGCCAACGCCATAGGAAGTAGGCCATGCCCAGGATGGTAAGTATCGCCATAGGGGTGTTGAGCAACCCCTGGCCGGTTTCGTAGAAGTTATAACGGTCGCCAAGAACGTTGATCGCCAGGAAAGAGGCGCGGGTCTGGTGCCAGATTACGTTGCTCCAACCCTGGTTCCAGTTGTGCAGGATGTTGGTGAACGTCTGGATACTGAGGGGGCTGGCATCACCGCTGAAGGGTGGATCCGCTGGCAGCGGGATGCTCCAGCGGCCAAAAGTCTGATCCGCCGCGCCGCCATAGGTGATGTAGACATCGCGCATCCGAGCGTTGAATATCTCCGGCTTCTGCAAGGTGAAACTCAGCATTGGCGCGAAGATGATCAGCATGGCGAAGATGCAAACGCCGATGTGCGTCCAGTAATCGCGCACGAAGGTGAGGCGGGTAACTGCCATGTAGCCGACCAGCAGCAGCAGCAGCACCGCGATCAAGCGTGACGATGGGTAGAAGTAGAGACTGAGGCCAGCGGCGAGGCCGCTCCACACGAAGTCGAGGTAGCGTTTGGTGCGTAGCCCTTTGTATAGAAAATAGAAACAGGCCACCCAGCAGGCCGAGATCTCCTCTATGCCTGCTGCATAGTGGCTGAAATGGATCGAAACATCGGAGACTGCCAGTAGGGTTGCGCCAATCAGGGCGACCCTACCCTTGAACAGCAGGCGGAGCAGCAGGTACATGAAGAAGACGGTTAGTACCCCGCTAGCTGCGGTCATGAACCGAGCGCCGAAAACGGTGCTGTCGCCGAACAGCATCATGCCGGGAGCCTGAACATAGCTGATTAGCGCGGGCATATTGTACCAGGGGCCAGCGCCGAGCAGCGGCATATTCTGGAAGTTGCCCTGTATAATCTGGCGGGTAAGCATCGAGGGTTCAGCTTCGTCGCCGTGCATTCCCGTGGGGATGCTGCCCAGGTTATAGAGGCGCAGGAAAGCGGCAAAGATAATAATACCGATCACCAGGGCAATCTCCAGGCGATGATTGCTGAGTACCCAGCCCTCATCACCGGCGCGGCCATCCTCATCCACTGTGCTATCGGCATACTCATCGGGGTTGAGCGCGTTCAGCGGCCAGACATCGAAGCGTTGGCGCACGCAGGCCAGTATCACCAGCCCGATGCTAAGTACCCAGTACAAGATTGCGCCGAGATCGTTGGCGTTGGCTGCGCCGTCGGGTACGGTACGCCAGCGTTGCACCCCCGCCCAGGCTGCCACTGCCGCGCCTGCCATCATGGCAAAACGCCACCAGGGAACGCGCAGCAAGCGGCGTGCGCCTGAACTGTGTAGCACATCCTTAAAGGCATATATAAAGTTGTTCGTCGTAGGGGTGGTAACGCCATAGGCGGCAATGCCATCAGTGGAGGGTCGGTAAGTGCCGCGCCTAAAGAAAACTTTGGTGCGATAGGTAAACAGGAAGGCGATCACGATCAAGGAGCAGCCGATCAGGTAATATTTAGGCGCATCGCCGTAGTTTTCCTGAAAAGTGCCACCGAAGGTGTTGTAGATGCGCTGACCGAGGAAGGCAAAGACGATGGCAACCAACCCCAGCCAGAAGCCGCGATGGGCGATCAACCAGTTGACCACCTTGAACGGCCAGGGCTGCGGCTTGCTAGCGGCCAGCGCAGGCGATAGATCGGGGCGACGCAAGCGGGTACGCACCTCCGATAGCGCCATGCTCGACGTTACGCTGTGGGCAGTTCTGGTTCTAACTGGCAGGGTAGTAGCAATTTCAGGGGAGGAATGTCCATTGGCGTGCGCTAGCGTCTCGTCTGGAGCAAACGCCAGCGTAGAAGCAGAATTGCTGTCGGGAAGGTTTAGCTGCTCACCAGCAGGGGTGGGCAATTCGGCAGCCGATGCGCTGGTTACATCCGTCGCAGGGTTGTCAACGGCAACGGATGGCTGTGGCTCCTGGGTTTCGTGGGAAAGCAAGGCGGTGATTCCTCCTGGGGCCATTGGGGTTGGCTATCCCCGGTGGGTTCTACATGATCATCGAATGGCTGGCGCGGCGCAGGGTTGATGCTCGGCGGGTAGCACGGCTTGGTGGCGTATTATACAACACAATCTGGAAGTTGGCTAATCAAAAATCAGCGACATCAAGGCTAATCGCCTTACCCGATACATACGGCCATCAGGTGAATCAGGGATTTAGCGCGGGCGAGGAGCTGCTTGCTTTCGCCCGCTGCGCAAGAAACTTGCATTTACGCAACTGCATAATCAATGCTATGTCGTTTGTCACAGAAGCGTGAGAAAGCAAACATTTGTGCCGAATGCTATAGTACCAATTCCTTACTAAATTAGTACCCCTGACATGACCAATTTCCTATTGTGATCTGAACGTAGAGCAAGTACAATAAGGGCGTATTAGTAACAAGACACCTTACCAAAACACCCCGTAGAGATACGGAAAAAGGCAAACCCGACCGAAAGGCGGGGGCGCAAAACTATGGTTCTAAGGCTGGCCCAGCCAGCTATGAACGCCAGGTTGCCCTTATCGCTCATTCAGACAAGTGGCTGCTAGGCTGCAACATTCAAGTTCGCAAGCACAGTAACCACCCCCGCAGTAAAGAGCAGAGCAAACCTGGCGATACTTGAAAGGAAACCAGGTATGCTCAATTCTAGTATCGCCACTAACCAGCACCGCATTATCAAATTGCTTGCCGTCATGGTCATCGCGGGCCTGTTCTTCGCCGCGCTGCCTGGTCGTCACGCCAGCGCGGCTCCTGCCAGCAGCAGCCAGCTATTCTCCGCCACCGGCCATACGGTCAGCGGCGCGTTCCTCGATGCCTACTATCGCCTGGGCGGGCTGCCGATCATCGGCTACCCCATTACCGAGCAAGTAAACGAGAACGGCTATCAGGTACAGTATTTCGAGCGCGAACGCTTCGAGTACCACCCCGAAAACGCTGGCACACCTTACGAAGTGCTGCTCAGTCGGCTCGGCTACGAGTTGAGCAAGCCGCTGCAGCCATTTGCCCCCGGTCAGCAAGGTAGCGCTGGTATCTACTTCGCCCAGACCAACCACTCGCTAAACGGCGAGTTCCTGCGCTACTGGAACGACAAGGGCGGCCTCAGCCTATTCGGCTACCCCATCAGCGAACAGTTCACCGAAAACGGCATCCTCACCCAGTATTTCGAGCGGGCGCGGTTCGAGTATCACCCCGAAGCTCTGGCTAGCACCGGCTATGCGGTCGAACTCGGCCTACTGGGGGTCGCCTACCTGCAGCAGAGCCACGGAGCGCCTAGCGCACAGGCTCCCGCCGCTCCACAGGTGCAGCTAGCCCAGGGTGAGCAGCAGTTGTTCGATAACATCAACGCCGCGCGGCAGGCTGCCGGTCTAGGTAAGATAAACCTCGACACGCAGGTGGAGCAACTAGCCCGCGACCGCGCTAACGATATGGCGACCCGCAACTACTTCAGCCATATTACGCCCGAAGGCACCAACTTCATAGACATGATGAACCAGCGCAACATCGCCTACAACAACAGCGGCGAGATCATCAACCGCAACACCTACGGCAACGCGCCACAGCAAGCGTTCGACGGTTTCATGGCAAGCCAGCACCACCACGACATAATCATGACCGGCGCGTTCAACTTCGTTGGGGTAGCCGAAGCAACTGGCGCGGGCGGTATGAAATACTTCGTGGTCATCTTCATCGCCCGCTAGACAAGCAGCGCTGGGCGCTAAGTTATCTGGATATAGCAAGGCGGTCTGCGATGGCGGGCCGCTTTTGTGTTGCCGCCATATGGGCGGCATCCCATAGAATAATGGGTATCTTCCAACCTTCAGGCGCATGGCCTCGCCCGTCGGCTGGAAGATACCCATTACCCTTTGAGGAAGGAGGTAGTCAGACTTTCTGGTACTCTGAATTGACGGAGTGCGTGCCGTCGGGGTGACTCTGCACGATGTAGTCGGCGAACAAGACAGGCTCGGCTGCGCGCAGGCAGAGGAAGATGCGGAAGGCAAGCATCCTGATTTCGATTTCGGCGTGGGGGTTCGCCCGCATTTCGATGAAGTGTCGCCAGGCGCGGGCATTGGCGGTGACAACCAGCGGCGCTTCGGTCTCGTTGGGCAGCACGCTGCGGGCGCACTGCTGCACCTTCTTACGCAGGTCGGTGCGGGCTTCGGCGGTGAGCATCGTGTCGCCCTCGGCCTGCAATTCTAGCAGGCGCTCGGCGATGGCAGCGTACTCGGTGGCAGCGTGATCAATGCGGGTGAGGAAGCGGGCGTGCAGGTCGGGTTGCTCCACGTATTCGGGCCGCTCCACAAAGCGCAACACCTTGCCGGAGACGTAACGCTGGCTGATCTGTGAGAAACCGAAACCGGCGCGATGGCGGATTAGCTCGTGGGTGAGGCTGCGGGAAACCCCGTAGCAGAGGAAGCTATAACCCGCGTGTTCCAGCACCGAACCGTGACCGGAGGAACGGATGTTGTCGAAGTAGCGGGCAGCATTGGCGTTGGCGGTGCGACCTGGGCCGAAGCTGGCGTAGCACAGTTGTGCCGCCGCTTTGACCAATGCAGCGCCTTCCGGCAGCGGGGTGGGGTCATCGAGGTAGGCAGGAAACTGCAAAGCCGGGTCGAAGCCCGCCAGGAATGGGCGCATTGCCTCCAGGTTGACGTTGGGCTTTGCCAGCATCGCCGCGCCCGGCTGTTGCAGGTAGATAGTGCCAGCGTCAGTCTGGTGGGTGGCCTCATCAATCGCAGGGTGGCCGCCGTTCAGCTTGCCGCCGTATTGCTCAAAGAGAGTGTCAGTTGCCATCTAAGTATTCTCCCCCTGATACCGCCCGTTGTACGCCTTATCCACAACGTCATCAAGCTGGAAGAAGTACATCTGCAAGATGCGTGCGCCGCGCTTCAGGTGGATGCCCGCCTCGTTGTGGACCACCAGGCCAACCTCGCTGTAGCCGCTGTAGCCGCTATCCCAGATCGCGGTATTGACCGACACACCATTGCGTATCATGGTGGAACGCGCTCTGGCGAAGCCAACCACATCGAATGGGATATTGACCCGCTCGGCGAGGCGGGCGCGGTAGTTGCCGGGGGCCAGGAACAGCCAGCCATCTTCGTCGAATGTCAACGGCTCGGCGGGTGCAGGCTTGGTCTCGTCGCTGCTGAAGCCGACGCGGGCCGCGCCAGTAACGCGCACAATGCTATGCACGGTCAGGTCTATGCCATTGGGCTGCAACTGGGTCGCCAGGTCGGTCACGCCTTCGATCAGCGGTGGCGATTGCTGCAGAGCGGCGGCGATGTCTTTGTCCTTGAAGTAGCGCATAATGATTGTAGCGGGTAGAAGGTAGAATAACAGGCGAGATTGAAAGTTGCGATGGGCGTTAGCTTCACGAGGGCGTATGCCATGCGCCCCTACAACAAGCCCATTCATCACTCATCATTCATCACTAATCACTTCAGTTTAAGCTCGTTGTCTTGCGAGAGACGGCTGGCTTCGGGACGGCGTTGCCCTGCGTACTTGTTGCCAACCTTCTTGTGGTATGGCACATCCACAGGTGAGGTCAGTTCCTCGAAGGTGAAGGCGCATATACGCATCCCTGGGTATAGCGCAACCGGCAGGCGACCGAGATTGCCAAGCTCCATGGTGGGGTTGCCGATCCAGCCGGGGTCGAAGATGCTGGCAGTGCCGTGAACGATAATGCCGAGGCGACCGAGGCTGCTGCGTCCCTCGATGCGACCCAGCAGGTTGTCGGGCAATTCCAGCCACTCGCGGGTAGTTGCCAGCACGAACTCGCCGGGGTGCATCACGAAGGGATGTTCATCATCCACCTCGATATGGCGCACCATTGCCTCAGCCGAGGCGCGGTCACGGGCATCCACGTAGGGATAGGCGGTATAGTTGAATACGCCGAAACGGTTGCCGAGGCGGAAGTCTATCGAGCAGGAGCCGAGGCGGGTCTGCCAGTCGTCCTCCAGCGGTTCTATCTTGATTACGCCCGTCTCGATGGCGTGGCGAATGTCGCGGTCAGAAAGTATCACGATATGCCCTTTGGTAATGTTGATTTATGAACGTTGAATGTTGAATTAAGATGTTATGCTTGCGGTCTTGTTGCCTGCAATCGTGTAAAGGCAAACAATAATTCACCAGTGTTCCACCGGGTTATTATAGCCGAAGATGGCAGCGCGGGAAAGGTACTTTTCCACCAATTTAGGGCCAATTCTACATAGCGTTCTTCAGGGATAAGTAGCGGGGGCAAAAAGGCAAATGCCCCAACCGCGTCCCCGTGCGATAGAGGCATTTACCTAGAGATGGGAAAGGGAAGATGTAAGAGGATAGCTTAAGAAAGGCCCACGCTAGTTTCAGGTGTTGACTGCGATAGTGGGCCGCTGACAAGGGAAGTTAGCTGGCAAGGGCCAGGGGTTGGGTTTGCTCGCGCCGCGCTGGAAGGCGTTGTGGAGTTGCCATTCGTGCAAGCTGAACCAGGTCGCGCATCTTGACCATATAGTAATCGTCAGTGGCGGTGACGTTGAGCCTGCCGCTGTAGATAGCCTCGCAAAGATCGGCTACGGTGACGGGGCGAGGGTTCGGGTTGATTCTGGTGTTGTTCATTACTGTTTCTCCTGTATTGCTGGGTCTGGCTAAAGCCAGATTGCTTTCTGATATTCTTTCACAGTAGCTCTAAAAGCAAAGAGCGTGCCATCCTTGCTGATTGCAAATTGTAGATTGCTGATAGTGGATTGCTGCAATCTGGCGGGTGGGCGATGCGTCGTTGCAATGTGCTTCTGTATAATAAACGCACTTTCGAGGGTAAAAGTTTCGCTATCAGGTTGCTTCTAATGCGGCTCTAATTATTATGTTTAATCGCTCTGGTGATAGAGTATATTGCACCAGGGCAATCAGCCACCCGACCCTTTAGAAAACACATCGCCTCCAGACCAAACGGGAATTACGTTTGCTATGCTCAAAGTGTTGACAATGTTATGTCTAGCCCCTATAATGGGTCTCATTGAAAACAGCTTCCTGAACAGGTGGAGCAGGGGGAATGAATGAGCGCACAACAAGCGAATCAACCAATCGCGCCGGTGGGCAGCCAGGCGCAGATGAACGGCAGCCAGCCAGCGGTGGGTGGGCTGCGGGCAGTTACAGCAGGCGAGGAACGGATATTCTACCGCTATTACGAGGGTGGCACTCGCTCAGGGGTACGATTCGATAACAGCGTCTTTGGCACTGGCTTCTATATGGCCGTGCCGAAAAGCGTGGAGGCTATCGTGCTTGACCCCAGTCACGAGGTATACGGTTTTAGCGAAGAGTTCAAGTCATTGACCGATGCGCTAAGGGCGAGCCACTGCGTCACCCTGCTCGGCCCGCCCGGCAGCGGCAAGAACATGATCGCCTCACTCTACTGCTACAAATATGGCCCTCGCGCCGAACTCCCGCTCTACGATTACATCGTGCCGGTGCAACTGGGGCAGGATGGGGATATTGGCCGCGTGGCTCTTGCGGTGGTGCGACAGTTGCGCCCCGATATGCCCGCCCCAGCTACCCGCGAAGAGGCGCTCACCCTGCTGCTGCAATGCCTGCGCTACAAACGTTACCTGCTGCTGCTCGACCAGTTCGCAGCGGTTATAGATCCCTATACTGACACGCTCAAAGATCCGATATATGAGGCGCTGATAACCCATGCGCTAACCGGCGGAGTGGGTAACAGCCGCCTGCTGCTGCTGGCTCGTAGTGACTTCGTGCTTGAAGCGCGGGGCTATGGGCGCTACAGCGATTTCATCGAATTGCCGAAGATGAAGCTGACCGATGCGGAGATCCTGCTGAAAGCGTTGGCTCCAGCGGGCCTTCGCCTTGACCGTGATGACTGCGACAATATCGCGCAGAAGACGGCGGGCAACCCGCTGCTGATGAGCGCCATGATGTCGCAACTTGCCAACTATCCCACCGTCGGGCTGGAAGAGGTGATTGACCACGGCGGCTGGCGCACCCCGCTCTACAATCGCTACGATGAGATGCGGGCTACCCTACCGCAGGCCGAGCGCGAGGCGCTTGAATTGTTGAGCGTGGCCGATGAGGACGGTTGGGCCTTGAGCGAGGTCGAAATGGTCAAGCTGGCTCAGGAAGCGTCGTTCATCGCGGGTCGCAACCGTCCACCCGGCACCCTGTTCCACTCGCGCATTGATGGTCGCGAGATAAAGCAGGCGTTGCTCGGCCTGCGCCACCGCATGATGGTAAGCTACGACAAAGCCGAGATCAGGATGAGCCAGCCGCTGTCGCATTATATGCGGATCAGCATGAACGCCCGCGATCGGCGGCTCTACCATCGGGTGATGGCTAACTACTATAACCCCGCTGACCGCAAGGACGATAATCTGGAACGCTGGTTTGAGGATAATATGCACATGGTGCGCCATTTGATCAAGGCGGACTTGCTGGGCGATGCCTGCGAGATCATATGCCGCAAGCAGGTTCACGATTATGCGGTCGGACACCCGCTAATGGGTGTGGGCCGCTACGTGGAGTTGGGCAGCCAGATCCTGTTCGCCCGCATGGGTGATGGGCAACCTACCCCTGAGCCGCCCCCACCCTGGCGGGCGTTGCTGGCCTACCGGCTGGGTAAGGTACTGGAGAACCGTAATAAGCGGCGGGCGCGGGCGATGTATGAGGAGGCCAAATACTGGCTGGAACATAGCGATGGTAACCAGCGCGGCAACCGCGATCTGTACCAGCAGGTAATGAAGGCGCTGGGAGGGGTAAACTACCTGCATCGCAGCGTTACTGGCAGCCACATACCAACGCAGAGCGAAGCGCCAACTATCACGGGCCGCCTCGCCGAATTGCCGCCCCAGCCGCAGAGCAAAGGGATTATATGGCGGAAGCCGAAATTAAGGGGGTTGCGATGGACAGCGATAAGCAGACGCTGAAGGTGGCTGCGTTGCAGATGGATGTGGCGCTGGGCGAGAAGCGCAAGAATATGGTGCGGGCCGAGGCGATCATCAATGAGGCGGCGGCGCAAGGGGCGCAGGCGATCATTCTGCCTGAATTGTGGACCACTGGCTACGCCCTGACCCGCATCGCCGAACTTGGCGAACAGCCAGGCAAAGGTGACGCACTGAATTGTATGCGCGAGTGGGCAGCGCGACACAAGCTGTACATCGGTGGCGGCAGCATCGCCGAGCGCGAGGCCGATGGCAAAGTGTACAATGTCACCTATGTAATCGGCCCCGATGGTGCGCTGCTGACTCGCTATCGCAAGCGCCACCTCTTCCCCCTGATGGACGAACATATCTGGATGACCCCTGGCGACGATGCCGGTCTGGCCGATACCGAGTACGGCAAGTGGGGAACATTCATCTGCTTCGACTTGCGCTTCCCCGAAATCGCCCGCCGCCTGGCAGTGGCGGGCGCACGCATCCTCTGGGTGCCAGCAGAGTGGCCTAATCCCCGCCTGGAACACTGGCGCACCCTGCTGATCGCCCGCGCCATCGAGGATCAGTGCTTCGTGGTCGCCTGCAACCGTGTGGGCAGCGACCCTAACAGCGTCTTCTTCGGCCACTCGCTGATTATTGATCCCTGGGGTCGGGTACTGGCCGAGGGCGGCGAGGGCGAAGAGATACTAACTGCCACACTGGAACTGGGCGAGGTGGACGCGGTGCGGAAGCGGATACCATGCTTTGAGGTTGAGGAGTGATGAGAAAGTGTCTGATAAGTCGGGTTTTCGCGTGTCGAGGCACATGGCATACGCCCGTTGCGAACCTAAACAACACGACTGGCAAGTCTGTGCCGCAGATAAGCGTTAACCAAGAGCAAGCCAATCAGCAGCAGTGTGGCGATCAGCATCGTGTTGACACCGGATTCTGCTAGCTTCGGGAAATAGGGTGTGATGTGGAACATATTTAGCTCAAACGAATTGAGATGCAACCCGCCCGTCAGCGAGGCGATCACAAGCGGCAGAGCCAGTACCGTACCCCAGATCGGCAGTACCTTTACGATCGCAAGCACGGCGAGGAGCGCCATTACCACCGCCAATGCTATATAGAAGAAACTTGAAGTATACAACTCGTGCTGATACTGAAGCTGGTCGAGGTTCAAAAGAGGACGGTTTTGGTCGAGCATCCATAGCGAATTGTGATAACGCCACAGAGACCAAAGCTGCCACGAGTTCGCTGTGCCACTGTTTAGCCAGGTACTCTTTAGCCGCGCTGGCGCTCACTGCTCTACTGGAATTACGGATTACGTCATCAATCCCCCATTTTGGCTTTTGGCGAATTAGCTTTATCGCCGAGTCCATGTAGAGGTCAATACTATTTAGCAGCGCGAAAAGTTTGCGCGCCATGATGAATTGCGCTTCGTCATCGTCACCTTCAAGAAAACTGGTTAGCAGCGGCTTGTACTTAACCCTATCAGCGTAGCCAAAGAGAGCCAGATAATCGTACAATTTGCGGCCGGGTGGAAGCTGCCGAAGCTCAGCAGCCATCGCCTCCCATTCTTCATCGGAAAGCCTGTTATACATCGCACGCTCGTGTAGCGACAGTTGCTTGTCTGCCATATAACCATCCCTCGCTGAATAAGTCTGTGCCCCAGCCGAGTGACAGTATTATACAAGACAAGAGGGTGAGTTGTCGCCCACCCTCAGCAGTATTTGCCAGCTGCAGCTATGTTAGTCATCAGCTCTCTTTCTACTCCGCAGGCATCGGATCAACCAGCGCATCGGCGGCAGCTTCCTCGGCGGGCGGCGCTTCGGCGACCTGCTCCGCAGCATGATGCGCAGCGTGGAGCTTTTGGGTGTCCTCCTCGACCAGTTGGCGGCGCAGGAACTTGCCGATCAGGGTCTTGGGCAGACTTTCACGGAACTCGATCAGGTGTGGCACCTTGTAGGCGGCAAGGCGGGTGCGGCAGTAAGCGATGATCTCGTCGGCGCTGGCCTGCTGCTCGGCTTTCAGCACGATGTAGGCTTTGACCGTCTCGCCACGATAGCGGTCGGGGATACCAGCAACTACCGCCTCTTGCACCGCTGGGTGTTGATACAGCGCCTCTTCTACATCGCGGGGATAGATGTTGTAGCCACCTGCGATGATCATATCTTTCTTGCGATCCACGATGAAAAAGTAGCCCTCCTCGTCCATGCGGGCAAGATCGCCAGTGTAGAGCCAGCCATCGGGCGACAGCACGTTGGCAGTCTCTTCGGGGCGTTGCCAGTATCCCTTCATTACCTGGGGGGCGCGGATTGCCAGTTCGCCGATTTCGCCCTGGGGCAGATCGGCGTGGCTATTAGGGTCAACGATCTTAGCCTCGACATCGGGGAATGGCACGCCGATGCTGCCCGCCTTGCGCTGGCCGTACATCGGGTTGCAGTGCGTCACCGGCGCGGCCTCGGTCAAGCCATAGCCCTCGACCAGCCGCCCGCCAGTCAGCCGCTCAAACTCTTCGGCCACCTCGATGGGCAACGGAGCCGCGCCGCTGATGCAGGCTTTGATGCTGCTAAGGTCGCGTTGGTCAATATCGGGCGTGTTATTGATGGCGATGTACATAGTCGGCACGCCGCTGAAGATGGTGGGCTGGCCGCGCTCGATAACCTCAAACACATCCTCAGTCACCCAGCGGGGCAGCAGCAGCAACTTCGCGCCGCTGTAAAGTGCGTGCGACATCACCACCGTCATGCCGTAGACGTGAAAGAAAGGTGTAACTGCAAAGAAAATCGCCTTCCCATTGCGGGCATCATCGGTGGTGAACCACTCGTTGACCTGCACCGTGTTGGCAACCAGATTGTGGTGAGTGAGCATCGCGCCCTTCGGCGTGCCAGTGGTGCCGCCAGTGTATTGCAGCAAAGCGAGGTCGTCCGGTTGCATTGCCACCGGCTTGCGCCGCAGATTGTGGTTGACCGCGTGGGTGAAGGCGTGGATACCGTTGGCGGGGTCATGCTTGTAATCGCTCCAGGTATGTTCGGTCTTGGCCTTAATCGGGTAGAGGGTACGCAGGTGCAGAGGGAAGAAGTCGTTGATGTGGGTAACGATCACGTTCTTGACCCTGGTATTGGCGCGGATTTCGTCAACGCGAGGCCAGACAGGGTGGCTAAGGCAGACAACCGTCTCCACCCCGGCATCGTTGAACTGCTGCTCAAGCTCACGGGGGACGTAGAGGGGATTGGTTGGAACCACGATTGCGCCCACCTTCAACGCGCCATAGTAAGCGATAATGAACTGGGGCGAGTTGGGCAACACCACCGCCACACGGTCGCCCTTCTGCACGCCCAGCGATTGCAGATAGGCGCAGAAGGCATCGGCCAGGCGGTTGACCTCGGCGTAAGTGAGGTGTGCGCCGTAGAACTCGGTGGCAATCGCCTGCGGGGTACGCTCGGCGGTGGCCTCCAGCAGGCCATGCAGCGGCACGAGTGGATAATCGAGGGTAGAGCGGACACCCGGCTCGTAGTGGCGGAGCCAGATGTAATCGGCTGCGCCGCTAACCCGGTCAGCAGCAACGGGACGGGTCATGGTAGTCACTTGCTTTCTCCCTCCTGGCAAATGTAGATTGTAGGTTGTAGATTATGAAGGTTTCAACTATTCCCCTCCCATCAGGAGGGGCTAGGGGTGGGCGACGTGCGCTCTTGGTCAACTCCCCCCTCCCCGCCTCCCCCTTTGGGGGAGGGGTTTTGGTTAAGACCAGATTGATCGGATGGCACGGGCGGTGGCTTCGGCGGCCAGCGCCCCTAGCTGGCTAACGGCGACCGGGCCGATCTCGCCACGCCCGCCGGTGCCGACGGCAAAGATGGTATCGCCATCAAGCAGGGTATGGCAGGGATGGATGGCGCGGCTGAGGCCATCGTGGGCCATGCGGGCAATTGCGGTAGCCGCCTCGCGGGTGAGCGGCACGTTGGTGGCGACCACGCCAATCGTGGTGTTGCCGCCCGTTGCAGCGCGTAGCAGCGGGGTGGCGGACAGCGCGGCCACCGTATCCACAAAGCTGCCATCGGTGGCGCGTGAACCAGCGATGATACTTCCCTGCGCGTCGCGCACATCGCCGAAGGCGTTGACTACGATTAGCGCAGCAACGATGCTGCCATCGGGCAGGCTGATCGCCGCGCTGCCGAGGCCACCCTTAGTCGCGGCGGCCATCCCTTGCAGCTTGCCAACCGTTGCGCCAGTACCAGCGCCGACGCTGCCCACCTCAAACCCAGTATCAGTGGCCCGCAAGCAGGCGGCGTATCCATCCTCGGCAGTGGGCCAGGCGGCCTGCTTATAGCTGAGGTCGTAGATGACTGCACCGGCCACAATCGGCACACGCAATTCAGGGGCGGCATCGGGATTGAAGGCGTAGCCACGCTGCCGCTCGTGCAGGTAGCGCATCACTCCGTCGGCGGCGGCCAGGCCAAACGCGCTGCCGCCAGTTAGTACAATGGCATGGGCTATGTCTACCAGATTGGCAGGGTGAAGCGCGTCGGTCTCGCGGGTGCCGGGCGCACCACCGCGCACGTCAACACCCACAATCGCGCCTTCTTCGCACAGCGCCACGGTACAGCCGGTGCCGCGTTCCTCATCGGTGTGGTGGCCGACGCGCAATCCGGGTAGCAGTGCTGAATGCTGAGTGCTGAGTGCTGAGTGCTGTTCCATGCTGCCGCCTATTGCTTTCGATTGGCATTGATGCAGGGCGAGATTTCCCCCAAACTCCCGCTGGGGGCTTTTTGCCTTACTACTGCGTTTTCTTTAGTCTAGTGATGAAGGCAGGCAACGTTTCGTGCAGATCGCCGACGATGCCGTAGTCGGCCAGGGCGAAGATGGGCGCTTTGGGGTCGCTATTGAGGGCGACGATGGTTGCGCCTTCAGCGATGCCCATCAGGTGTTCGGGGGTGCCGCTGATGCCGATGGCGATATATAGGCGTGGCTTGACCGTCGCACCCAGCATTCCGATCTGCTGCGCGGGTGCAGCCCAGCCCTCGCGCACCGCCGATTTGGTTGCACCGACCGTGCCGCCGAGCAGAGCGGCCAGTTCGCCAATTAGCTTGAAGCCATCCTCACCCGCGCCATATCCACCGGCGACGATAACGCTGGCATGGTTTAGTTCCTGCGTTGGCGCGGGGCTGTTGCTCTTACTAACTTGCAACGGGCTGGCTGGCATGGTGAAGCTAAATGCTTCGGCTTTGCCCCTGCGGGATTCGTCTAGCATTGGGCTGGCGGTGCCGGGGCGGAGAGTGACGATTTGAGGCTTGCCTGCTAGCTTCCAGCTTGCAATCGCCGCGCCGCCGTAGACCGGCTGGCTGGCAATCAGTGATTGGTCGCTGTAGTCTACCGATAGCGCGTTTGCGCCGACCACCAGCGTGCCGCCTAGCCGACCGGCCAGCAATCCGGCAAGTTCGTCGCCTTGCCGTCCGCTGGTGAGCAGGATGGCCGCTGGCAAAAGCTGTGCGGCCAGCGTCACGATTGCTTCAGGATAGCCAGCCATCAGGCTATCGCTATCGCTGGTGATTAGATAGACACTGTGCGCGCCCGCCTTGACCAGTTCATCGCCCGCCGCCTCATCACCATCGAACAGCGCAGCATTGACACTGGCACCAAGTTCGTCGGTTAGCTGGTGGGCGCTGGCGAGCAACGCTTTGCCCGCATTCAGGTAGTCGCCAAAGACGATGGCGAGGACACCACCACCGCTGCTGGCCGCCGGTTCGCTGCTGCCCATGCTCCAACCGGTATCAGAACCCCAGTAATCCATGAGAGTTTCTCCTGTGTGCTTATCGCCAGCATAAAGTGGGGCGAGATTCTCCCCTCACCAAACCTACCCACAGGGAACCCCACAAGGAGGTTTCCCCGCTTGGGAGAGGCTTTTTGCTGCTGCCCCATCCGCTTATCAGCTGCCCATGTCCGCTGGCTTATCCGCTTCTCCGTTGAACCTAATCCGTTGGCTGCTTTTCAGATCAGCGCCCGCGAACGTAGCATCTCGACCAATGCGGCAGCGGCCTCAGCAGGTGACTCGGTTAGTAGCTCTGGGCCTTCGCGTTTGGGCGCAGGGGCTAGTTGGTTGAGGGTTAGCTTAGGCTCGATTTCCTTGATGCCTACGCTCATCGTTTCGACTTTGCCCTCACGGTAGGCATTGATAATGCTACCCGCCCAGGGCAGGGTGTGTTCGCCAATCGCGGGGTCACTTACACCTAGCACCAACGCCTTATTAGCGGGAGCGGTGATGGTCAGCATAGATTTGTCATTGCTTGCGGTAATATCGAGGTTAGCGCCATTGGCCTTGACTGAAGTTGTCCCACCGATATATTCCTGACCGCTCAAGCCAGCAAGGGCCGCGCCAACTGGGTTGCTGACCCCGGGGCTGAGGGAGTCGTCGCCTGTGCCGCAGAAGACAACTGCGGCTTCATCGCCTGCAAGCTCGTGTATTGCCTGGTTGAGCAGGCGGGCTTCGGCTAGCGCATCGTTAATCTTAGCTGCATTCACGTTGTCTATAGCTATCGCCCGCTTTGCGCCATAGGCGAGCGTCTCGTGCAGCGCGTCGTCGCTGTGCAGGCCAGTTACTGCCAGAGCGGTAACGTCGTCGCTGAGGCCGAGGGCCAGTACCAGCGCGGCGCGACTGGTGGGATCTATTTTGCCCGCCGCGCCAAAGTCGAGTTGGCCGCCGACTACGCGCACGCGGTCAACCGGAGTGGCGGTGATAATCGCAAATACCTTCATAGTCGAATACCTACCTGCTTGAAGATTTCGCCCGCAATCACGGTGCGCTGGATTTCGTTGGTACCCTCGAAGATGCGGCTAATGCGCTCGTCGCGTAGCCCGCGTTCGACATTGCTGCCCACCATCACGCCGTCCTGACCCATAATCTGCTGCACCTGAGCGATGGCGCGACCGGCGATGTCGGAGCCGAACATCTTGACGATGGCGCTCTGCTGGCTGAACTTCTCGCCGCGATCGCATAGCCAGGCGCAGTGGTAGACCATCTGGCGCAAGGCGTAGAGATCGGCGGCAATATCGGCCACCGCCCACTGCACGTATTGCTGGTGAGCCAACGCCTCCATGCGGCCATGCGGCCCACAGGCCAGCTTGCGCTTGGCGTAGGCGATCAGGTCATCGAGCGCGGCGCTTGCCCCCCCCAGGCTGCCCGCGCCCAGACCCAGCCGCCCACCGTCCAGCGTCTTCATCGCGGTGACGAAGCCGAGGCCAACCTTGCCCAACACGTTCTGCTTGGGAACACGGCAATCCTGCAAGATAATCTCCGCCGTGCCGCTGCCGCGAATACCCATCTTGTCGTACAGCTTGCCGACGCTGAAACCCTCAAAGCTCGGCTCGACCAGGAAGGCGGTCACGCCGCCGCGTGCGCCCAGCGCCTTGTCGGTAACGGCGAAGACGGTGAGGACACCGGCGGTGGGGCCGTTAGTGATCCAGATCTTACTGCCGTTGAGGATATATTCATCACCCTTACGCACGGCAGTGGTGCGGATGCTAGCAGCATCGCTACCCGCGCCCGGCTCGGTCAGGGCGAAGGCGGCCAGTATCTCGCCCTTTGCGGCGGGAACGAGGTATTTCTGCTTCTGCTCCTCGTTGCCATCGAGATAGATGGTCATTGCGCCAATGCCGATGTGCGCCCCGATGATGGTGCAGGTGCTGCTGTCTACGCGGGAGACTTCCTCCATCAGCAGGCAGTAGCCCAGCTCGCCCGCGCCCGCGCCGCCGTACTTCTGGGGGAAGGGCATACCGAGCATCCCCATCTGGCCTAGCTTGCGGATGTTCTCATCGGTCTGGCGCTCCAGCCGGTCAGTGTCGCGGGCCACCGGCGCAAGCTCGCTCTCGACAAACTCGCGCAGGGTGCGCTGCAGCAGTTGGTACTCTTTGGGTAGGGTAAAATCCATCGGGTTGCTCCTCACGAGTTGAAAGTTACAAGTTACAAGTTGAAAGCGGGTGATGAGGCGTTACCGTCCTCGCGCTAACTTCCCAACTTAGCTTTTGCTTTTAACTTTCAACTTGTAACTTGTCGGTGAAGTTTGGCCGCCGCTTTTCGATGAAGGCGGATAGCCCTTCCTTCTTGTCCTCAGTCTCGGCAATCTGGCCGAACAACTTGCGCTCCAGGGTGATACCATCTTCGAGCGGCAGGTCCATGCCCTCGTTGACCGCCTGCATGATAGCGGCAACCGCCTTGCCGCCCATCATGATGATGACTTTGGCGAGGCCACGCGCTTCGCGTAGCAGGGTGCCTTCGGCGGCCACCTTGTTGATCAGACCGAGGCGCAACGCTTCCTGTGCGTTGATAGTGCTGCCAGTCAGCATCATCTCCAGGGCTTTGGCCTTGCCCACAATGCGAGGCAGCCGCTGGGTGCCACCGAAGCCGGGGATGATGCCCAGCTTGATTTCGGTCTGGCCGAAGGTGGCATTGGCGCTGGCAATGCGTAGATGGCAGGCCATTGCCAGTTCGTTGCCGCCGCCCAGGGCCACACCGTTGATCGCGGCGATAACCGGCTTCTGCAAGTTGGCAATGCGGCTGAACACTTCCTGCCCCTGCTTGACTTCAACCTCAGCCTCGGACGCGCTACTTATACTGGCGATGTCGTTGATGTCCGCGCCCGCCACGAAGATCATGCCTGCGCCCGCCTCGGCGCCGCCGGTGAGGATAGCTACTTTGGTGGTATCGTCGGCGGCGAAGGCGCGGATTACGCTGTCCAGCTCCTCCATGCAGCCGCGACCCAGCGCGTTGGCAGGCGGGTTATCAATCGTGATGATGGCGAGCTTGCCCTGTTCCTCAAGGGCGATTTTGATGTACTGCCCATCGTGTTGCAAAGCCATTATGCCTTCCTTTCAGGATATAAGTTAATTAAGGATTACGTTTGTACAACCAACCTTCAGCAGCGCCGATAAGTTGGAAGATGACCACTTTGCTATAGCTGGCAGCAAACTGGCTATTCGTCAGCAGTTGCGTTGATGCTGGGTTGACGCTAGGAAGCGTGGTGTAGCGTCCATTACCAAGACGCACTTTATAGACCATAATGTAAGTTGGCTGGCGGCTGAGTACATACACAATATCGGTTTTGCTATGCCCCGGCGTATAATAAGCATCATTGCGGCCAGGGCTGTGCGCGATATGTGCATCAGTCAGTCCCAACATATCAATCGTGTAGATGCCACTATAGTACGGCACTTTACCGATGGTCTCAAGCGCCAGACTGTCACCGGGCTGGGCATTGTGCTGCAGCCACTGGATAATCGGCACCGTCCGCTGGCTACCTTCGCCGTCAACCTGGATCGCTTGCAGCACCATCGGGTTGAACGCATTCGCAGCGCCTATGGCAGCGCAAGCAATGAGGCAAACCAGCGCGAATATCTGACCCCACCGCTGGTTTGCTAGCAGCCGCGCAACTGCCGCCAACGAGGCGGCCAGCAGCAGCGCCAGCAGGGGAAATACCGGCAATAGGAAACGATAGTTAACCATGTAGTCGCCACCGGCAAGGACTACATAGGCGAAGTTGGAGGCTACCAGCAGACTGAAGTATAGCTCGATGCGCCCCAGCCGACCAATGGGTTGCGGTACTAGAAACGCAAAAAACAGGGCGATCGGACCAAACAAGTATGCTGCTGAAGTGAAAACGTAGGCGAAACCAAAGATTAGCTGCTCGGAGTTGGCAGTCGCTTTGGTGTAGAAGGTGTTGGGGAAGATGCTGCCATAGTAGAACACCTTCCACGCCATGTAGGGCAGCCAGATGATTAGGTAGCTACCGATCAGCCAGCGCAGTGACGCACCTTCTGCCCGGCCCTGCCCTGCAATTGGCGCGGGGGTAATTCTAATGGATATAAGTTGGTAAAGTACGGTCAATGCCCAGAACAGCGCCCCTTCGGGCCGAGTGAGGGCCGCAAGGGCGAATAGTACACCACTCAGCGGCCACTTTGCCACGCCGCGCTGCTCAAGCACAAAGCTGAAGGCAGCGGCGGTTAGCAGCAAGGTAAACAGCGTTGTTTCCAGCCCGCTGATTAGAGCATAAGCTAGTGGGCCAGAGCTTGCCAGAATGAATACTGCGAGATACTGCCAACCAGCGACTAGCCTACCCCATTCAACCATCCGCCCACCGAACCACGCCACCAGCCCTAGTAGCGCCAACCCGCATAGCACACTTAGCATAATGGTAACTACAGCAGGGTCCAACCCCAACCAGATTACCAATGCCGCAATCAGCGTCCAAAGGAAGTTGGTGTAGCCCTCCACATATTCGCCAGGGTTGAACACCAGCCCCTGCCCATGCACCAGGTTGGCGGCGTAGCGGAAGCTGATATAGGCATCATCGTACGCATCTGTAAGCAGGCTATGATATAGATAGGCCACTCCAAGCATACAAGCTATGCTAATCGCAAAGGCAACGATAGGCAGGCCGCTGAGGTGGTTTTGATGGGCATAAGTGCGTGACAATATTCCCCCTCATGCTTAATTATCTTATAAACAAAGTTCTGATGTTCTCCCCTCCTATGGGGAGGAACTGGGGGGACGGGTTGTGCTACACGCACCCTTCCCTACCCATCCCTAAGAGGGGAAACTACTCCCCTCCATCAAAACTTTGTTTACGCAGCACTCATCCCACATGGCTGGAAGTTAGGCGTATTCCATGAAGCCGCGACCCGACTTCTTGCCCAGCTCGCCTGCGGCTACCTTCTGACGCAGCAGCGGGGCGGGGGTGAAGCGGGGGCCAAACTGCTGCTCGTAGGCTTCCAGCCGCTGTAGCACTACATCGAGGCCCATTTCGTCGGCCATTGCCAGTGGGCCAATCGGCATACCTGCCCCCGCCATCATTGCGGTGTTGATGTCGGCGATACCGGCGATACCCTCATCCAGAGCCAGGGCCGCCTCGTTCATCATCGGCAGCAGGATGCGGTCAACGTTGAAGTCCTGGGTTAGCTTGCCGGTTTCGCGCTGCACCTGGATGATAAGCTCATCAAGTGTGGGCGGCGCGTCGTCGCCATAGGTGTAGAAGCCACGTCCCGCCTTCTGGCCCAGCCGTCCGGCAGCGAACATCCTCTGCATCAGTTCGGCGGGGCGCATCCGTTCGCCGTAAGCCTGATACATGGTCGCGCCCGCGTGGTAGCAAATGTCGAGGCCGAGCATATCGGAGAGCATGAACGGCCCCATTGGCATCCCCGCCTGGGTGGCTGCGCCGTCAATCTGGCTGGTAGTCGCCGCGCCCTCCTGCAAGGCGTAGGCCGCTTCGTTCAGGTAGGGGGCAAGTAGGCGGTTGACGAGGAAGCCGGGACACTCCTTCACCACCACCGCGATCTTACGCAGGTCGCGGGCGAAGTTGCCTACATCCTCGATGGTTTCATCGTCGGTTTGCTGACCGGGGATGACTTCCACCAGCTTCATCACATGGGCGGGGTTGAAGAAGTGCATCCCAATCACCTTGTTGGGCCGCTTGGTCGCCTCCGCCATCTCGCTGATGCTGAGGGCGGATGTGTTGCTGGCGAAGATCGCCCCAGGGTGGCAGAGGCCATCAAGTTCGCGGAACACCGCCTGCTTGATCGCCATCTTCTCCGGCACCGCCTCAATCACGATGTCCACATCGTCAAACCCGGCGTAATCGAGTTGCGGGGTGATCAAGGCCATACGGTCTTCAACCTGCGAGGCGTTCATCTTGCCCTTCTTCACGCGGTCTTCGTAGATGCTGCGGGCCTTCTGCATTGCCAGGTCAAGCTGATGCTGATCCACGTCCTTGACGATGACCGGCAAGCCGGAATAGCTGATCACCTGAGCGATGCTGCCGCCCATTGCGCCCGCGCCGACCACAGCGGCTTTGAAAATGAACATTGTTGCTCCTCTATTGCTTGTCCAGCCAGTCGCGGATGGACTGGAGGTGTATCTGATAGTGTTCGTAGGTATTGCCGGGGAAGCTTTCGAAGATGGTGGGGCCATTAGGGGCGGATTTGTGCCGCTGGTTCAGTTGCTCCTCGGAGACTGCTTCGAGTGCGTTTACCAGTTGCTGGTTCGAGTGCTGAAAGCTATTCATCACATCATCGAGTGAGCGGTTACGATTACCTTCAAAGATGGCATTGTTGGTCTGTTCCTCGCTGAGTTCACCTTCAGGCAGTGGTGAGCGTTCTACCGCACGCGGCAGGCCGAGCCAGCCAAACACCGACTGCTCCCACCAGGTGATGTGGGCGAGAATATCCTTGACCGTCCATTCACCGTTGGCGTCGGCGTATACGCCGGGGGTAGTCATCCGCGTTTCCGTCATCGTCGCCAGGGTTTGCGCCAAAGCCTCATGCCCGCTACGGATGTTGTGCAGCAGTGTAGCTTTGTGGCTCGGTTCCGCTTCGTTCATAGTCAGTCTAGCTCCCTTTCCAGCACCACCGCTGCGCCCTGGCCTCCACCAACGCACAAGGCGGCTACGCCGTAGCGGGCGTTGCTGCGCTTCATCTCGTAGGCGAGGGTGATGATCAGCCGTGCGCCGGTCGCGCCGATGGGGTGGCCGAGGGCAATCGCCCCACCATTGACGTTGACCTTGCTGCGGTCGAGGCCAAGCAGTCGCTCCACCGCCAGATACTGCGCGGCGAAAGCCTCGTTGATCTCGAACAGGTCAATATCCTCCAGCTTCAGGCCCGCTTTCTGCAAAGCTTTGGGGATGGCTTGCACCGGCCCGATGCCCATCCGCTCCGGCTCCACACCCGCGAAGGCGTAGCTACGGATTGAAACAAGCGGGGTGTAGCCGAGTTCAGCGGCCTTGCGGTCGGACATCACCAGCATCGCCGCGCCCGCATCGTTGAGCGGGCAGGAGTTGCCGGGAGTGACGCTGCCACCATTCTTCTTGAACACGGTGGGATACATCGCTAGCGTCTGCACCGTGAGGCTGATGTTCGGGCCTTCATCCTGGCTGAATGGCTCCGGCGCAACCGTGCGCCCCGCCATCTTCTTCGGCACCATCACGGTCATAATCTCGTCGTTGAACTTGCCCATACGGATTGCGCGGAACGCCTTCTTGTGGCTCTCCACCGCGTACTTGTCCTGATCCTCGCGGCTGATGTCGAACTCTGCTACCAGGTTCTCGGCGGTCGCACCCATTAGCTGGTTGCATACCGGGTCGGTCAGCCCTTCCCACAGCGCGTCAATAAAGACGCTGTGCTGCAGGCGCTTGCCGTAGCGCATATCGCGGTTGACGTAGGGGATGTTGCTCATGCTCTCCACCCCGCCAGTAATTTGCACGTCCGCATCCTCGCACTTGATGTTCTGTGCGGCGGTGACAACCGCCTGGATGCCGCTGGCACAGTTACGATGCACAGTCATACCTGGGATGGTGATGGGCAGGCCGGCTTGCAGGCTGATGACGCGGGCGACGTTGGGCGCGTCGCTGCCCTGCCCGGCGCAGCCAAAGGTGATTTCTTCGATTAGCGCAGGGTCAATTTTGGTGCGCTCCACAAGCTCGGTGGTCACCAGGCGGCCCAACTCCTGAGCGGGCAAATCGCGCATTGCGCCGCCCATTACCCCAATAGGGGTACGCACACCTGCGATAATTACTGGTTGGTTCACAAACTTACTCCTCTCCTTATCGGAAGGTAGAAGGTAGAAGGTAGAATGGTTGGTTAAGGTTTGCGGTTAATAGATACTGTCAGCTTTGATGCTGGGCAAGATTCTCCCCTCACCAAACCTCTCTCCAAAAGAGACTTTTGGCTGTTACTCAGTCCTCAGTCCTCAGTCCTCAGCACTTCACCTGGTTGGGTAACGCGCTCCAGGGCGCGAAGGACCACGCTGGTTTCTTCGGGGTTGAGGTTCTGGAGGATGGCATCGGCGATGCTCTGGTACATCTGGTCGAGTTGGCGCAACAGTTCGCGCCCTGGGCCGACTAGATAAAGCAGATTGACGCGCCGATCGCGGGCATCGTCCTGACGCTCCAGATAGCCCTTCTTCACCAGCCGCTCCACTACCGCGCTGGTGGTACTGAGCAACAGGCCACACTTGTCGGCAATATCGGTGACGGTGTGCAGGTTGTACCAGGCCATCCGCTCGATGATGAGGAACTCCTGGCGGCTGAGGCCGGGGTCGCGCACGGTATCCACGCCCGTGATGTAGCGGCGGGCAAGATCCTCGATGAAACTCTTGAGCCGCGCGGCGGCCTCGGTTGAGGGTGGGATATGGGTTAGAGTAGCGGGCAAAGACACGCTCCAATCGGTCGGAGCAGCAAGCTCCAAAACAGTGGATATTCCAAAATCTGTAAGGGTATTTTAACACAAGGGGGCGCGGGTGTCAAGGATAAAAGTGGCAAAACGATGTCTTTTATTAAGGCAGGGGATATTATGGTGTCTGGGGGTTCATATTTCCCGCCACTACTACCTTTCACCACCTGGGGGCGACCCCGAACCCCAGCGAGTTCTCCGCTGCTGTAGTATTTGGCAGGAGTCAGATTGCTACAGAATGCCAGTGAGCAGCGCAGCATATATAGCAGTGGCGATGATAGCGATGGGCAGCCAGTACCATCCGCGCCAGCGGGCCACGCTCTCTCCCAGCGCACCCAGGCCGCTGATCGCTTGCGCGGCGAACCAGGCGGCAGCGATGAGCGCGGCGAAGCGCAGGCTGGGCAGAGCGGTAACGAGGTAGAGGATGAGGAATACAAGCACGACCAGCAAGCCGAAGCCGAGGCCAGCCAAAGCGGGCAGGGCGCGGTTGCGTTCCACGTCGGCCTGCTCTGCGGCAAGTTCGCCATCGCTGGGCAGGCGGCGAAGACGATCACGGCGGCTGGGGGTGATCATCGGTTCGACGACGGGCGGTGCGAGGCGCAGGTGAGTGAGCGGACCGAGCCAGAAGCCGCCCACCAGCAGGCGGCCCACTGCCATGCTGAGACCGGGCAGGCTGAAATCGTATTCGGCAGCCAGCCCCAGGTTACGGGCAACGGTTAGCTGCACCCAACCACCCATGCCGTATAGCAATGCGCCCATGAGCAAAGCTACCAGCGCGTAAACAAGGATGAGCAACAAAGGACTACCGAAACCGAGGAAGGCGATACTGGGATAGAAGATGTGTAGCAGGTTCAGGCTACCCACCCCAGCCGGGCCAATCAGCATAAAACCCAGAGCGGTAAGCACGGCGGCAAGCAGCCAGGCCAGCGCCAGGCGCGGCGCACTGCGATCACCAGGGATGAAGGAGGCGAGAGCCACGATGATCAGCAGCAGGGTGAGGACGATGAAGCGGCGATCGGGAGGGGCAGATGCTGCATGGGGCAAACCAGCGCCAATCGCGGGCAGGAAGCTGCTCAAAGAGTCGGCGGGGCTGGCGCTGAAGTTCCACCGATCAACCCCAGGTTGATTGAGGTTCGCCAGGGCAAACTCGCCGCCGCTAAGGTCGCCGCGAGTGTAGCTCAGGCCAGCCAGGGCTTGCGCGGCGGGGGCGTAGTCGGGGTTGATGGCGGTTGCCTTCAGCCAGGCCGCCTCAGCCAGGTCGGTGTGGCCCTGTCGGTTGTAGGCAAGGGCGAGATTGTGCCAGATTGCGTAGCTGATCGGCCAGCTAGCGAGGGCCAGACGGTAGTGGTAGATGGCAGCATCGTCTTGCCCAGCGCGGGCCAGGGTGTTGCCCCATAGGCTGTTCACCAACGCTGCCTGAACCTGCGGGTTGTTCGCCAGGTTGCCACTGACCGAGACATAGGTGGTAGCAGTCAGGGTGGGCGCATTGACCGCTTCGATTGCGCGGGCGTAGGCGGTGGTGGCGCTGTCCAGTTGCCCGCCTTGCTCGAAGGCATAGGCAGCATCAACATAGGGGTAGAATGGCATACCAGACGGCACAGGCTTGCTGATATCGAGCAGGCCGGTCTTGAACAGTGCAGTGGCCTGGTCGTATTGCTGGCTGCTGGCATAGAGGGCGACAAGATTGGCGTAGGCGGCAGCCTTGTAGTCCAGATTCGCTTGGGGATCCTGCAACACCTGCTGGTAAGCAGCGGTCGCCTCATTGTTCTTACCTGCCGCCTGCAGATTCAGGCCATTGACGTAGCTGGTGGGCGTACCAGTTGTAGATGTGGGCAATGGCGAACTGGCAGTACCATTCAACTCGCTGCGGGCGGCCGCCAGGGCCGCGCTGGCATCAGGGCGGCTTGTGTCGGTCAGGCTGGCGGCCTTGTCGTAGTCGGCGCGGGCAGCGGCAGAATCGCCGAGCAAGGCTTGCAATCCTGCCCGATCTGCGTACAGCTTCGGCTCCTGGGCGTGATTAGAGATGAGCAAGTTGACAGTATCGAGCGCCTGACGGTAACGGCCAGTGTTGATCACCGCGCCGAGGTACTTGGCGTAGAGTTGCCAATCGGTGTACACTTCGTAGTGGAGCAGATTTTCATAGGTTTGCATTGCGGTGTCGGCATCGCCCGCCAGCAGCGCGGCATCGCCCAACGCTTCCTGCAACTCGTAGTTACCGCCGCCGGGGGTGTATAGCGGGCGCAGCGTGTCTATCGCGGATTGTGGTGCGCCGCTAGCAATATAGGCGAGGCCGAGGGCGAAAAGTGTGGTGGGGTTGTGGGGGTCTACACGGTGGGCAGCTTCCAGATGCTGCACCGCCATTGCGGGATGGCCGAGGATTAGTTCGATTATGCCCATGTTGTAGCGATAGTTGGCATTGGTTGAGTCGGTGCCAACTACCAGCAACATCTTGTTACGGGCATCTTGCAACAATTGCGCCCGCTGGGTGGCATCGCTAACTTGCAGATACTGGGCAACATCAAGCACGCTAGCATTGACAAAGTAGCCGCGGCTTATATTAGAGCCTTTGTCGTTGCCAGTTGGTGGCACGCCATTGGTGAAGATGCGGCTAGTGTTGAGGATATTGATGAGACTCGCCTCATCTATGCCCAGCACCAGGTTAGCTTGCTCCAGTGCACCCTTACCGTAGTCGGTGAGCATAATGGCAAGCAGGTCGCGGATACGGGTATCGCCAGTATCGCGCAAGGCGAGGCGGGCGCAGGCCTGTGGGTAACTGGGGCTGCACTCCAAGTGGCTGGCAGGGTCGCTGGTGGGTATGAGCGCAGGCGCGGGGTAGGCGAACAGACGGCCCAACCAGGGCAGGCGGCCATCGTTGCTGCCCACGGTAAGCGGCAGATTGGCGCTGCTGGCGACGGACGCAGTAAATATACCGCTGAACTGGGCGACCAGCAAAGCAATTAGCGCGATAACGGCAAAGACAATCTGGGGCAGGCGTTGGTTGAGCGAACTGCGGTTCAAGTTGTTCTCCTGAGTTTATTTCGGCCCTGGTGGGAAAAATCCCGTCCTTACTTTACATTAACTGCAGCAGGGAGCGGGATTTCTCCTGCCCATGATATTGCGTTATGGTTGTAGGCTGAACTGCTGGCCGTCCCAACGCCAGATCTGTAGCTTACCCGCTGCATCGTTGGTGGTGATGGCATATTTGCCATTGCTTTGCAGATCCACGATGCTAATCTGCTGAGATGAGGATAGAGCCTCGCCCTGTCCATTGAACTTCAGCGGATTGGCGTTATCGTTCTGCCAGGCCCACAGCTTGAGATGATACTGTCCGCCGCTGGTGTAGCGCAGGCCGAAAACGGCGGGGCCGCCAGTGAGCGGATGGCCTTGCTGCTCTAGCGGCAACGGTAGGGGCTGGCCCACGGCGACGAATACGGCAAGCTGGCCGCTAGTCAAGGTCGGGCGGGGAGTATCGGTAGGGGTTGGCGTGTATGTAGGGCCAAGCGTCGGGCTAAAGCGTGGAGTGGGGGTCAACGTATCGGTGGGGGTGGGGGTAGGGCTAGGTCCACCGGCAGTGGCGGTGGCGGTGGCGGTGGGCTTCGGTGTGTAGGTAGGCGCAGTGGTATAGGTGGGCAGCGGCGTATCGCTCGGCCCGCCGGTTGGCTGCGCGGTGGGGGTATTGAGCAGGTAGGTAGGCCACAGCGGAGCCCAGCCGTAAAGGTCGAAACCGAGCGCGGAGTTAGGGGTAGGCGTAACCGTCGTGTCGCTGAGGACCTCAGTCTGGCTGAAATATTTGGCAACCACCATGTTGAGCAGTGGGTCGCCGCCTGCGGGGTTGTCGTAGGCAATGGTGAGCAAAACCTGGGGCGCATTGCCGCGGTCGAGGGCGACAAACTGACGGTCAACGATGGTGCCAGTGCTGAGGAAGGCAGTTGCGCCGGGCGGCGAGATATAGTTTAGCGGCTCAAAGCTGCTGAGGGGGGCATAGTTGGCGGCGCTATAAACGGTGGGTTGGGCATCGAGCGGCGAGTTGGCGGCAACATAAGTGGCGCGGGCATCGCGCTCGGCCTGCCCCTGATCACACCCACTCAGGCTGATGACAACAATCAGAAGTAGCAACGCCAGCGCGGCGGGTTTTATCTTAATTACAGGCAAAGGGATGGCTCTCCTCAAGGGCATTTTTTGGGGTGTTGCGGCGTAAATAGTACACCAAAACTGGCGCAATGGTTCAGGCCGATGGGCGCTTGCCTATTTTACCATATTTAACTGCGTGTGCGCCACACAATCAGATGCTATACTCACCCCTGCCCTACTTGCGTCGCGCTCGTAGTAGCGAAACCCCGGTGGCGTGGCTAGCGCACATATATAACCGTTCTTGCCATCATCACCCCAACCTGACAGCATGGCAGATGGTACATTATACAAAGATGGTGCGCCGCCGCAGCGTCCAGGCGGCAACCAGAAAGGCCGCGAGGGTGAAAGCAGCCAGTAGCCCGGCAAATAGCAGGCCACTCTCAAAGGTGATGTCGCCGATACTTGCGCCAAGCATCCCCTTTGCCAGGTAGTAACTAGGTATCAGATATAGCGCCTGACTCAAACCCGGTATATTGGCAAGGAACGGCAGGACAAAGAAGATCGGTAGCATCAGTATCAGCCCCACGCCGCTCACCCAGACGTAGACGGTCTGGATGTCGTTGAAGTACGCGCCGAACAGGATGCCGAGGGCGCAGGCAAACAGGTTGCCCAACACGATAAAGAGAAGCAGCAAAGGCAAATCAGCGATGTTGCCTATGTATGCCAGCATAATCAGCAGGCTCAATACCATGGTATAGAAGAAACTGACCATGCTTTTAGCAATCACCACATCAATTGCCCGCGCCGGTGAGGTGAGCAGCAGGCGGATCGTCTTCTTCTCTTTCTCCTCCACGATCAAGCCGGGCAGAAGGTAGATACCAACACTGATTGGCACAATTGCAAGGGCAATGGTGGCGAAGAATGCCTGGTTCTGGCGAGCGAGTTCGACGGAGTTGCCCGCTCCAGAGCTGGTAGGGTTGAACACCTGGCTGATTGGTTGGTAAGGCGGTAGCCCAGCCTGAGCCTGGAAGTAGCCAAAGAACGACTCTCGCACCCGCTCTTGATCAATGTAATCCTTGACCTTCTGCCCGTTGATGTACAGTTCTAGCGCAGGTCGCTTGCCCGCTTTCATTTCGGCAATTGCCCCGGCTGGCACCACGATGCCATAGTCGTAAACGCTATTCTTGTCAGCCAGGTTGGCACGCACGGCAGCGGCGCTAGTGGCGTTTTCCAAACTCATCCGGGGCGGTCCTAGCTTCAGCGTGTCGCTTAGTGGCACGCCATCCGGGTTGTAGGCCAGTACCCGCGCCGGGGTCTGAATTGCAATGTTGAATACTAGATAGAGCGCGGCGATGAACAAGGGAACCACCAGCACAGTCACCAGCGACTTGTTCTTCAGTACGTCCACCAGATCCTTCATCACGATGGCGCGGATTATTCGCAGGTTCATCGGCTACCTCCTTACGACGGCGACCAGAGCGACCATCCCGCCCATCAACCTTTGCTCCTGTACCGTAACGTCAAATCCAGCTTTGCGTAGTAGACTGGGGGTGGGGTGGTTCAGGTTGC
>JBBRMT010000010.1:0-40790 GCA_038230695.1 Chloroflexia bacterium
AAGGTGAGCAGCTTTATGGCCCAACTGGGCGCAGAAGAGTGGACTCTGCCTGTAACCAACCCTGCCGCGTTGCTGGATAAGGCGGCGCAACTCTGGCCGCAGCGTGAGGCAGTCGCCCAGCAAATCGCGGCACGGGCGGCGGAACTGAAGCGAAAGGCAATCCTTAATGCAGACCTCATCGGAGAAGCTGGCGCGAGGTAAGTTGGCGACAGCGCTGGCCTGGGCGCGTAGCCCGCGTGGGCGTATCATATTGCAGGTCAGCCTCATCAGCCTGGTGCTAATCTTCTTCGTCTACGAGCTAATCACTGGCTGGAACAACCTCAGCAAGCAGCATCTGCGCCTCGATTACGGCTATCTGGCGCTCTCCGCCCTGCCCCTGGTGGCGCGGCCATTTCTCTCCGCCTTTGGCTGGTGGCAGATTGTCTATAAGCTGGGCGGCCGGTTGAGCATCACCCGCAGTATCCACATATACTTCATATCCGGCCTGGCCCGCTATCTCCCTGGCCCCTTCCTGGGCAGCATCGGGCGGGCGGTGATGGCTGAGGAGAATGGGATAGAAGGGGGAGTAGCCGCCATCAGCGTGCTGCTTGAACTGGGGCTGCTGGTCGCCAGCGGCGCAGTTATCGGTCTGGTCTGGGTCGCATTCACTATCGGCCTCGGTAATGTCACCTTCTATCTGATTGCCCTCGGCGCGGGCAGCCTGATTATCCTCGAACCCCGCGTCTTCCTCACCCTGCTCAACTTCCTGCTGGCCCGCTTTGGCCGCAAGCCGGTGCGTCTAGCTCTCCACCTGGGGGACATGATGCAGCTGATCGCCCCCTACCTGCTCAACTGGCTGCTCAACGGCCTCACCTTCTATCTGGTAGTCAATGCCATCTTCCCTGCGCCCACCCAGTTGTTCAACCTCAGCGGTATCTACATCACCGCCCTCACTATCGCCATTTTCGGCCTGACCTTCCCCGACGGCTGGGGTATCCGCGAAGCGACCCTCGCAGTTATGCTAGTCAACCTTGCGGCCATTCCCACCGCAGTCGCGGCTGGGTTGACGATATTCACTCGCGTCTGGTGGATGGCTGCCGAGGCTATTTGGGTCGGGCTTGCCCTCTACCTGCGCCCCGTGCAGAAACCAACCGATGTTGCGCCCGATACCTCCACCGTAACCACCCAGGAGTAAGGTAAAGGTTGCAACATCCACTATAATGGCACTAAAAACAGCAACAGAGTGCATCATTGAGAGTGGCGGCCACCCATTGGGGCCTGGGGGTTCTGCCCCCAGCGGGTGCAACGTGACCTAGCTACTCGCAGACTATTTGGCTCAACTGTTCACTTAGCTGCCTTAGTATTACAGCTCCATTTACCAAAGAAGAAGATGCAGATACACCTGACGATGGTCAATTATCTGTAGGGGCGGGTGGTGGCCCGCCCTGGTGCAATTTACACCATCATCATAGCGAATTGGTATAATATCCCTTCATGATGACTATTCCAACTATCAATGATAAAGTGGCAAGTGGTAGGAGATAGTGGTACTTTGTTCTTATTCTTACCCATGACTAGTATACTTAAGGGGGAAAGTAGGATATAATTATGGTGGGGAGGATACCACCAGGTGGACGAGAAAAAACAGAGCGCTAACAACGAGCAAACCGAAACTACACAGATCGCCGATGTACACGCCACCGCCGTGCTGGAGCAGCGCTGGGCCGAATGTCTGCGCCAGCTTACGATTGCCGTAAATTGGCAGGCGAGTATGGTAGAGTTGGCACGGCAGCTTTATGACGCGCTCAGGCCGATGTTTTCCCCCGATGCGTTTATGATGTCGCTCTACCACCGCGAGGACGATGAGACCGAACACGTTTTTGCCGTGGTAGACGGCAAAGAGGTCAGCCCCCAGAGCTTTCGCTATCGGGTCAAACTGGCGGGCAGTCGCATTGAGCCAGCCATCCGTAACGGAAAACCGATGCTGGTGGACAACTGGCGGCTGGATGAGGAGCATGAGTATCAGGTAGTCAGCATCGGCCACAACCCTCCCCGCGTCCACACCCTGCTCGATGTGCCATTCGTAGCGGGCAATCAAGTATACGGTGCGTTGCACTTGCAGAGTTATAGCGACAAGGCGTGGGGGCGTGAGGATGTGGAGCGCGTTCAGGTGATCGCCACCCTCGCCCTGGGCGCAGTGCTACATCATTGGACCACGCTCAACTATCGCAATCGCAAATCTTACGCCGCTTGTCTGCACAGCATCAGCCGCGAGTGTATTAGCGTAACGCCGATTGAGCAAGTTACTGCGCGGGTAACCGAGATCATCGGCCGCTTCATCGGCGGAGTTTGCATTGTTTTGCGGCAGGATGGCGCAAGGATGCGTCTGGCCTCGCTTTTCCACAACGACCCGGTGGTGCGGGCAATGCAGACCAACTTCATCGAGCAAAACCTTGATCAAATCCTGAGTTCGCCCTGGATTCGCACATTTCGCAGCAATGAACCCATGCTGCTTGCCGATTTGGAGAGTGTTAAAGCCACAGATCAGGAATGGCTGATCCAAGTCGGCATCGGAAGTGTCGCATCTGCCCCAATTATGTTGCATGGGCAGGTTATTGGACATATCGCTATTGCCCGCTTCACCCCCGCCCGTAACCTGCGCGACCACGACCTGCGGCTGCTGGAGAGCGCCGCTGCCTACATCGCCCTCGTGATGGCACAGCAGCAACTACCACCCCCTGAATAAACCCCTACTACCGTTTGCGATAAACCTCGAAATTGAACAGGCCAGGCCCACTGCTATAGGTAAGACTGCGCGGGCTGGCCGTGCTAAACTGATCCTTGGTCGAGCAGATCACATTGCTGATACCCTTGACCTGATGCACGGCGCTGGGTATACACCGCTACGGCGTTGTTACCCCCGCATAGATAATCTGGGCCATCTCATCGCGGCGGATGTTGCGGTTAGGCGCAAAGTGGGTCGCGTCAATGCCGTGTACCACGCCCTTGCTGTAGGCGATTTCGATGTACTGATAGGCGAAGTTGTTGCTCGGCACGTCCACAAAGCTGGGGTTGGGCGGATTGATAAGGATGTAATGAGTTGCGCCCACCACCAGACGGGTAAGCTCGGCGCGGGTAATCGGGCGGTTGGGTAGATAGCAAGGGTAGGCCGCGTTGGCCGCCGCGCACTGCGCTGCAGTGTAGCCGCTGAGGAGCCTGACCTCGTAGCCGCTCTCGATATATAGATAGCCAAAGTAGGTGTTTGGCACGTCGGTAAAGGTCTGACCATTAGGATGGATCAACGGGACGCTGAAGGCCAGCGTAACGATGCGGGAGAACTGGGCGCGGGTCGCGGTCTGCGCTGGCGAATAATGGGTGGCATCGGTGCCGCTGATCATGCCAGCACAATCAAGGAAGTGGATTGCGCCATAGAAGACGTTGCCATCAATATCCACGAATGGGTTGGCGCACTCGGTCGCCTGCGCGGTGGGCAGCACGGTGGGCAGCCCGCTGGTGGGGGTCGTCGCCACCCCGGTGCTGGTTGGCACTGCGGCAGGCAAGGCTGTTTTGCTCCCTGGGTTGGCGGCGCTGGCATACACTGCGCCCTTGTTCGCGTTCGTAACGACTAGCACGGCCAGCCCCAGTGCCACAAATATGATAACCTTAACTCGGTTGCTACTCATTTACTATGCTCCTCTTTCTGTTATGAGGGGCGAACTTCATCTGCCCCTACGGCCTGATATTTGTACTCAACTTCAGACGACCCTGACAATGCTGCCCCATCATCAGATATACTCTACCAACCGCTTAATCATATCTGGGCCAAGTCTGATCAACCATAGGTAATAAGTCCCCCGCCATATAGGTAATAGGTCTGTGGGAAAAAGGTACGGGGTGGGGATTAAGGTGTCTTAAAATGCACCAATCAATAACTCCAAATAATATATAAATAACTCCTTGTGTTTCACATCACCTTATGCTATAATAGCCGCAACAGTGTTATAATAGCGACATCCGTAGGGGCGAACCGTTGTTCGCCCTGCTCGACGAGGAGGTAGCAGCGATGGCAACGACAAGCGATGTGGTAAAGGCGGGCGCAGGAAGCGGGCTGAAGCGGATGCGCTTCCTCGACTACATCTGGTTCAGTTCCTACCAACTGGCGTTCAGCTTCCTGTGGGGAGCGATCGGTGTAATCATCCTGCCAGCGGTCAACGAGACGCTGACTAACCAGATGCTGGTGAATGGCAAACTCACCTTCGGCCCGTTCGTCTTCGACGGCGACGTGAAGTTGACGACCCTGGCAATCGTGAGTTTCACCGGCCTGACTCTGGCGGCGCTGTCGCAGCCGATGTTCGGCACATGGAGCGACAGCTTCAAGTCGCCGATTGGCAGGCGGATGCCTTTCATCGCGGTGGGCAGTATCCTAACCCTGATCACCCTGGGTGGGCTGACCCTGGCAGTGGTGCTGGGCTGGTTCGCCTTCTTCCTGATGTACTGCGCCCTGCAATTCGTCTCCAACACTGCTTACGGACCGTATCACGGCTTGCTGCCCGATATGGTGCCGGAGCTTGATCGGGGCAAGGCCAGCGGCGTGTTGGGTGGGATGCAGATGCTCGGCACGGTGGCGAGTGGGCTGGCGTTGGCAGTCTTCTTCGATGTGCATAAGAACCTCACTGGCGCGATGCTCACCATCATCGTGCTGGTCGCCGTCTGCGCCCTCATCACCCTGTTTTTCCTGCACGAACCGCCCCCGCCGCCTGGTCGCATCCAACCCAACGAGGTCAAGGGCGCACGCCGCCTGCTCTCCGTCTTCAGCATCGAGGCGAAGAAGTATCCCGATTTCGTCTGGCTGCTATTTGCCCGCACCTGGACGCTAACCGGTATCGCCACGGTCAGCACCTACGCGCTCTACTGGATGCAGGATGTGATCAAGCCGCAGGGCTACAAGCTGTTCGGCCTCACCATCGGCACCCCCTCGCAGGCGGTCAGTATGCTGCTGGCGATTGTGATTATGTTCGCCTTCATCGCCGCAATGGTATCGGGGGCGCTATCTGACCGCTTTGGCCGCAAGCCGCTGATTGCCCTCAGTGGTGTGTTCGGCATCCTCGGCGTAGTGCCGTTCATCTTCGTGCGCGATTTGCAGACGGTGCTACTGTTCGCTTGCTTCATCGGTCTCTGCTACGGCACCTTCACCGCCGTAGACTGGGCGATGGTGACTGACTTGATCCCGCGCAGCCAGGCGGGCAAGTACATGGGGGTGAGCAACCTGGCGACCGCCATGCCCCAGGCAATCGCCCCCCTGTTCGGCGGCGTATTGGCGGCCATCTTTGCCTCTGGCGGCAACTATGACGCGGAGTATGGCGCGATCTTCGCGGGCGCAGCGGTCTACTTCCTGCTCGGCATCCTGCTGCTGACCAAGGTGCGCGAACATAAGGTGCGCGAGGAGGAAGTCGCCATTGGAGAAGATCTGGCGAATGTTTAGTAATCCTTGCGTAAGCAAGGCCAGCCAACGGATTGTAAAAACGGATAAACGGATTAGGCCAACGGCAAGGTGGCAAAAAGCCTCTCCCAGCAGGAAACCCCCTTGTGGGGTTCCCTGTGGGTAGGGTTGGTGAGGGAGAATCTCGCCCAACATCAATGCTTATCGCAGGCCAATGTTGATGTTTGCGATGTCAAAACGGAACCAGCCTACGGACTGTTCAACGGACAAACGGACAAATGAATGTAGGGGCGAACCGGGGGTCGCCCTTCGGCTTATTAACACTCACTCATGCAAACAAGAATCCATAATCTACAATCTGCACTCTACAATCTGCAATCCGCTGCAAGGGTCTGGCTGGCGGTGCGCGTTGCCCTCGGCGTGATCGGGGTGATGGCGGTGTTGCTCATCCCTGCCTTGCAGGCGGGCGGCACGGCGGGTTACTCCGGCGCGAACCTCTACGGCTGGGCCGATCGTCTGCTGGGGGTGTGGACGCGCTGGGATGGGCAGTGGTATCTCAAAATTGCCGATGCGGGCTATGGCGGCCCCGGCACCGGCAGCAGCGCCTTCTATCCCCTCTACCCCTTGCTAATCAAAGCGCTAGGCATCGTGCTGTTCCCGCTTGGCCCCTATCGCTATATCGTCGCCGCGCTGATTATCTCCGGCGTAGCCTTCTATTTCGCCCTCGCCCTGCTCCACGCCGCCACCCACGATGTGTTCGCCCCCTCACCGCAGGGCGAACAACGGCTTGCCTCTACCGAGGAAGTCGAGCAGCCAATCGGCCCAGGTTGTATCTATCCTGCCCTTACAGACGAATTGCAAATCCCCACTCAAAACTCAAAACTCAAAACTCAAAACTCGCCAGTGGCGGACAACTCCATCCTCTACCTCGCCGTCTTCCCCACCGCCTTTTTCTTCTTCGCCGCTTATAGCGAGGCGCTGTTTCTGCTGCTGGCGGTTGCCAGCCTGTATGCGGCGCGGAAATCGCAGTGGTGGGTGGCGGGCATCGCGGCGGCGCTGGCGATACTGACACGCAGCTTTGGCCTGGCCCTATTCATCCCGCTGCTGTACGAATACTGGCGACAGGCCCGAGCGGGACGAGGCTGGCGGCGTGACATGGCGGCGTTGGCGTTGCCGCCGCTGGCGCTGGCGGGGCTGGCCGCGTTTGCCTATGCCCGCTTCGGCGATCCTGCCGCCTTCCTCAGCAGCCAGGGGTTGTGGTTCCGTCGCTTCAGCCTACCCTGGGATTCGGTCTGGCGCGGCCTCAGCGATGTGGTCAATCAGCCCTTGCAGTATGCAGTGGAGAACATGAACCTCACCAACCTGGCCGCCGCGTTGCTCTTCATCCTGCTTGCCATTCTGGTATGGCGGGTGTTGCCCGCCATTTATTGCCTTTATGTTGACATCGGTGTGCTGCTAGCCCTCAGCAGCGCCGCCTCCGCCGAGCCGCTGCTCTCGGTCAGCCGCTTCGTGCTGGTGCTGTTCCCTGCCTTTATGCTACTCGGCCTGGCCGGGGCAAAGTCGCGCACCTTCAACCTGGTCTGGTTGCTGCTCAGTGTGATGCTGCTAGCCCTCTTCTTCATGAGGTTCGCCAACTGGTACTGGGTGGCATAGAATTGTACTATAATCACATTATAATCCCTCCTCTAACCCTGCAACTTTTTCGCCATGCTAACGTCTATACTATTGCATACCTCAACTTCGAGCATTCACGTTGTGCCACCAATCCCGCGCTTCGTTCTGCCGTCCCTTGCTGTACCATTTTCAAGGAGGAAAGTAATGTCGCAAGAGCCGCATGATTATCGCAGCGAGAGTTTCAAAACCCAGTCGCAAGGACAGGGTTCGCCACCCATGCCCCCACCCACCGCCATCGGCACAATTGTGCCGCCCGACCCGCCGCGCCGTAACTCCAATCTGCCTATCATCGCCGCGCTACTCATCCTATTGCTGGTTGCGGGCGGGGCTGGGCTTTACTTCGCCTTCAACAATAACGGCAGCAATGGCAATACCGTTGCCAACGCTAGCCCCACTGCAACTGCTGCCAGTAATAACCCGACCAATACCGCCGCGCCCAACAACCCCACCAACACCAGCGCCCCGCCCACCCCTGCTGCGCCGCCGATCGCGCTCGGCATCAGCCCTGCGCCTGATACACGCAACATACCGCCACAAGCGCCGATCGCCATCACCTTCAACCAGCCCATGGATCACGCCAGCGCCGAGGCCGCCTTCAAAATTGTGCCAGCGGTGCAGGGCAATTTTGGCTGGCTGGACAATCCCACTGCCAGCACCCTGGTGTTCACCCCCAGCATCGGCTATCGCCCCGGCATCAGCTACACGGTCAGCCTCGGCAGCGCATTGAGCAGCGCCCAGCAGCCACTCACCAACGCCGCTCAGGTCAGCACCAGTTTCCAGACCGTGCCACTGGCCGAGGTGTTCCGCGCCATCCCCGCGCCCGACAGCAAGGACATCCCCACCAATGCAACCATCGCCTTGCAGTTCACTCGCCCCATGATCCCACTCACCACTGTGGGGCAGCAGCAGAACGTGGCCGGTAACATCACCTTTGATCCGCCTCTGGATGGCCGCTTCGTCTGGCTTGGCACCACTGAATTGCAGTTCCAGCCCAAGAATGGTCTCAGCGGTGGCAGCAAATACAATGTCACCGTCCACAAAGAGCTTCAGGACCAGTTCGGCGCGACCCTGGCGAAGGACTATAGCTTCAGCTTCACCACGATCAGCCCCCGCGTCGCCTATGTCTACCCTACCGACCAGAAGATTGCCAGCAACGACCCTAGCTTCTACGGCGGCTACAGCGGCGATAGTAACGCCATCGGCATCCCCGGCCCCGGCAGCAACTATGTCGGCAACATCGGCGCGAACAGCCCCATCGTCGTCACCTTCAACCAGCCAATGGACCATGCCTCGGTGCAGAGCAACTTCAGCATTGCGCCGATCGGCACGGCGATTACGCAGACTGGTGGGTTGAGTGAATTGCATCTCGCCGCACCGCTCGCGCAGAGCAGCGTCTCCGGCAGCTTTGCCTGGGGCGTAGGCGCTGGCCCCGCTGAGGTGATGACCTTCACCCCCGCCAGCCCGTTTGTGTTCGATACCCGCTTCCGTGCCACTGTCGGCGCGGCGGTCAAGCCGCAGGGCGGCAGCATCGGGCTGGGCAAGGACTATAGCTGGACCTTCAGCACCTTCCCACCTTTGCAGGTTACTGCTGTCAAGTTCGGGCCGAATGGCGTTGACCTCACCTTCAATAATACCATCAAGCTGGACAGCATCAAGTCGAACTGGCAGGTGCAGCCGCAGCTAACCTACAGCAGCACCAACGCTGCCTATAGCGGCAGCAGCGCAAACTTTACCATCTACTCGTCACTTGCACCCTCAACCAACTACACCATAACCCTTAGCGGCGACATCGAGGACGTGGCCGGGCAGAAGCTGGCGACCCCTTACACCAGATCCGGCGCTACCCCATCGGCCCAACCCAGCGTCAATATCCTGGGCGCTAATAGACAGGCCAGCTTCAACCATGGGCAGCCTACCAACATCTATATTGGCAGCGTCAACGGCACGAAGCTGAATTATTACCTCTGGAAGCTGGATGCGCCCAGCTTCGCCAGCCTGGTCAGCGCCTACAGCTTTGGCTTGAATCGGGATAAGGGCGGCGGCAGCTTCCCCATTACTAACTACCAGCTTACCCGCAAATGGACGCAAACCGTCAGCGCGGTCAAGGATCAGCCCAGTGTCAGCAAACTCAGCCTCAGCCTCGACGGTCAGGCCGACCGCCTACCGCCCGGCTACTATGCCTTCATCGTCGAACTCGATCGCGGCAACTATCTGGTCAAATCAGCCGATCAATTCGGCCAGCAGGCTAGCCTCGCCTTCGTGGTGGGCGATAGCGCCCTTACCATGAAGGCGGCAACTAACGAGGCGCTGGTCTGGGCGGTCAATCAGAACACCGGCAAGCCCAGCCCCAACCTGCGCGTGCGCCTCGCCACCGTTAGCAATGGCGCGACTAATTTCATTGCCGAGGGCCGCACCGACGCGAATGGTCTCTACCGCACCCCTATAACTAGCGCCAACACCTACTCGCTGTTCGCCGTCGCCGAGGGCGATAATAACAGCGACACCGCAGCCGTGTCAGCCAACTGGAACAACGGCCTCAATGCTGGCGATTTCGTCCTCTATCGTTGGAACACTGACAACTATTACAGTTACTATTACCCCAATAGCCACTACCACGCCTATCTTTACAGCGATCGGCCCATCTATCGCCCCGGCCAGATTGTCTACTTCAAGGGCATTGTGCGTACCGACAAGGATGGCGCATACAGCCTTCCCGCCAACATCAGCGCCTTGCTCAGTATCAACGATGGCAACAACGATGTCTACAGCCAGACGGTGCAACTGGGCAATAAGGGCAGCTTTAGCGGCCAATTCACCCTCGGTCAGAGCGCGGCGCTGGGTGGCTACGAAATCCGCTTGACCATCACCGACCCTGATCAGGTATTGAAAGAGCAGCGCGAGAGCAACTACTTCTATACCTTCCTCGTGCAGCAGTACCGCAAACCACTGTATCAGGTAGATGTCAAGACCGACAAGGATAGCTATATCAACGGCGACACCATCCACACCAACGCCACCGCCAGTTACTACTTTGGTGGCGCGGTCGCCAACGCCAGCATGACTGTGCGTATCCTCACCGCCGATTACTTCTTCGCCTGGAGCGATCCCCAGAGCGGCGCGGCTTACGATTTTTACGATTACGATTTGCTATACAACCGCAGCCAGGCGGCAGTCGCCGCGCAGCAGCAGCAGCGCCAGCTAACCACCGATGCCCACGGCCAGGTCAACATTGATACCAAAGCCGACCTCAGCCAGGTGCCGACCAGCCAGCAGTACACCATCGAGGCATCTGTAACCGACTCATCCAACCAGAACGTGGCGAATAGCGCCACCGTCACCGTCCACAAGGGTCAGTTCTACGTCGGGCTGCGCCCCGATGTCTACGTTGCCACTGCCAGCCAGCCGTTTACCATCAGCGTTGTTACCGTCAAGCCCGACAGCAGCATGAGCGGCAACCAGACGGTCAAGCTGACCCTCTACTCGCGCACCTGGCAGAACACCCCGGACAAGGATCAGAACGGCGCGACCGTTTACACCTACAAGCCGGTGGACACCCAGGTTAGCCAGCAAACCGTCACCACCAATGCGAACGGACACGCCACACAGCAGTTCACCGCCACCCAGGGTGGCCAGTACGTGGTGCGGGCCGCGGCCCAGGATGCGGCGGGCAACACCGTCACCAGCGCGACCAGCATCTATGTCGCCCCACCCGATGGTGGCGCGGCTAGCTGGAAGCGTGACAACACCAACCGCGTAGACCTGATTAGCGACAAGAAGCTGTACGAAGTGGGCGACACCGCCAGGGTTCTCGTTACCTCGCCCTATACCAGCGCGACCGCCCTGCTCACCACCGAGCGCGACGGCATCCGCAGCGCCCAGGTATTCCACATGGTCGGCAACACCGCTGTGCTGCCAGTGCCGATTGATGCCAGCGCGGTGCCGAACATCTACGCCTCGCTCACCCTGATCAACTCGTTGGCCGATGGCGCGGACGCGCCCAGCTTCCGCCTCGGCTACGTAGAGTTGCGGGTTGATCCCAAAGTGAAGCAGCTAAACCTCACCATCACCCCCGACAAGCCGCAATACCGCCCCCGCGATACCGCTAACTTCACCATCAAGGCGACAGACAGCGCGGGCCAGCCGGTGCAGGCCGACGTTTCCCTCGCGGTGGTGGACAAGGCCATCTTCGCCCTTGCCGCCGATAGCAGCGGCACGCTGGTGGATAACTTCTACGCCAACCGCGCCCTCGGCGTGCGTACTTCCAGTTCGCTGGACATTATTCGCGCTCAAAACCAGGCTTATGATCGCTTCGCATCATCCACCGCTACAGCAGGGGGCGGCTCGAAGGGTGGCGGCGGTGGCGGTGGTAGCGGTGCACTGACCGTGCGTACCAATCTGCAAGACACCGCCTTCTGGAAGGGCGACCTCACCACCGGCGCGGATGGCGCTGCTAGCGTATCCGTGCCGCTGCCCGATAATCTCACCACCTGGCGCATCACCGCCAAAGCTGTAACCGCCGATACAAAGGTGGGCGAGGCGATTACCTATGTGCTTGTAACCAAACCGCTGCTTATCCAGCCCGCGCTACCCCTATTCCTGCTGCAAGGCGACACTGCCAGCCCCGCCGCCATCGTCCACAACTACACCCAGAGCGATCAGCAGGTGGATGTCAGCCTCACCGTCACCGGCACCCACTTTGTGGATGCTACTGGCGTGACCACCTCCACCGACGGCACGCAGCAGACCGTCACCCAGCACGTTACGGTCAAGGCGGGCGACCAGAGCAAAGTGCAGTGGAGTGTGCAGGCTGGCACCGGCACGCGGGCAGGCTTCACCATCGCTGCCCGCAGCGCCAACAATGGTCCTAGCGACGCACTCGGTGTTACCATCCCCATCAATCCGTTTGTTACCCCCGAAGTCACTGCCGCCTCTGGCGAGATAACCAACGCCCTCAGCCAGACGCTGCTTGTTCCCTATGGGGTGGATACCAACATCGGCGGGCTGAACATCAGCCTCAGCGCCAGTCTGGCGGGCAGCGCCCTCGACGGCGTGCAGTACAACATTGACTACCTCTACTCCGATACGGAGCAGACGGTCAGCCGCTTCCTGCCACTGCTCTACCTCGAAGATACCTTCAAGGCGGCGGGGCAGAAGTCGCCTTACTCCGACCAGTTGCCCGCTCTGCTCACCAGCAGCATCCAGCGGCTCTACGCCTTGCAGCACAAAGACGGCGGCTGGGGCTACTGGGATGAGAACTCCTTCAGCCCCGACTATCCTTACATGACCGCTTATGCCCTCGAAGGATTGCTCAAGGTAAGGGCCGAGGGCGTAGCAGTAGATACCGGAGCGACTGCTCGTGCGGTGCAGTATCTCAAGGACAAGCTAGCCGCCAGCAACGGGCAGGACAGCGGCGATTACACCAACATAAACGACCCCAGCACCCGCGCCTACGTCCTTGATGTGCTGGCTGTGGCGGGCGAGAGCAGCGCCGCCGGGCAACTCAATCAGCTTGCCCAGACCGCCGCCGACAAGCTGACCGTCTTTGGCCGCGCCCACCTCGTCCTCGGCCTGCTCCACAGCGGACAGAAGGATGCCGCCAGCAGCGCACTGCAACCGCTCGTCGCTGCCGCCAAGTTGCAGGGTTCAGCCACCGCCCACTGGCAGGAAGATCGCACCGCCCATTACTACTACATCCACCTGGACAGCGACACCCGCAGCACCGCCCTCGCCGCCCAGGCCATCCTCGCGCTCAACCCCAACGATTCGCTGGCTGCCCAGGCAGTGCGCTGGCTGATGCAGAACCGCAGCGCCGACGCGCACTGGGCCAGCACCCAGGAGACCAGTCAGGTCATCATCTTGCTAGCGCAGTACGTTGCCGCACAGAAGGAATTGCTTGCCAACTTTGGCTACAGCGTCACGTTCGACGGCAAGGCGGTGGGCAGCGGCAAGTTCGACCAGAGCAACCTCACCGATACCAAGACGCTGGCGCTGCAAATCAAGGATATGCTGATTAACCAGACCAACACGCTGGTGATTAGCCACGACAACGGCGCTGGCCCGCTCTACTACAACCTCAGCCTGCGCTACTTCGTCCCTGGTCAGGGCATCGCTGCCTACAACAATGGCCTGGGCGTGACCCGCGAGTACCTGCCGCCTGCCAGCCCCAGCGACGCGCAGAATCCGCCCGCGCCCATCTCTTCGGTCAACGCTGGCGATCTGGTTCACGTCCGTCTCACCGTAATCGTGCCGCAGGATAGCTACTACGTCACCATCGAAGACCCGCTGCCCGCCGGTATGGAGGCAGTCAACACCGACCTCGGCACTACCAGCGCTGCGGCCAAGGAAGCCAGCGGCACCAGCAGCAACGGCACCTGCTACGGCCCGCAGGCAGGCGGCAACGGTGGACCAACCGCAAGCGGCAACCTCATCCCCATCTGCCACCCCTACGACGGCGTGGAGATGCACGACGACCGTGTGACATACTTTGCCACCTTCCTCGCCGCCGGAGTCTACAACTTCGACTACGCGATGCGGGCCACCACCCCCGGCACCTACTACGCCCTGCCCACCCGCGCCTACCTGATGTACTCGCCCGAAACCTGGGGCCGCAGCGATGGGGAGCAGTTCACCATCAAGCCGTGAGGCATGAGGCACGAGGCATGAGGCATGAGCGGGCTGGTCGTAGGGGCGGGTGGCTGCCCGCCCTGGTGGAGCGGTGCGATGCAGTAACCCCTCCCCCAGCGGGGGAGGCTGGGAGAGGGAAAATGGTGAAGCACACCAATGCCCAGCTCTACCAACGAACGTTGTTGTAGGGGCGCATGGCATACGCCCCGCTGAAGCGCACCGATGCTCGTCGTAACCACAAATGCTAACCTATTCCTCTGTGTCTTCCGTCCGTTCCGTGTCATCCGTGATGCAAACAACCATCCCCGCGTGCGTTGGTTACAATAAGCATTGCTGCTCGGCGAGAGGGCATATGCCATGCGCCCCTACATGGGTAGCGCTGGTTACAATTGGCATAGACGCGCTGCACCAGGGCGGGCAGCCACCCGCCCCTACGTATTTACTGCCTCTTATCCCGCTATAATGCTTGCACCTTGCCTCGCATAATTTGGTATAATATTGCCACGAACAAAGCAACTCAGAACTCAAAACTCAAAACTCGAATACGGGGAGGTCAGACACCCTTGCAACTAGAACCCGAACTAATCGAAGCGACCAAGCGGGCGCTTGTCACCCGCCTGCGTAACATGGGCGAGTACGTGCCGGGCAGCGAGATCATCGAGGTGCCGGGCTACACCGTCGGCGAAGTGGCGAAGGCAACTATCGCGCTTGCGGCGCGTGGTTACGTACAGTTCTACGGCCCCTATGGCAACTACATCCTGCTCCGCAAGCTGGGCGACGAGTTCCGCCGCGCTCAATGGCAGCGCGATGCTGCTGGCCGCTTTGTGATAGCTGGTTAAAGTGGCAAACGCTATCGCCAGGGCAACCGCTGGGCGTGATAAATCTTGCCCCTGCATTTTGCGGGCCTCTTTTGTGCTGCTCTTGCTGCTGCTTGCTGGCTGTGGCGGTGGCCCGGCGCTAGACACTCCCACCCCCAATCCGTTCATCACCCCTGGCAACATTCCACTCTACCCCAAGCTGGATGGTGTCACCTCCAACCTGGACAGCAAATCTTTCCCCCAGGCTGGGCAGTACGACTCGGTGCAGGCGTTCACCTTCTCCAGCATTGACGACAGCGCGGCCATCCGTCTGTGGTACAAGGATCAGCTAACTAGCAAGGGCTGGCAGGTTGTCGCTGATGGCACGACCCTGCTCGGCCTCACCACTGCCAACCGCGACAAGTTGATCGAGATGTTCTTTACCTCCCGCGCCCGTGCCTCTACCGGAACCCACGTGATCGTCTACTACGCCACTGGCCGAAAATCAACCCCTACCCCGTTAAAATCGGCGGGCCGGGGCTTGACAAATAGTAGCCTTATGCGTATAATAAAGCGCACACAGCAACGGAGTAGCGCTGTGGAGAGGTGGCCGAGTGGTTGATGGCGGCTGTCTTGAAAACAGTTGAGCGCAAGCTCCGGGGGTTCGAATCCCTCCCTCTCCGCCTCGTCGTTAGGCGAGTAGTAAACAAGACCAGGGTAAAAGTGTCGCCTATCCAGGCTTCCCCTGCTTTTCCCCTACATCTTGCCCGCAATACAAATGCAGTACCAACATCTGGGGGGGTGCCAGAGTGGTCGAATGGGGCCGCCTGCTAAGCGGTTAAGGGGCCTTAAAGCTTCTTCCAGGGTTCGAATCCCTGCCCTCCCGCCAGTTTTCCTAGTCTTTTTCACCAGCCGTGGCGTGCCTCTTGCTACTATTAGCAGTGGGCAACGCCGCCTATGGTGTTTTTGTCAAGGTGTTGAGGGTGTACACCTGCTGCCGACCGAACCCCAGTAAGCCGACATTATGTTCCTATGGCATTACCCTATGTGGCGAACCACTGTTCGTCCCTACCAAGCCAGTGCTGGCTGCGTGTGTAGCTTCTATGGCAATTCCGCCTCGCTTCCACTGAACCTGACCTTTGAACTCTCACCTACTCTCATGTGCGAATCGCCCCGCCCTATCAACCAAGCAAGCCCACTGTTAGCGCAGGCCGCGCACTTTTACCATCTTCATTCCACCTATCCACAATTGCATACATTTGATAACCAAACACGTAAAATAAACCCAAAAGGAGACAAATCGAATGTCCGAACAGGTCGAGATGGAGCGCAACCTGGCAATGGAGCTAGTACGCGCTACTGAGGCTGCCGCGCTCAACGCTGCCCGCTGGATGGGCAAGGGCGACAAGAATGCCTCGGACCAGGCGGCGGTAGATGCGCTACGCAGCGTACTGAACAGCGTGGATATGGATGGTATCGTCGTCATCGGCGAGGGCGAGAAGGACGAAGCGCCGATGCTATTCGTTGGCGAACAAATCGGCAACGGCAACCAGCCGCAGGTGGACATCGCGGTAGACCCGATTGACGGCACCCGCCTGCTGGCCCAGGGGATGCCCAACTCCATCGCAGTCGTCACCATCTCCGAGCGCTGCACGATGTACGCCGCCCCTCCTGGCATTTTCTATATGCAGAAGATCGCAGTTGGCCCCGAAGCGGCAGAGGCGATTGACATCGAGCGCAGCACCGAGTGGAACATCAAGTCGGTGGCCGCCGCGTTGCGCCTTCACGCCGAAGACATCACCGTCACCGTCCTCGACCGTCCCCGCCACGAGCAGCTAATCAAGGAGATCCGCGCCGCTGGCGCACGCATCAAGCTAATCACCGATGGCGATGTCCTCGGCGCACTCGATGCAGCCATGCCCGACACCGGCGTGAATATGCTGATGGGCATCGGCGGCGCACCGGAAGGGGTGTTGGCCGCCTGCGGGCTGAAGTGCATCGGCGGCAATATGCAGGCCAAGCCCTGGCCGCGCAATGACGAGGATCGGCGCAAGGCCGCCGAGTCAGGCGCGGATCTAACCAAGGTGTTTGGCATCAACGACCTGGTAAGCGGCGACGACATCTTCTTCGCCGCCACCGGCATCACCGACGGTGAACTGATGCACGGCGTGCGCTACTTCCCCAACGGCGCGACCACCAGCTCGATCGCGATGCGTTCGCGCAGCGGCACCATCCGCTACGTCAATGCCCGCCATACCTTCGACAAGCTGATGCGTATCTCCACCATCCCCTATCAGGGCGAACACAACCACTAACCCTAACATCCCTTCCCCCAAAGGGGGCGGCCGGGAGGGGGAGTACACATCACCCACCCCCACCCCCTCCCACGGGGAGGTGAGTGACAAATCTAATCAGGCAATATGCAGAAAGAAAGCAACATAATGGAGCAAGATAACAGGATTTACGGCAACGGGGGCGGTATCAGTACGCCGGTAGCCCCCACCAACGCCGGTCTCGTCGAGCTTGAGAACAAGAGCATGGACGAGCTACAGGAAATGGCCCGCGACTTCGATGTGCCGGGCTACAATCGGCTGAAGAAGCCCGATCTCATCTACCGCCTCTTGCAGGCGCAAACCGAAATGTCGGGCAACATCTTCGCCGCTGGCGTATTGGAGACTATGGATGATGGCTTCGGCTTCCTGCGCCAGTCGGAGCGTTTCCTGACCAGCCCCGACGACATCTACGTTTCCACCTCGCAGATCCGCCGCTTTGGGCTACGCACCGGCGACATGGTAACGGGCCAGGTGCGCCCACCCAAGGAGAGCGAGAAGTATTACAGTATGCTGCGGGTCGAGGCGATCAACGGCATGGACCCCGATGCGGCGCGGCGGCGGCCCCACTTCGAGACCCTCACCCCCATCTTCCCCAAGCGGATGTTCAACCTGGAAACCAGCCAGAACATCCTTAGCACTCGCCTGCTCAACCTGGTCGCCCCCATCGGGCGGGGGCAGCGCGGCCTGATCGTATCGCCGCCAAAGGCGGGCAAGACGCTGCTGCTCAAGGCCATCGCCAATGGCATCACCGCCAACTACAACGACGTTCACCTGATGGTGCTGTTGATTGATGAGCGACCAGAGGAAGTCACCGATATGCGTCGCAGCGTGCGCGGCGAGGTGATCAGCAGCACCTTCGACGAGCCGACCAGCGAACACGTCAAGGTAGCGGAGATGGCGCTGGAGAGGGCCAAGCGGCTAGTCGAGGGTGGCCGTGATGTTGTCATCCTGCTTGACAGCATAACTCGCCTGGCCCGCGCCCACAACATGGAGATGCCGCCGAGTGGGCGCACCCTCTCTGGCGGTATTGACCCGGTGGCCCTCTATCCGCCCAAGCGTTTCTTCGGCGCAGCCCGCAACATCGAGGAGGGCGGCAGCCTCACCATCATCGCCACTTGCCTGATTGACACCGGCAGCCGCATGGACGACGTGATCTACGAGGAGTTCAAAGGCACTGGCAACATGGAATTGCACCTCGATCGCAAGCTGGCCGAGCGTCGCACCTTCCCCGCGATTGACATCACCCGCAGCGGCACCCGCCGTGAAGACCTGCTCTTCGACGAGTACACTCTCAAGCAGGTATGGACCATGCGCCGCATGGTTAGCGTGCTAGGCGGCAACGAGGGCATCGAACTGCTGCTGGGCCGCCTGAGCAAGACTGAGAACAACGCCGAGTTCCTCGCCACACTGACCAAGGGGGATAATTCATAGCTAAAGCTAGCATCAACGAGGCCGCCCCTAATCGGGCGGCCTTTTGTTTTATCTTCTACTCTCTACCTTCTACCATCACTCCGCAGGCGGCGGCACGCTGGCCCAGGACATCGCCATCTTAGGGATGTAGATACGCACACGGTTGCCGTCGTATTCCACGATCGGGTCGCTGGCATCGAACGGCGTGGGCAGCGTATACTGGCGTTGCAAGCCGAGATAGTTCAGGGTCACGGTGTATTCATCTGAGCTAATCTTTAGCTGATCCACCCTGAAGCTGGGCATGATCGCTTCGACCATGAAGTAATCCTTATCCTCGTACAGGTTGAACAGGTCAATCGGGTTGCTGGCTGGAAACATCGGCTCGCCTCCTGCTTAAAATTGTGCTTGCCTGCTGCCACGCTATTATAGCGCATGGGTGAACGCAACGCAACCGCGCTAACACCCACCACAATTCAAAATCCATACTTCAACATCACCTCGCCCCCAGCCGCTCCACCACCCCTGCCGCTGCCGTGTTTGCCTGCCAGCCAGCAGCAACCAGATCGCCGCTTTGTAGATAGCCAACCACGAACGCGGCATCGAAGGCATCGCCCGCGCCGGTGGTGTCTACCGCTATGGCTCTTACGGAGGGGATGTGCTGTATCGCACCGCCTAGCTGGCTAACGATGCAGCCGTTTGCGCCCAGCTTCAGCGCGATGATGGGGGCAAAGCGGTGCAGCGCCTGCGCCATCGCCTCCGGCTCCTGTTCGCCGCACAGCAGTCTGCCCTCATCAAGATTGGGCAGGAATATGTCAGGGGCAACCGCCTGGACAAACGCAGCGTAGCGGTCGCGCCCCAGCGTCTCGATCAGATGGTGCGATGAAGGGTCGAGCGACACGAGTGCGCCGCCCTCATGGGCAAGCTGGCAAGCCCTTAGCGCGGCGGAAAGTGGCGGTTCGGTGAATAGCGAATAGCTGGTGAGATGGAAGGCATGACAGTGGGTGAGCAAATCGGCATTGACCTCTAGCTCGGCCACGCTGAGGGCGCGACTTGCGCCCGGATCCGTCACCATGGTGCGCCGCCCGCTGCGGTTGACGAACACCAGCACGGTGCCGCTTGGTCGCCCAGTTTGCTCGACCGCAACCTGCGGCTGCACCCCCTCGCGCTCAAGGCTATGCACCAGGGCGGTGCCGCTGTCGTCGTTCCCCACCTTGCTGATGAAGATGACTTGACCGCCGTCGCCCACCAGCCGCGCTGCCTGCACCGCGAAGTTGGCCGCCGAACCGCCCGGCCTGACGATGATGCGGGCGGTGATGTCGCTCTCCAGCGACAACTCATCCTCGTTGCTCTGCACCAGCACATCAAATACCAGATCGCCCATTGCTACGACACGCAAATAACTCCCCTCCTGCTGGGAGGGGTTGGGGGTGGGTCTATCCACACGCCAGGGGGTGGGCAACTTACCGCCCATAATACTCCACCGCGATTGCCGTTGCCACCGCCGCATTGTGGCGCAGCAGCGCAATGTTAGTCGCCATGCTGCGCCCGCTGGTAGCGATGCGAACCGCGTCGAGCAGGAATGGGGTGACTGCCCGCCCGCGCACTCCGCTCTGCTCCGCCTCCGCCAACGCCTGGGCAATCACCCCATTCAATTCCATTGCCTCAATCGCCACCTCGGCGGGTGGTGGCACCGCGACTAGAATTGCGCTGGGCAACCCTGCGCCCCAGTGTTCGCGGGCGATGGCAACCGCTTCCGCCGCCGTATTCACCCGTATATCTACGCTGAGTCCGCTGCTAAGGCTGTAGAAGGCGGGAAACTCATCTGTCTGCCAGCCGAGTACCGGCACGCCCCCCGTCTCCAGCCACTCACGGGTAGCGGGCAGGTCGAGGATAGCCTTCGCCCCGCTACAAACCACAATCATCGGCACACGCGCCAGGGTGGGCAGGTCGGCGGAGATGTCAAACGTGGTGGTCGCGCCACGATGCACCCCGCCAATCCCGCCTGTGGCGAACACCGCCAGCCCGGCGCGGCTGGCGAGCTGCATCGTCGCTGCTACCGTAGTGCCGCCAAAGCTGCGCCCCAGCCCGGCGATGGTGATGCCGAGGTCGCGTGGGCTGATCTTGGCGGTCTCATCAGAGTTCGCCAGCGCGGCCACCTCATCACCGCTGAGACCCACCCGCGCCTGCCCGCCCACGATTGCCACGGTTGCTGGGATCGCGCCACCCGCCCGCACCTCACCCTCCAGCGCCAGCGCGGTCTCCAGATTGTAAGGGCGCGGCAGCCCATGCGTAATCACCGCCGACTCCAGCGCCACGATTGGCCGCTTGTCGCGCAATGCCTCTGCTACTTCTTCGCTTACGATTATTTCGCTCATATGATAAAGTTGAAGGTTGTAGGGGCGCATGGCATAAGCCCCCGATGCAGCACATCAATGCCGATGTAGGGGCGTATGGCATACGCCCAGGTTGTGAGGCACAATGCCCATCGTCAACGCCAATGCCGATGTAGGGGCGCATGGCATACGCCCCGGTGTGGCACATCAATGTACGCCCAGTAGCGCGGCCATCAGCGGCAGCGTGACTATGGCGAATATGAAGCTGCTGAACACCGCCGCGCTGGCGAACTCGACATCGAGCTTGTACTGGTTGGAATATGCAATGCCGAGCAGCACTGCTGGCACCGCCGACTCGACGATAATCACGCTGCGGGTCACCCCCGAAACGCCCAGCACTGAGGCAATTAGCAACCCCAACACCGGCGCAAGCAGCAGCTTGATCGCATTCAGGGTGAGTAGCGGGCGCAACCAGCGGCCAACATCCCGCCATTCGATGGTCAGACCGAGGGCGAGAAAGATAAGTGGGGGGTTCGCCAACCGCAGTTGCCCTAGGAAGTTGGTGATGCCATCGGGGATTTCATCAGTATAGAATAGCAGGCCGATCGCTAGCCAGATGAAGGGTGCCGAGCGCGGGATTGCCAGCAGGCTGCGCCAACCGAACTGCCTGCCTTCCTCAGCTTCGCCGTAAATGGAAGCAATTAGGATCGCCACCGTGACCAACGGTATCAGGGTGCCGATTTCGCTGTAAAATAGGGCGGACAGGTTGGCCGGTCCGTTGTTCGGATTATCTTTGGGGTACAAAACCTGCACAATCGGCAAGGCGACACTGGCGGTGCTGCCAAACATGGTAATCAGGATAAAAGTGCCTTCGGTTGGGCGCGGCAGATGCAGCCAGTAGTGGGATAGGACGAAGGCCACTCCGGCGCTGATCGCAATTACCAGCAGTGCAACCAGCGCTACCAGCGCCTCTCGGCCAGTAATATCGGTTTTGCTATCGTGTGCCGCCCTTACGGCGAGGAATACGGTTGCCGGTAGGGTTACGTTCATGACAATTGCGTTCAGCGCAGGGCCAAGAATGGCTGGCACAGGCAATATCCGTGCGCTTTTTAGCCCCGCCGCAACAATGGCGATTGATAGGAATGGTACTATCGTGGCAAGTAGTTGGGTGAATTGCTCCATAATCTAGCCTGCGCCTTCCAGTAGCGCCAGTGTGGTACGCAAGATCTCCTGATGCACGGCCGGGATGGGCAGCGTGCCGTCTACGCTGACGATGTTCATTCCTGCGGCGCGGCCCTCGGCAATCGCCGCCTGATAGTTCTGCCAGACCCGTTCCAGCTTGCTTTGCTCCTCATACAGTTCGCGCCCGTAGCGGCCTCTTGCGATGCGCTCCAGCGACACCGGCGGCGGCACGTGCAGGAAGATAGTCAGGTCGGCGGCACGGGCCTGGTTGTTAAGCGCCTTGATCCAGCTTACCTCGGCGGCCAGCCCTTGATAGGCGATGCTGCTGAACACGTAGCGGTCGCAGACAACCTGCACCCCAGCGGCCAGCTTTGGCTCGATGTCGTTCTGCAAGTGGTCGAGCCGATCTGCGGCATAGAGCAACGCCAGGGTTTTGCCGTCAATCGGCTGGCGGGCGGCGTGGTCGTCGCTGGCCGCATAGGTGAGGCGGCGGGTGAGGGCCAGGCGGATAATCGCCCCCGCCGGACCCTCGCTGGGCTGGTGGGTGGCATACGCCTTATAGCCATAGCGGGTTAGCACGTTACGCAGCATCTGCGTCTGCGTGCTGTTGCCCGCTCCGTCTAGCCCCTCGATGACAATCAGATGCCCCTTCGCCTCGGCCACATTTTTCTCCTACTTTGCGTCTGTGGCGCATTATATATGCTGCTAAGTGTTACGTCAAGTTAGGCTTGTTTATAACCAACCAAATGTAATATAATAGCTACGTGATCAATGCAACGCCGCACCCACCCAACCGCAGCCGCATCATGGGCGTGGGGGTTGACGATGTAACCAACGCCGAGGCGGTTGCCATCATCGCCCGCTGGGTGGATGAGGCGCGGGCAGGCGCACCGCCCCGCCAGGTCGTCACTACCAACCCGGAGTTTGTGATGACAGCGCGGCGCAGCCGTGCCTTCTGCCAACTGCTGAATAGCGCCGCATTGGCTACACCCGACGGTCAGGGGCTGATCTGGGCCTCGCGGCTACTGCCCACCCATCGCCTGCGCCAGCGTGCGCCAGGGGTGGAGATGGTGGAGATGCTGGCGGCTTACGCGGCGCAGCACGATACGCGCATCTTCCTGCTGGGCGCGGCCCCCGCTGTGGCTGAGGTAGCGGCGGCAGTGTTGTCTAACCGCTACCCCGGCTTTGCGCCCGCCGCTTGCTATGCCGGTTCACCTGACCCCAACGAGGATGAGGCGCTCTGCCGCCAGGTGATGGACAGCCATGCCGACATCCTGCTGGTTGCTTACGGTGCGCCCAGGCAGGACTTCTGGATTCAGCGCAACATCGCAGCGGGCCGCTTGCAATCCCCGCTTGCGGTTGCCATCGGCGTAGGCGGCGCGTTCGACTTCATCAGCGGGCGGGCGGTACGCGCTCCCCGCCTCATGCGTCGGCTCGGCCTGGAGTGGCTGCATCGCCTCTACAAGCAGCCCTGGCGTTATCGGCGTATTCTAACCGTGGTATACTTTGGCCTGCTGGTGGCGCGGGATGCGCTCAAATTGCGGCTGAGGAGGAATTGAACCCGTGTCCAAGCAGGAAGAAGATAGCGGCCTCCAGTGCGCTAACCACCCTAATACCACCACCTACGTGCGTTGTTCGCGCTGCGGCAAGCCGATCTGCACCCGCTGTATGTTCGCCACGCCGGTTGGCTACCGCTGCGCCGATTGCTACAACCCTCAGATTGCCCCGCTGTACAAGATTGATCCTAGCCGCCTGCCTGTTGCCATCGCGGGCGGCCTGGGCGTGGCGTTGCTCGGCGGTGTGCTAATCGCTCTGCTACCCGATTTCGTCTTCTTCATCGCCCTGCTGATGGGCTTCCTGGTCAGCGACGCGGTGGGTCGCCTATCCAACGAGAAGCACGGCCCCACCATCCAGCTAATCGCCATCGGTTGCCTGGTGGCTGGCCTCGCCGTCACCCTGCTGCTCTACACCCTGCTCCACCCCGGCGCGTTCGACACCGCCTTCGCGGTCGGCCAGCAGCAACTTCAGATTTACCAACCATACCGTATTGACTTCACCCACCTGTCGCCCATTGCAAGCGGCCAGATTGACCTCTTCCATATAGCAATGTACGCAGTGGCGATCTTCATGGCCTGGATACGGCTGCGATGAAGGATAAGCCGGGCCAGTTGCTGGCGCACACCCATGCTTGGCAGGGGCGGCGCGTCCTCGTCGTTGGCGACCTGACCCTCGATGAGTACGTCTACGGCGAACCGACCAGCATCAGCCGCGAGGCTCCTGTGGTGGTATTGGAGTTCACCCGCCGCGACTTCCTCCCCGGCGGCGCGTGCAGCCCCGCCTGCTCCATCCAGCAACTGGGCGGCGAGAGCCACCTGATCGGCGTGTGTGGCGCGGATAGCAACGCCAAATCCCTGCGCGAATGTTTGCAGCAATACGGCGTGTCCGATGCCTGGCTGGTAGTAGATGGCAGCCGCCCCACACCCACCAAAACACGCATCTGCGCGGTGCTGCCGCGCAGCGTGATGAGCGCCCAGCAAATTACCCGCGTCAACGTGGTTGACCGCTCTCCCCTCAGCCCCGATGTCGAGGAGCATATCCTAGCCTTGCTTGAGGAGCAGATCCCGCAGAGTGATGCGGTGCTTGTTAGCAACTATATGCTCGGCCTGATCAGCCAGAAAGTGGTGGATGCGGTGCGCTGGCTGGGGCAGCGTCACGGCAAGCTGCTGACCGTGGACAGTCAGGGCGACCTCAGCCGCTTCGTGGGCTACGATTTGGTCAAGTGCAACCAGCCCGATGCTGAAGCCTTCCTCCGCCGTCGGCTGGAGAGCGAGGACGACTTTCGGGTAGCGATGCACCAGTTGGCCTCCGACCTTGAGGCAAAAGCCGTGATGATCACTCGCGGCGCGGAGGGCAGCAGCGTGTTCGAGCGCAACGCCGAGGGCAGCGTCTATCATCACTTCGCAGTGCAGACCCGCAGCGAGATAATAGATGTAACCGGCGCGGGCGATGCGGTTATCGCGGTGCTGACCCTGGCTCTTAGCGCGGGCGTGGAGTTGGCCGCCGCCGCGCAGGTCGCCAATGTTGCCGCTGGCCTGGTGGTGCGGCGCTGGGGTAACGTGCCAGTTAACATTGATGAACTTAGCGCGGCTCTGGCTTGATTTGTAGTATAATGCTCCTATCACCAGCAGTTAAGGTCTGCTACAGACTTGTATAGGCTATGGCGGGAGGTAAAAATGTGAGCGCACAAACATACACAGCGATTATCCAACGGCAGAACGGCCACTATGCCGCCGAATGTCCAGAGGCAGGCACCAACAGCGTCGGCGCGACAGTTGAGATTGCTCTGGCAAACCTGAAAGCGGTCACTGAGCGTGATCTGAGCGGCGTACATCTGTTGGCAGTTGACGCGCCGCTGGTAACGACCTTCGCCATCGGTGGAATTGCCGCTGATTATGACCAGATCACGACTCAATCAGAAACTCTAGCTGTGGAGGAGCAGATGCTGCCCATCCCCATGACTGGCGAAGCCTTGCTGTCCTCCGGGTTGGTCGGTATCTGGGCGGATCGCACCGATATTGGCGATACGCTTGAGTTTGCCCGTGAGCTACGCCAGCGGGCGCAAACGCGGGAGCATGAGTAGGGATGCGCGTAATTGATAGCGATGTTATCATAGACATCCTGCGTGGCTATCCGCCAGCGGTTGCCTGGCTTGCCCAAACCATAGGCAAAGAGGAGCTAAAGCTGCCTGGGTTTGTGGTGCTGGAGCTAATCGCTGGCTGCAAAGACAAGCAGGCAGTGCGTCAGGTGCTGAAGCTAGCCAGACGTTTCTCCATCTACTGACCGCCCTCCGATGAATGTGTCCAGGCAATTGATTATTTTGCCGCAGGCTATTTGAGCCATAACATTGGCGTGCTGGATATGCTGATCGGTGTCTGTGCTTTGAGCCTGGGAGTGTCGCTCTGCACCTTCAATGTAAAGCACTTCAAGGCGATACCAGGGCTGATAATTGAACAGCCCTACCAGCGGACAAAGCCATTATGCCCCCAGTTTTCGCCCCATAGTAACGCAAGCGGGCAGATGGAGTAGCAAACCCATGACCCCATCGCTATCCAAATTGCGCCAGCAGATGCTTGAACATATGGACGATGGCGACCTGCGCCTCGACGTTTTCTCCCTCAGTGAGAAGCGTAACGACCTCGCCCTGCGCTATGAAAACCTGGGAGCGTTACCCTTGTCAGGGCTAGCTTCGTAATGTGATTAGTACCACCGAGGAGGCAGCTTGTCCAAAATCCTAACCCTTGAAGAGATGCAAACCCGCCTTGCCGACCTGCGCGACTCGACTGCAGGGATGCGCGTCGTGTTCACCAACGGCGCGTTCGACCTGCTGCACGTCGGCCACCTGCGTTATCTGCAAGCGGCACGGGCGCTGGGGCATATGCTGATTGTGGGGCTGAACAGCGATGCCTCAGTCAAGACGCACAAGGACCCGCGCCGCCCGATCGTGCCAGGCGCAGAGCGGGCAGAGTTGCTGGCCGCGCTTGAGTGTGTGGATTACATCGTGCCTTTCGATGAACCGACCGCAGAACACCTGGTTGCTACCCTGAAGCCCGATATATACGCAAAGGGCGGCGACTACGATGCGTCAGGAGGCAAGCCGCTGCCCGAAGCGGCAATCGTCGCGGAATACGGTGGTGAGGTACGCATCCTGCCGCTGGTGGCGGGGCGTAGCACCACGACGCTGATCGAGCGGATTCTGGCGCTTTATTGTGAGGCAAACAAACCAGCTTAGAATATGACTGATCGCACAATCGCCGTAGCTTTCTAAAAGGTATGATTGCTGCTATAATTGATTAGGTCAGGCGGCAATTAGATAGAAAGAGGAACGGAGATGACTACTCAGACAAGGGCAAACTTGGCGGGGGCATCAAACTATACCTTCACTGCCAACGTCTATAAGGAAGATGACGACTATGTTGCAGAGTGCGCCGAGCTATATACTGTCGGTCAGGGCCGAACCTTCCAGAAAGCGCTAGACAAGCTGAAGGAAGCAACCAGGCTGTATGTTGAAGCAGCACCCGATGCGAGGGTTATCCCAGCAGAGCAACGTGAAGACCTTATCGCAGGGGTAAGGGAACTGGAAGCGGCCTACGCGCAGGAGCTTGGCGAACCCGTAGAGCCAGTAGACATTCGCTTCGCCGAAACCACTACATTCACAATTGAACCTACTTATGCCTAAATCCCCCGTAAGCGCAACCCCCAATTCAGACAACCCAAACGATGAGGAACAGCAGCCGCTCGACAATGTGATGCTGCCCGACGAGCTTTCATTGGGCGGCAGCATCGAACCAACCCCAGCTACCCCACCCTACACCAACGCTGACTTTCCGAAAGTCGGCGAACCAACATCCGCCCAACTGAAAACTCAAAACTCAAAACTCAAAACTCAAGCGCCGCTAGATAGAAGCATCGCCTCCGCTGCCTTCATCCTGATCATGGGCAATATTCTCAGCCGCGTGATGGGGCTGGTGCGTGAACAGGTGGTAGCCGCACTGTATGGTGGAGTCGGCCCAACCGACTCGCTTACGATTGCCAGCAACGTCAGCACCATTACCTACGATTTGCTGATCAGCGGCATCGTCAGCGCGGCGTTGGTGCCGGTATTCAGCGAGTATGCAGCCAGGGAGAAGCGCGAGGAGCTGTGGCGCGTTGCCAGCAGCGTGTTGAGCATCGCTACCGTCGGTCTGGGGGTGGTGGTTGGCGTGCTGATGCTGTTCTCGCACCAGCTAACCGACCTGTTGGCGGGTGGCTTCAGCCCCAGCCAACTCGACTTTACTGCCGGGTTGGTGTTGATTGTGCTGCCGGGGGTCATCTTCTTGGGCGTGTCTGCCGTGCTTATCTCCATGCTCTACGCGCTGCAGCGCTTCGCCTTTCCCGCTTTTGCACCCGTCATCCTCAATCTAACCGTGGTCACACTCGGCTGGCTGCTCTATCGCGAGGACAATCCCTTCGGTATCGTGCTGGGCATGAGCATCGGCGCGTTGTTGATGGTCGCCTTGCAGTGGTTCGGCCTGCGCGACGTGCGGCTGCGCTTTCGGCTCGACTGGCGAAACCCCGGCGTGCGTAAGATTGGTCGGCTCTACCTGCCGGTCGCGCTCGGCCTGCTGGTTACTGAGGCGGGCCTGTTTATTGACCGCAACCTCGCCAGCCACACGGGTGCGGGTAGCCTGTCAGCGATGCGCTTTGCCACTACGCTGGTACAGTTCGCGCTCGGCCTGGTAGCGGCGGCGATTAGCCTTGCGGTGTTGCCCAGCATCTCGCGCAGCGCGGCGGCGGGCGACCTGGCGGGCTACAAGCGCACCCTCGGCGCTGCTTTGCGGCTGGTGATCGCCCTTATCCTGCCCGCCAGCGCGGCGCTGGCCTTCATCGGCGTGCCGATCATTCAGGTGGTGTTCCAGCACGGCGCGTTCAACGATGCGGACAAGTGGCGTACCGCCCTCGCGCTGCTCTGCTACGCGGTTGGCACCCCCTTTGCGGCAGTAGATCAGGTGCTGCTATTCGCCTTCTATGCCCGCCAGAATACGCGCACGCCGGTGTTGATCGGCATCGGCAGCGTCCTTGCCTACCTTGTAGTTGCCATCCTGCTCACCGTGATTGGCCCGTTCAGCTTTGCTGGCCTCGCCCTGGCCGACAGCGCGAAACAGACATTCCACGCTGTAGTTAGCTTCGTGTTGCTAGGCGCGGCCATTGCCGGGCTGCGCGGCCTCGGGCTGGGCGCAACTACGCTGAAGGCGGGGCTAGCTGCGCTGCTGGCGGGTGCGGTTGGCCTGGCGGTCTGGCTGGCGGCGGGCGACGTATTCGGCGCGTCTCTGTTGGGCCGTATCGCCGTGTTGATGATCAGCGGTGGCGCGTTTACCCTCGCCTATCTCGGCGCGGCGGTTCTGCTACGCTTGAGCGAACTGGCGATGCTGTGGCATACAGTAACGCGACGGCTGCGCCGTTAACATTATCTTAACAATACTTTAACCTCCCCTTAAAGTACCCTCCTCTTCCTGTTAAACAAGCGTTAAAGCGGGCATGGTAAGATTTCCCAGAACCAACTTTGACCAGCGCGACGGACTTACTCGCTCATCTGAGCATGAGCGCCCCGCTGCGCCAATTGCTAAACCAAGAGGAGAGACTTATTGTGAATTACCAAAAACTTACCCGCATCACCGCGCTACTAGCGCTCCTGATCGTGGCTTTCACCCTCAGCGCCTGTGGTGGTAACGCCACTGATACCCCGGTTAGCGCCACCGCCACTACTGTGACCGGCGCAACCACCAGCAACACCCCCGCCACCAGCATGACCAATACCCAGGCAATGGCGGCCAACACCCCGGCCACGAGCATGACCAACACCCAGATGATGGGCATGACCCCCACCGCTGGCATGATGATGACCAACACCCAGATGATGGGTACACCTGGCACGGCGATGACCAGCACCCAGGCGATGAGTGGCACTGGCAGCAGCGCCACCTTCAGCCCCATCACAGGTGGCGCAACCCAGCTTACGGCTGGCGGCGGCACCTTCCCCGCTCCGCTCTACCAGAAGTGGTTCGCCGATTTCGGTGCCAAATATGGCGTTACCATCAACTACCAGGCCAAGGGTAGCGGCTTCGGCAAGCAGAACATTCAGAACCAGACCCTCGACTTCGGAGCCAGCGATGCGCCGATGACCGATGCCGAACTGGCGGCGGCCAAAGGTGGCCCGATGATCGAAATCCCCACCTGCCTCGGCGCGGTGGTGCTTACCTACAACATCCCCGGCTACAGCGGCACGCTCAAGCTCGATGGCGACACCCTCGCCAAGATTTACCTCGGCACCATCAAGGACTGGAGCGACCCGGCTGTGACAGCGGCCAACGGTGGCACCGCGTTGCCTGCTGGCGCAATCCAGGTGGTTCATCGCAGCGACAGCAGCGGCACCAGCTTTATCTTTACCAGCTACCTGGCGGCGGTAAACGCTGATTGGAAGGACAACCAGGGCGCAAGCCAGGCTCCCAGCTGGCCGGCGGGTCAGGGCGCAAGCGGCAATGCCGGGGTCGCCGGTCAGGTCAAGACCTCGCCATTCAGCATTGGCTATATCGAAATTGCCTATGCCATCCAGAACAACCTGCCCTTCGCAGATATGAAGAACCAGAGCGGCAAGTACATTACCGCCAGCCTGGACACCGTCAAAGCCGCCGCCGCGAACCTGACCTCCATCCCTGCTGACCTGCGCTTCTCACTAGTTAATGAGCCAGGTGACACCAGCTACCCAATCGCCTCGTCCACCTGGGAGCTTGTCTATCAGAACCAGACCAACAAGGCCAAGGCCATCGCGGTCGTCAACCTGCTCAACTGGGAACTGACTGTAGGGCAGGGTACCAACAACAGCTTGAATTATGGTGTATTGCCCGCCAACCTGCAGCAGGCGGCCATTGCTAAGGTCAAGACCATCATGGTCAACGGCGCACCAGTGCAGCCGTAACCGATACTCAGGGGCGCGTCAAAGGCGACGCGCCCCGCGCATCGTCCCCTTGCCCGCTACCCCCTCCCGCAGTGGCGCTGGCTGCAGGCTGAGTAGCTCAATGTCCCCGCTGTTATGTTATACCCACCCACAAACAGTTCAACCGTTCAAAAGAGGAAAGGTAGGAATATGCGTAAGATAGCCTTTAGTTTCGCCCTGCTTCTGGTTGTATTTAGCATGGCCTTCACCAGCATCAACAACCGTGTGCAGGCGGCCAACGTTAGCATTCAGCCCGCCAGTGTGCAGGCGGCTAACGATTTCGCCGATCCCGCGTTCAAAAACGTGTGGACACGCACCGACTCGGCGGTCGGCAGCGCCTTCCAGCGCAGCTATTACTGGGGTCCCGCCCCCATCTCCGCTGGCTTGCAGGAGCCTTACAACGGCGGCACTCGCCTGGTGCAGTATTTCGACAAGAGCCGCATGGAGATCAACAACCCTGGCGGCGACAAGACCCAGAACTTCTACGTCACCAACGGCCTGCTCGCTACCGAGCTAATCAGCGGCAAGCAGCAGACGGGCGACAACACCTTCGTTGACCGCTGGCCTGCGGCCATTCCTCTTGCCAGCGACCCCGACGATGCTACTGCCCCCACCTACTATAGCTTCCGCAATGTGCTGACTGGCACCACTGACCTGACCGGTCACTTCGCTACAGCGACCATTGATGTCAATGGCACGATTAGCCAGGATGTAGCGATGGGCAACGACCCCAACGCCAAGCTCGCCCACTTCGAGCCAACCACCAACCACAACATCCCCGCCGCCTTCTGGACCTTCCTAAACCAGAGCGGCCCTGTGGTGGATTGCACCCCCGCCGCCTGCAAGAGTGGCACCATCAACGCCCAGTTGAGCAGCCCCTGGTTCTACGCCAGCGGCTACCCCATCAGCGAGGCGTACTGGGCCAAGGTCAAGATTGCGGGCAAGGCTGGCACCGACGTGCTAATCCAGGCGTTCCAGCGCCGCATCCTCACCTACGTCCCCAGCTTCGACAAGGCGTTCCAGGTACAGGTTGGCAACATCGGCGCTCACTACTATGAGTGGCTATACCAGGATGCAGGCAAGCCGCTCGATTACTTCATCTTCCAGCCCGGCGGCGCTACCTCGCTGACCGCAGGCGGCGCGACCTTCCCCGCCCCGCTCTACCTGAAGTGGTTCGCCGATTACGGCGCGAAGTACGGCGTAGCAGTTAACTATCAGGCCAAGGGCAGCGGTTTCGGCAAGCAGAACATCCAGAACCAGACCCTCGACTTCGCCGGTAGCGATGCGCCGATGACCGATGCGGAACTCGCTGCTGCCAAGGGCGGGGCCATTCTGCACATACCCATGACCCTGGGCGCAATCGTGGTTATCTACAACATCCCCGGTTACTCTGGCACGCTGAAGATGGATGGCGACACCCTCGCCAAGATTTATCTCGGCACCATCAAGGATTGGAGCGACCCTGGGATTACCGCCGCCAACGGTGGCACCGCGCTGCCCGCTGGCGCAATCCAGGTGGTTCACCGCAGCGACAGCAGCGGCACCAGCTTCCAGTTCACCACCTATCTTGCCAATGTCAACAGTGACTGGAAGAATGGTCCAGGCGCTAGCCAATCGCCAAGCTGGCCCGCGGGTCAGGGCGCGAGTGGCAACGCCGGGGTTGCTGGTCAGGTCAATTCTACTCCGTTCGCCATTGGCTACGTCGAGATCGCCTACGCCATCCAGAATAAACTCGCCTACGCCGATATGAAGAACAAGGATGGCAATTACGTGACCGCCAGCCTTGCAACGGTCAGCGCCGCCGCTGGTCATCTGGGCGACATCCCCGCCGACCTGCGCTTCAGCCTCATCAACGAGCCAGGGGCCGACAGCTACCCCATCACAACCGCGACCTGGCAGCTTGTCTACAAGAATCAGACCAACAAGGCCAAGGCCATCGCCCTCGTCAATCTGTTCAACTGGGAACTGACCGTGGGCCAGACCTATAGCAACGGCCTGAATTACGGCGTACTCCCGCCAAACCTGCGCGATGCGGCTCTACACCAAGTCCAGCAGATCGTCATTCCCTCGAACTAAAGTGCTGAGTGCTGAGTAACCTATTCCCCTCCACTTGGGAGGGGTTGGGGAGGGTGCGAGTCGTTCTACACGCCCCACCCCCAGCCCCTCCCGGCGGGAGGGGAGTGATCAGAACCCTGTTTATAAGGCACTCGGCCAATTTGACAGCCCGCGCCAAAAATGGTTAAATAGAAGTGGCGGAACCAATGGCGCTTCCCCAGCGATTTACGTTTATCCGTGCAGCCCATTCTGTCGGAAGGATCAAGCATGGCCGCCAACAACCTCGATATGAAGGTAGCCCCCATCGAAGGCATAGATCGTATCAGTCGTAGCCGCAGCCTCGTCGGCGGCGATCGAACGTTCTTCGGCCTCACCATCTTTGCCAGCCTGCTGCTTATTGCCACGCTACTCGCCCTTATCATTCTGCTGGTAATTGGCTCGTGGCCGAATATCCAGTATTCCGGCTTCAGCTTTATTACCTCGGCCAACTGGAACCCCAACATTACCCAGAACCACCCCCAGGAGGAGTTCGGCATCCTGCCGTACATCTTCGGTACGATGGTGACTTCGGCAATCGCGCTAATCTTCGCTGTGCCACTGGCGATCGGCGCGGCCCTGTTCATCGCCGAATATGCCCCCCGTTGGCTGGCGACCCCGGTCTCTTTCATGGTCGAGCTGCTGGCCGCTATTCCCAGCATCATCTACGGCTTCTGGGGGCTGGCGGTGCTGGTGCCAATTATGTACAACGTGGACATGAAGACGGGCAAGGTCAGCGGCGTGGATGCCTTCCTCCACGATGTAATTGGCAAAGTGCCATTGCTAGGCTCATTGTTCAGCACGCCGGGCAATGGCCGTTCGCTGCTCACTGCTGGGCTGATCCTGGCGATTATGGTGCTGCCCACGATTATGTCGGTTAGCCGCGAGATCATCCTGACTGTGCCGAGCTTGCAGAAGGAAGGGATGCTGGCGCTGGGCGCAACCAAGTGGGAGACCATCCGCAAGGCAGTGCTGCCTTATGCGGGCAGTGGTATTATCGGCGCAGCAGTGCTGGGTCTGGGCCGCGCCCTGGGCGAGACGATGGCGGTGACGCTGGTAATCGGCAATAGCTCGACCAAGATTACCCCCAACCTGCTCAGTTCCGGCTATACGATGTCAAGCTCGATTGCCCAGAAGTTCACCGAGGCGGGCAGCGACCCACTCTACGTCGGCGCAATCGTCGAAATCGCTCTGGTGCTGCTGATAATGACGGCGATCATCAATGGGCTAGCCCGCCTGCTGGTCATATTCAGCACCTCGTCGGCGCTGCGCGGCACCCGCGCCTGAGTGATTGCAGATTGTAGATTGCAGATTGCAGATTGTGATCGGTGGGTTGCCTCTGATTGGCAATTCCGGTCATAGGGGGGTTGGCAAATAATGCAAGGACAAACTACGATGGAGCAAGTTGGCAGTCGCGCACTGGATGCCGGGGTTAGTCCTAGAGAACGCGCCCGCTTCGCCGTAAGGCGGACGGTCAATCTGGCGATGGCGGGGCTGGTCGGCCTCGCCGCGCTGATTGGCGTGGCCGTGTTGCTCTTCATCCTGGGCTACGTGCTGGTGCAGGGCTGGCAGGCGCTCTCGCCCGCCTTCTTCAGCCAGTCGGCCCAGCCGCTCGACTTCGATGCGAAGGGTCAGCCAATTGCGGGCAGTGGCGGCGGGGTGCTGATGTCCATCCTCGGTTCGCTACTCATCCTCGGCCTTGCTGCGCTTATCTCCATCCCGCTCGGCTTGCTGGCCGGGATGTACCTCTCCGAGTTTGGCCGCGGCAAGTTTGCCTTCCTGGTCCGCTACGTTGCCGACGTGATGACCGGCATCCCCTCGATTGTCACCGGCGTGTTCGTCTGGTCGCTAGTCGTGATCACCACCGGCCACTTCTCCGCATGGGCGGGTGCATTGGCTCTGTCAATCATTATGGTGCCGATTATTACTCGCACCGTCGAAGAGATATTGCGGCTGGTGCCAAATGCGCTGCGTGAAGCATCCTACGCCCTGGGCGTGCCGCAGTGGCGCACTATTGTGAGCGTTGTGCTGCCCAGCGCGGCCAGCGGCGTGATTACCGGCATCGTCCTCGCCGTCGCCCGCGCCGGCGGCGAAACCGCGCCGCTGCTGCTCACCGTCCTCGGCAACGAGGCGATTAACTGGAATCCAAATCAGCCCACCGACGCACTGCCGCTCCGCATCTACGATTACGCGACCCAGCCATATGCGGTACGCATCGAGCAGGCGTGGGGCGCTAGCTTCATCCTGATTATGGTCATCCTCGTCTTCAGCCTGCTCACCCGCATCGCTACGAAAGGTAAGAAAGTTGGATAATACACAAGTTAAAGAAGCACCCACCCAGGACCCCAGCACAGAGGGCTATAATACGCCGGTGGCAACAGGCGGCAAGAGCATGGAGATCCGCAACCTCAAAGCCTACTACGGCAGCTACCTGGCGGTCAGCGATGTCAACATGGAGATCCAGCCCAACAAAGTAACTGCCCTGATTGGCCCCAGCGGTTGCGGCAAGTCCACCCTGATCCGCTGCCTCAATCGGATGCACGAAGTCACCCCCGGCGCTCCGCGCGTTGAAGGCGAAGTGCTGCTCGATGGGCAGAACATCTACGCCCCCAACGCCGATCCGGTCAAGGTGCGCCGCCTGATTGGCATGGTCTTCCAGAAGCCCAACCCCTTCCCCACCATGAGTATCAGCGAAAACGTGCTGGCAGGCATCAAGCTAAACAGCGGTCGCCTCAGCCACACCCAGGCGGCGGAGATCGTCGAGCAGTCGCTGCATCGCGCCGCCCTCTGGGATGAGGTCAAGGACAAGCTGGGCAAGTCGGGCGCATCGCTTTCTGGCGGCCAGCAGCAGCGCCTCTGCATCGCTCGTACCATCGCGGTCAACCCCGAAGTCATCCTTATGGACGAACCCTGCTCCGCGCTCGATCCCATCGCTACGCTCAAGATTGAGGAGCTAATCGAGGAGTTGAAGGCGCAGTACACCATCGTGATCGTTACCCACAATATGCAGCAGGCCAGTCGCGCCTCCGACTTCACCGCCTTTATGCTGGCTCAGGACGGCCCCGGCCACCTGGTGGAGTTCGGCCCTACCCAGCAGATCTTCACCCGCCCCACCCAGAAGCGCACCGAGGATTACATCACCGGGCGGTTCGGCTGATCGCTGAATGTAGAAGGTAGACTGTAGATTGTAGATAGCAGCCTATGGCTGTTTGTAGGGGCGGGATTTACCGCGCCCTGGTTGAAGCATTGTATTAGCAAAAGGAGGCAGCTATGCCCGCCCGCCCCACGTTCGAGCGCGAACTGCGCGACTTGCAGGACGAACTGCTGGTTATGTCCAGCATGGTAGACAAGGCAATTAACCGCTCGATCGAGTCGCTGAAGAACCGCGACCTCGGCATGGCTCGCCTGGTAGTCAGCGATGACCAGAAAGTGAACAACAAGCGCTTCGAGATTGAGGAGAAGTGCATCCTGATTACCGCTACCCAGGCTCCACTGGCTAGCGACCTGCGTACCATCGTCGCGGTGCTGAACGTGATCACCGACCTAGAGCGCATGGCTGATCACTGCGTAGGCATCGCCAAAATCGCCATTATGATCGGCAACGAGCCACCGCTAAAGCCTCTGATTGATGTGCCGCGCATGGCAGAGCAGGCCCGCAGTATGCTGCGCCGCGCCATGGATGCCTTCGTCGCCCGCGATCAGGAAGCCGCCAACACGGTTGCCCATGAAGACGACATCGTAGACCAGCTATACGACCAGGTTTACCGCGAGTTGCTCACCTTCATGCTCAACGACCCGCGCACGATTGACCGCGCCACCCACCTGTTGTGGGTTGCCCACAACCTGGAGCGCATTGCCGACCGCGTAACCAACATCTGCGAACGGGTCAACTTCCTGGTAACTGGCCGCATGGAGGAGTACAAGGCGGTTAGGCAGGCATGAGGCTCTTTCAGGCTTGAGGCATGAGTACCTCAAAAACTTAATTTTGATTTGAGGCTTCGTAGGGGCGCTGATTTATCGCGCCCCTTGCTTATCGGCTGCTAACCCGCCCCAATGTTTTCTGAGTGGTGCCGCGATAGCCATGCTGCCGGTTTGCGCCGTGTTAATCTCACCTCATCGTCAACCCTTAGCCGTTACCACGGTTGGTACATTTATGCCTTCGATACGCATAGATGCGCTGCACCGCTCGGAGCTACGCTCCCAACCCTCAATAACTCGACGAGCGGCGGCGTATCCCCCACTCCTGCCTTTCCTCACTTGTGAGTAACGTTTAGAGGGGCTTTTTGCGTAGTACAGGATTCGACCCCGGCTCAGTCCTCAGTCCTCAATTATTTCCACCGCATCAGGATCGACTCGCGCTGGAACAGTGCGACGGCGAGCAGCAGCGCACCGCCATCGAGTAGCAACACCACCAGGCAGACGAGCAGGGAGGCGAGGGTGTTGATGTTGAGGACACCGAGAATCTGAGCCGCAAACAGCAGTATTAGCGGCACGAAGACGACGGAGGAGATCTGCTGGGCGGTGCGGGCGCTGCTGACCCGCGAGGAGATAATCAGGCTGAACAGCACGGTCAGGGCGGTGAGTAGCGGAGTGAACAGAAAAACGAGGATGAGGTAGGGCGTGCTGACCACGAAGTTGTTCACCAATGGCGAAGCGATCAGGCGCAGCACCAGCACATAGATAGCATAGGCAACCCAGGCAGCTACCGTGCCGGGGATAAGCGGAACTAGCATCTTGCCGAGCAGCAATTGCCAGGTTTCGATAGGGGTCGCCAGCAGCGGTTCGAGGGTGCGCTGTTCCTTCTCGCCCACGATGCTGTGGCTGGCGATCGTAATCGTGATAGTGATAGGGATGACGATAAGGAACACTTGTGCCGCGATCGCCCCAATGCCCTGAATGACCTGCCCGCGCGGATAGCCGCTCCATTCGGGGTGCAATTGCGCCAGCGCTATGAAGTTATCACCGCTGGTGCTACTTGACGAGCCGATCGAGCCGAATAGCATCACGTAGCCGATAGCGATGGCAGTAAAGAACAGCGGGATTATGAGCATGGTGGCGATCAGGCCGATGCTTTGGCGGATCTCCTGCCAATCCTTGCCGAAGATGATCATCGCCTTGTTCATTGCGGCTTCTCTCCTTCGTTCACCAGGCTGAAGTAGACATCTTCCAGCGAAGCCTCCAGCGGGGTGACGAACTGCACCGCCGCGCCCAGTTCTACCAGCTTGCGTACCAGTATGGGGTTTTGGGCTTCGGGGTCGCTAAGGCCGATGCTGATGGTGGGATGCTGACTATTCGCCACAGTCTGGATATCACTGATGAAGGGCAGTTCGCGCAGCGTAGCGCTCTGCTGTTCGCTCAAAGGCTGGGCCAGTTGCACCTCCACCCGCCTGCCGAATAGCTGGCGGCGCAGGTTGGCGGGGGTATCCTCACGGATCAGCCGCTGCTTGAACACGCCCACGCGGTCGCACAGCCGATCCGCCTCGTCCAGATTGTGAGTGGTGAGAAAGATGCTGCCGCCCTCGCTGCGTAGGGTTTCGATGAAGTCGCGCACCAGCCTGGCCGCTTCAGGGTCGAGGCCGGAGGTTGGCTCGTCGAGGAATAGCAGCGGCGGGCGATGCACCATGGCGCGGGCAATCGCCATCTTCTGGCGCATCCCTTTGCTGAAGCCACCCACCTTGTCGGCGCGGCGCTCCCATAGACCCATCATCTGCAAAAGTTGCTGCACCCGCGCTGCTATATCGCCGCTTGGCACCTCGTAGAGGCGGGCGTAGAAGCGCAGGTTGTCGGTTGCGCTCAACTTGTCGTATAGCCCCGGCGATTCGGTAAGGATGCCAACATGACGGCGGATCTGGGTATCATTCGCCTCGCTACCCAGCGCGATGCCATCAACCCAGGCCGCGCCGCTGGTCGGGCTAATCAGCGCGGCCAGCATCCGCACCGTGGTAGTCTTGCCTGCACCGTTGGGGCCGAGGAAGCCATACACCTGCCCCCGCCCCACCTGCATATTCAGCCGATCCACCGCCAGCAGCTTGTCGAAGCGGCGGGTCAGATCCTGGGTGGCAATTATTGTGTCGTTCATTTGTTCTCTACATTGCTTATAAAGAAACAGGGCGCACTAATTATGCGCCCTGCCCATACCTTATCGCTCGTGCCTGCTGCCTGCTACCGGCGGGCCAGACGGCCGCTACGCAGATAGCGCACGCCAAACAGCACGGCAACCAGTACCAGCACCACAATTACCGGAAACTCCGCGCCAGTCTGCGGGATAGAGCCACCAGGGGCCGGGGCGGCGTTGCCGCTGGGAGTAGCAGCCGCCACCGGAGTGCCGCTAGGGGCGGAAACTGGCTGCACGCGAATAACCCACTGATCGAGCTGGTCATCGTCCACCACCTGGGTAGTGCGGGTGCGGAAGATGAGCAGATCCTTGCCAGTAGAGCCAGCAGGCACGGCCAGGCCAGGGTTGATAAGCGGGCCAGCGCTGTTAAACTTGGCGTAGTTAGGCCATCCAGCGCTAACCGCGCCCCAGTTGATGCAATCCACTACCGCGCCCTTATCGTCAACCACGCACACCAGGTCGGCATCATGCTTCACCCCGCCGCTCTTGGTCCAGCTGGTCAGCTCACTCGCGCCAATCCGCACGGTTAGCGAAGGCCGTAGTTCGCGGCTAAAGCTGCCGCACCCCTGGCTGGTACAAATCTGCCACGAGGTCATCGAAATCGGGTTGGCGGTATCGTTGGATAGCTCTATATATTGGTTGGCTACCGTATCCGACACCTTCACCGTTGCCAGCAGCACGGTCGAGGACGCAGCTGAGGCACGCATTGCCGGGGCTAGCAACAGGCCGCCCAGCACGATCAGGGCAATCAGCCCCCCAATAGTTTGTCTTCGCATGGTGAGACCCACTCCTTTCCTACCCGAAACCCCGCGCCTGGTATATCTGAGGATGGGGCTGGTTCGTTGCTGTTAATCTGCTGAACATAATGTAGCACAAAACGCGCTGGCTGTCAATAGTTATGTCAACGAATTGCCTAAATTGACCTGATTGCAGCCTACTTTCGTGCTTATAGCGAACTGTGGTATAATCAGTGTCATAAAGCAGGTCAAGCAACGGGCGCAACCCGCCCGCTAAGGAGGCAAATCTTGGCAACCGTACACGCCAACGTGCAACTTATCCGCGAGATGGAGTTTAAGGGCCGCGCCCCCAACGGGCATGAATTGACGATTGATACCGGTTCCGACCATGGCGGTCACGCCCTCGGCCTGGAGCCGCTCGACCTGGTGCTAATGGCTCTGGGCGGCTGCATGGGTCTGGACGTAATCAGCATCCTACGCAAGAAGCGGCAGGAAGTTACCAATTACGACATCAAGATAACCGCGCAGCAGGCCGACGAACATCCTCGCGTCTACACGAGCATCGAACTTGAGCATATTGTAGCCGGGCGCAACATAGACGAGAACGCTATCGTCCGCGCCATCGAACTATCGGAGACGAAATACTGCCCGGTCAGCGCCATGCTTCACGGCACGGTGCAGATCCATAATCGCTACAGTATCATCAACGACGACGAACACGAGGTGAAGTAGTCCCAAATCCCTTACCCAAGCTAATCGTTACCCCAATAGTGGTAAATGGCAGTAGTGGTGGGGTCAGGCCGCCACCCGCAGAGTTACCGAGGGTTGGGAGCGTAGCTCCCTGCTGGCAAGCGCCGCAATGTTTATCGTAAACATAAGCGGTATGCGCTGGTGGGGCAGCCTGGATGCGGCGCAAATGGTGGGCCTGGCTACCAAGCCTGGCCGCATCATAAGCATGGCAGCGGGTTAGCCGATGTGGGCAAGGTCTAGCCCCAAAGTGGGAGGCCGGTCGGGGAATACCCCAGACCAAGATGAACGAATTGCCGCACAATGTCAACTACTTTACACCGCGCCGCGAACCATCTTGCTATAATAAGGTTGCGTTAATGCGCATCCGCCAATCAGCGTTTAAACAATCGAGTACAAGGAAAGGAAATCGAAACTATGAGCAAGCAGGCGCTACAGTCCGCCCTCGATCGGGCGATTGATGATGAGGGCTTTCGTCAGCAGCTAGCCAGCGACCCCAATACCGCGCTAGCTAGTTACGACCTCAGCCCCGAAGAGCGCACCGCCTTCATGTCCGCCGATCAGAGTCAGCTAGAGCAACACCTCGGCCCACTTGATGACCGCACCAGCAAGTCGGTGATGCCCTTTGGGCAGGGTTGGGGTGGCGGCGGTCCAGGCACTGGTACGTGATGCTAGTTCGTTTACCTGTTCTGCTGAGTAGAATACACAAAGACGAGGGCAGCTATGCCCTCGCCTAGTTTTGTTGATAGGGTAAAACTTGGTCGGATGGTATCATGTGCCAGTGCCACCGCCACCACC
>JBBRMT010000011.1:0-40013 GCA_038230695.1 Chloroflexia bacterium
CTAAATGCAGCGAGGTATGGAGTACCGCAGTTGCGTACAAGGGTCTTCGTAGTGGGAACGAGGTGTCCAATTTACTCCATCGTATTTGAAGATGGCTCAAGAGAAAAGAACGATTACATTAATGTACAATCAGCACTTGATGGTCTTCCTGTTGACTTGGATGATGTCAGCAACTCAGATGGCATTGCTATGTCTTACGTGCAACCAGTTATCTCAGAATATGCTCAAATGATGAAGGGAAAAAGTGCAGTTGTGACGAATTGTATACCAGTCAAACATTCCTACGAAGTCAAAACAAGAATTGAGAAACTAGCTCCTGGGCAACTCGATGAGATATCCAGATACCGTCGTCTAGATCTGAATCTACCAGCTTGGACGCTACGCGCAGGAACGAGAACTGATACTGCGTGCAGGCCTGTTCACCCTACTAGCCCAAGGGTTATTAATATACGTGAGGCTGCTCGTATCGCTTCTTTCCCTGACGAATTTTGGTTTCCAGATAAGAAATCAACTGCTCATATGCTAATTGGGAATAGCGTTCCTCCTCTTCTTGCCTATTATCTTGCTGCCCAGATAGCATCGCAGGTTTTTGGTTAAGAAGACGAATAGCATGGATCGCACCCCCCTAACCCACCCCACCCGCATCCACACCGTCGGCTACGACATCCCCAACCACCTGCTAGAGGTGGAGTTCAGCGACGGCAGCGTAAAGCAGTACCGCAAGGTCGAGCAAGAGGTCTACGAGCGGCTCATCCACGCCGATCCGGTCGAGAGCTACTTCGATGCCAACATTGAAGGCAAGTACCAGCAGGCTGACCGCGAAGATTAACTGGGCAACTGGCATCGCCACTCTCACTATCACTTTGTCCCCATCCCAGTGTCAAAGTGAAACTGATAATGATAATCTGCGACTGCCACCCCTCATCCGCTTAACCGCTGTTACGCATCCGCTAGCCCGCCCCACAAAAACACCCACTGCCAGCAGTTAGCCAGCAGTGGGTGTTGCTAATGATACCAATAGGCGGCTGCCCGCATGGTACATCCATAACCGCGCTATCGGCTTCACTCCTTCGTATCCGCGCTACGATGGCCGACCGCCACCCGCCCCATTAGCGAGTCCAGCCGCTCGACTGCTACGCCGCCCTTAGCCAACGCCGCCAGCACGCTATCGTCGGCCAGCCCCGGCCCCACCGCGATGTAGTTGGCGGCAATCCCCGGATGCTTGCGCTCCCAGACCGCGTTCGCCTCGGCCACCGCTGCGCCCACTTCGCCCTTGATCGCCGTCACCTGCTCAGTAACCACGCTAATCATAACATCTGCTCACTTTCGCGGATGCGCTGCAGCTCCTTGAGATGACGCGCAAAGGCCGCGATCAGTTCCGCCTCGCTGACCACCTCCAGCGCCTCCTTGAGCGTATACTGGTTGTCAATAATAAACCGCTCCACCCGCGCCAGGGCCATGCCCTTCCTGACCTCGGTAGAATGGCGCACCTCGGCCCACTGCCGCTCGGTGCGCGATGACATACTATTCATCAGCTACTCCCCTCTCGTCCCAGCGCCGCTCCACCTCTGCCGCCGACGGCGTGTGACTGGTATTGTTCATTTCGCGCAGCAGTTGCTCGGCCAGGTCGCGCTCGCGCTGGCTCAAGGCGATGCCGCCCAGCGCGATTTGCAGGATGCGGCGCTGCGCTTCCTCCCGCTCCTGCTCGAGCTGCCGCTGCGACCGCTGCCCCTGCTGCGCCAACTCAATCTCGCTGGCAAAGTCGGCGAACGGCGCTTTGCCCTGCTCCGCCTTCTTCACCATATCGAACCAGGTGGACTTCGGAATGCCCGCCTCACTCGCCGCCCGCCACGCAGGCAGACCCTGACGAATGTAATCCAATATGGCGGCTCTCTGTTGCACGGTAAGCTCTCTTTCCCTCATACTTAATAGTATACCACATATTCGGAATAATGTCAAACAATCATTCCGAATAGGGTGCGCGTCATACCCTTGCAGAGCAAGCGTTCGGTAGGGGCGGCCCGCCAGCGGATTTGGCAAGCAGATGAAGCGGATTTGGGCCTAACCGAAGCTCCACCCTCGTCCCTGGCTTGAACCTTATCGGTTGCTGGTGGTGAAGTTGCCTGCGACTACGGCAGGGGCGGTAGGTCATGCGCTACGCACGGCCCTAGCTCACCATCATGCGCCGCCTCTGCGTCTAAATCCGCTTCATCCGCTGTTACAAATCCGCTGGCGGGCCGTATCCGTTTCTCCGCTGCACCGAATCCGTTGGCTGGCTTTAAGTGGCGCAAACAAAAAGACACCACCCCGAAGGATGGTGTCAATCTGTCTACTGCTGGTTCGCCTAGTAGCGGGCGGGCTTGTGGTTCTGGAAGCAGTCGCTGCAGTAGACCGGGCGGTCACCGCGGGGGCTGAAGGGAACCTGGGTTTCCTTGCCGCAATCGGCGCAAGTCACGTTGAACATCTCACGTGTCCCGCTGTCGCGGCTGCCGTAGCCACCGCCACCGCCGCCACCACCGTAGCCACGGCCACCGCCGCCGCCACCACCGCCGCTATAGCCACCACGGCCACCGCCGCGTGAGCCTTTAGCCGCCTCGCGGCAATCCGGGCAGCGCCCCGGCTGATTGGTCAACCCACGCTCGGCGTAAAACTGCTGCTCGCCAGTCGTGAAGGTGAAGTTGTTACCGCAATCGCGGCACTGCAGGGTCCTATCTTGATACGACATTACTGGTATAGCTCCTCTGGATGGTATGGTAGGGTTAGTTAGTTAAGGTTAAACGCTCTGCTTAGTAGTTATGCTGGCTTCATCCAGGCCACCGTCTACCCCTCACCATCCACGAGAAGTAATGAGTAACTTGGCAGGCTGCTTGCCCGCCGCAAGATGGACACCGATACAGCGTTCTAAGGTATTATAACACAGTTTCGCCCATAAAACAAACATTTGGCCGCTTTTTGCGGAAACTGCGCCGATCGCCGCTTACAAATCACTCTAAACCAAGCCCCCAGCGGGGGTTTGGGGAGAATCTTGTCCCACCAAAAAGCAAAAAGCCCCCAGCGGGGGTTTGGGGAGAAATCTCGCCCAGCGATAACGCCTGGGATTGGGGTGTTTGCACCAGCCACCAGCTTGTGCTTCCCCCGGCATCTTTGCCGCTTCACGATTTCTCCCCCAAACCCCCGCTGGGAGCTTAGTTGAGTTCAAACCCCCGCTGGGGGCTTAGTTGGGTTGGCGCGGCAAGCGGCTTACTTGCCCTTGCCTTTACCCTTGCCCAGTTCGCGCCAGCTTTCCTCGTTGACCTCCACGCCGTACTTCTTAGCAGCGGTCTTGATGCGCTTCCAGGCTTCATCGCGCTCGGTATCGCTCACATCTTCCACCTGGTCAAAGCGGGCGATGGCGTTACGCACATGGCTGGCATTCTCCAGCGGCTCCTTGCGCTGCTTGGGGAAGGCAAACGTGCTGCTCGACAGTTCATTGCGCTCTTCGGTATCCAGTTTCGCCATGATTTTCTCCTTTCATCCGGTCAGCATTGACCGAACCTGGCATGAATACTGCCTGATTATCAAGCAGCATCCGTGCCAGCGGCGAAATTGTGGTAAAATGTGGGCAGCAAGTGTACAGGGAGGTGCGAACATGGAGCGGCAGCCGGTTTCGTCCAGCATGATGCGCTCAGTGGGCTACGACCCGACCAGCGAAACGCTAGAAGTCGAGTTCAACAGCGGCGCAGTCTGGCAATACCGTGAGGTTCCCCAGGAAGTCTACGAGCAACTGATCAGCAGCGACTCGCTGGGGTCGTACTTCAGGCAGCTAATCAAGGACCAATACCCGGAGCGAAGGGTTACATGAGCGAGGCTACGCCGCTAGTCGGCATCATCATGGGTTCGCAATCCGACTGGGAGACGATGCGCCACGCCGCGCAGACGCTGGATAGCCTCGGTGTGCCATACGAGGTACGCATCGTCTCCGCGCACCGCACCCCCGATTTGCTGTTCGAGTACGCTGGCAGCGCGGAGCAACGCGGGCTGGAGGTCATCATCGCAGGCGCGGGTGGCGCGGCCCACCTGCCGGGGATGTGCGCGGCCAAGACTGCTCTGCCCGTGCTGGGCGTGCCAGTCGAGTCGAAGGCGCTGAAAGGTCTGGACTCGCTGCTCTCGATTGTGCAGATGCCCGCCGGTATCCCCGTCGCCACCCTGGCGATTGGCCGCGCCGGGGCGGTCAATGCCGCGCTGCTTGCCGCCACCATCCTGGGCGGCAAGTATCCGCAGTACCGCGCCGCCGTGCAGCAGTATCGCGCCAGCCAGACCCAGACCGTGCTGGACCACCCCGACCCAGGTGAGGAAGATGAGCGACCATTTTAAGCAATCCCCCCCTTTCCACCCCGGCATGACCGTCGGCATCCTCGGCGCAGGCCAACTGGGGCGGATGCTGGCCCTGGCGGGCTATCCGCTCGGCCTGCGCTTCCGCTTCTTCGACCTCGCGCCCGATGCGCCCGCCAGCCACCTCGCCGCGCAGATGGTCGCCGATTATAACGACTACGCCGCGCTAGAACGCTTCGCCACTGGCCTCGATGTCGTCACCTACGAGTTCGAGAACGTGCCAGTGGCCGCTGCCCGCTGGCTAGCCGAGCGCGTTCCCGTCTATCCGCCGCCGCAAGCCCTGGAAGCGGCGCAGGATCGGCTTGCCGAAAAAACCTTCTTTCGCAAGCTAGGCATCCCCACCCCACCGTTTGCCGCCGTAAACAGCCTCGCCGACCTGCAAGCCGCCGTCGCCAGCATCAGCCTGCCTGCAGTGCTGAAGACGCGGCGCGGTGGCTACGACGGCAAGGGCCAGTTCCTCTTGCGCGAACCCGCCGACCTGGAAGCGGCCTGGACTGCGTTGGGTGGCGTGCCGCTCATCCTCGAAGGCTTCGTCGCGTTTGACCGCGAACTTTCGATTATCGCGGTGCGTGATCGCGATGGTGGCATCATGGCCTACCCGCTGGTGGAGAACCACCACCGCGAGGGCATCCTCCGTCTCTCGCTTGCGCCTATTCCCCCTCCCCTGCAACATGGGAGGGTTGGGCAGGGGAGTAATCGCCAGATTTGGGATGGCGGAGCAACGCTTGAAGTAGACGCAATTGGCTACGTGGCCCAGGCCATGCAGGCGCTGAACTATGTCGGCGTGCTGGCAATCGAGCTATTCGAGGTGGGCGGCAAGCTGCTGGCGAATGAGATGGCCCCCCGCGTTCACAACTCCGGCCACTGGACCATCGAAGGGGCAGTCACCAGCCAGTTTGAGAACCACCTGCGTGCCATCCTCGGCCTGCCGCTGGGCGCGACCACCGCGCTCGGCCACAGCGCGATGCTCAATATAATCGGCACGCTGCCCGACCCCGCTGCCGTGCTGTCCGTCTCCGGCGCACACCTGCACCTCTACGGCAAACAAGCCCGCGCCAATCGCAAGCTCGGCCACATCACCCTCTGCGCCGCTGATCCTGAGACGCTGGCGCGGCGGTTGGCGCGGCTACAGCGCCTGATTACCGATTTTCCCCAGCAGTGAAGACCCCTAGCCTTAGCAATCAGAACAAATGTTTGACAAAACACCTGCCTTGTGCTATAACTGACTTGTGCTTAATAACTTTCGTGTTTCTCTAGCAAAGGAGGGTAACAATGGACGAAACAAGTAGTATGACCGCTGGCTACGCCGAGGTCAATGGTGCGCGGCTATATTATCAGGAGGCAGGCGAGGGCCATCCCCTGGTGCTGATCCACGCCGACATTGCCGACCATCGAATGTGGAATGGACAGTTCTCCACGTTCGCCCAGCACTACCGCACCATCGCCTACGACCGCCGCGGCTTCGGCCAGAGCCAGATAGGTGAAGGGCAATACTCCGAACCCGCCGACCTGTATGGCCTGCTGCAATACCTCAACGTGGATAGGGTTTACCTGATCGGCTGCTCGATGGGCGGCTCGACCACTTTTGACTTCACCCTCGAACATCCCGATATGGTGGATGCGCTGATTCCCGTTTCGGCCATTCCGGTTGGCTATCCGTTTGAAGGCGAGATGCCCGCTAAAGAAATGGAAATGATCGAGGCGCTGAAGGCGAACGACATCCCCCAGGCTGCCGAAATTGCCGCGCAAATCTGGGTGGACGGCGAAGGGCGCAACCCCGACCAGGTAGACGCAGGCGTGCGTAACCTGCTAAAAGAGATGTACGTCAACTCGCTGGCTAGCATGGAACAGCGCGATAATAATCAGACCTGGCTTAAACCTTACGCCAACGGCCGCCTGGGTGAGATCCAAGCGCCTATCCTGTTCATCTACGGCGACCGCGACGAGCCGATTTTCGCCACTGTCGGCGAGCAAGTAGTAAAGAAAGCGCCGCACGCACAGCAGGTTGCCTTCACGAACACGGCGCATATGCTGAACATGGAGCAGCCGGACGAGTTCAACCGTATCGTGTTGGACTTCCTGGGCAAGAAATAGCCATATCGTGTTTTATGGTAAAATGGTGGCACAGCTTATGGCTGTGCCATTACCTTTTTATGAGGAGGAGCAATTAAATGCTTAAATACAAATGGGAGTCTATCACTCGATGAACCCAAGACCTAGATACCGAATGTACATAGACGAGGCGGGTAACTCCTATGTAGGGCGTAACGATCAACCCAGTAACCGCTATCTAAGCCTTACGGGCGTGATAATTGAACTAGCGCAAGTGTCAGCAATTCAGCGTGAGATGGATGCGCTGAAGATAAAGCACTTTGACTCTGCTAACGTAGTGCTACATCGTAATGAGATAGAGATACATAGGGGTGTTTTCAATGCGCTAAGTGACTCGCAACTAATGCAAGCCTTTGGTCAAGAGCTTGAAAGTTTGCTAAGGGCATGGCCATGCACCGTCATTACCGCCTGCATTGACAAACCGAGCTATTACCAACGACATAGCAGCAAGACTCCAGAGCCCTTTCACCTGTGTATATAGGTGCTGCTACGTCAGTATGTCAGCTTTCTTGAGGAGATTAGTAGCCAGGGTGATGTGATGGTCGAATCCAGGGGTAAAAGCGAGAACATAAGGTTGGAGCAGGAGTTTAGCCGCCTATGGCGGCATGGAGTTGAAGGTAAGCATCTTCACAATCTATTGACGAGCAAGCAAATTAAGACAAGGCTGAAATCAGACAATGAACCTGGATTGCAGATCGCCGATTTGCTGGCTTACCCTAGCCAGCAAGAGATACTGCGAGGTGCAGCTCGTTCAACAAACATCACCGTACTATCGGCCCAGATTATTGCGGCGCTGGCTGGCAAGTATTATCATAGGGGAGGAAAGGAGTTCCTAATCTAAAAAGAAAAAGGCTCTCCACAAAGGGAGAGCCATCTTCCGGCGGCGACATGTCCGCCCTCCTCCAAGAAATATTGGATTAGCTATATTATAACCAATGTGAGTCAGCTTGTCAAGTTTGACATAGGATAAATGGTGATATAATAGGGATACTATAAGCCACCGGAAGTGGCAAAGCAGATTAAGGAGAAACACCCCATGAAAATAGCCCTCGACGCAATGGGCGGCGACAACGCCCCTGGCGAGATTGTCGCTGGCGCGGTGCAGGCCGCCCGAGAGTTCAACCTGACCGTGATACTGGTGGGCAAGGAAGATGTAATCAGGGCCGAGCTTGCCAAGCACGATACCGCTGGCCTCGATTTGCCCATCGTCAATGCCCCCGACGCAGTGCCGATGGACGACCACAATCCCGCCGAGACCGCCATGGCGATGCGTAAGACCTCCTCGATCGCTATTGGCTTGCAGCAGGTGAAGGCGGGCAACGCCGATGCCTTCATCAGCATGGGCAGCACTGGCGCGTGCCTTGCCAGTTCGCAGATCGTGCTGGGGCGCGTGCCGGGGATAGAGCGGGCGGCGTTGGGTGCAGTCTTCCCCGCCAAGAATGACGGCAAGGTGTTCGTCACCGACATTGGGGCGAACCCCGATGTGCGCCCCGGCTGGATCGTGCAATTCGCCCGCATGGGAGTAATCTACATGGAGCGCGTGTTCGCAGTGCAGAACCCCCGTGTCGGCCTGGTCAGCAACGGTGAGGAGGAGGGCAAGGGCAACGAACTGGTCAAGGCGGTCACTCCTCTACTCAAGGCCAGCGGACTCAACTTTGTGGGCAATTGCGAGGGCAAGGACATCATCAGCGGCCACTTCGATGTGGTCGTCACCGACGGCTTCACCGGCAACGTCATCCTCAAGACCGCCGAGGGGGTGCAAGACCTGATCCAAACCAGCTTGCGGGCGGCGCTTACCTCCACCTTCATGACTAAAATTGGTGCGGCGCTGGTGCAAGGCACCCTTCGCAAGAGCCTGGGGCGGCTGGATTACGCCGAATACGGCGCAGCCCCGCTGCTGGGGGTCAACGGCCTATCCTTCGTGGGTCATGGCCGCAGCAAGGCCAAGGCGGTAGTCAGCGCATTGCGAACCGCCCGCGATGCGGTCAGCCAGGACGTAATCGGCGCGGTGCGCGAGGCGGGCAAGCGGGAAGCCGAGGCCGCGCAATCCGCCGCATAAGCCGAACCCCTCCCCAAAGGGGGAGGTTGGGTGGGGGAGTACAAAGTCTCACCATCACTTTTCCGATGTGCTAGCCAGGTCAGTAACAATGCCAAACCCCAAACCATCACCACTTACCTTGCTCTTGCTGCTGGAGAGCTTTGGCCGCCTCAGCGAGAGCCAAGTTGCCGAGCGCATGGGCATTGAACCCAGCGTAGCCCGCGAGTATGCCGCTGTGCTGTATGGCATTGGCCTTGCCGTGGAGCGGGAGCCGCTGCCCAGTGGTGAGATCATGTACACCTTGCAGCCGGGCAAGCAGTTGCCCCCCATGATGCTGCGCGATAACGAGATCGTGGCAGTAGTCGCCGCACTGAAGTTCGCTCAGGGGATGGATGCGGGCGGCGCGGGAGTTGACCCTGCACTGGAGAAACTGCAACGCTTCCTGCCCGCTCGCCTGCTGGAACGCATCGAGGATGCACGGCACGATTTGGAGGATGCCGCGCTCTACGGTGATGAGGATGAGGATGAAGATGAGGGGGGAGATTACTACGATGGCCGGGGCATGGTCAGCAGCTACATCGCCACCTTTACCAGAGCAATCCAGGAGCATCGTCAGGTTGCTATTCGCTACCACTCCTGGAGCAACGATGAGGAGAGCAAGCGCACGATCGACCCCTACGGCCTGGCCCAGCACAAGAGCAAGTGGTACGTGGTCGGCTACTGCAACCTGCGTAAGGATCTGCGCGTCTTTCGCCTCGATAGTATCCGCACCGCCCGCCTGCTGACGCAGACATTTACGCCACCAATCGGTTTCGACGCAGTAGAGTACGTGGCTGCCTCATTCACCAACCTGGTGCCAGCCAAAGATGAGCGCGACTTAAGTTGTTTGCGCCTAGTCCAACGCTGGCGCATTACGCACCGCTGGGCTGAACACTGGCAACATAAAGAACACCCCAATGATGGAGAACACCAGCACGGTGACGTTTGCCCCCAGATGTTCGAGCAGCACGCCAGTAAGCGCCGCCGCAAGCGGACGTGCGCCCCAGGCAATCAGGCGGAACGAACTGTTCACCCGTCCGCGCAACTGGTCGGGGATGATCGCCAGGCGATAGCTGTATTGCACCACGTCGTAGATGGGGTCGAGCAGATACAGCATCACTGTGATCAGCCCCAGCAGAAAGATGTTGCTGGCAAACAGGTAGAGCGGGAAGATCAGCGTAGTCAATATGCGGGTGCTAATTATTACCTGGACGAAGCTGAACCGCCGCTGGATGATGCCGCCAATTAGCGAACCGATGATGCCCGCGCCTGCCGCCACACTGAAAAGCAGCCCCAACTGGAAGGGGTTCGCCTGTAGGTGCTGCGCGATCACAATCACGGTCAAATAAGCGGAGAACAGCCGCAGGTTGATCCCCGCTGCGAGAACCGCCAGCACGCGAATGATCGGGCGGCTCCACAGCCAGCCCATCCCCTCCTTGATCTCCGTCCATAGGTGACGCTCAGTCTTGGTCCGCTCGGTCTGGAATTGCACACGGATGAAGGCGAGGGAGATGACCGAAGCCGAGTAGGAAATTGCATCGAAGATGAATGGCACCAGCCGCCCGATTGTGTTGTAGAGAAAACCGGCGACTGGCGCACCGATCAAATCCATCAATTCAAAGCCCGCGTTGTTCTGGGCATATGCTGCCGCGAGTTGCTGCCGCTCGACTACCTGGGGCAACGCAGCGGTCTCCGCAATGCTGAAGAAGACGTAGGCGCAGCCCTCGATGAAGGTGTTGAGATAGATTTGCCAGATGGTCAGCACGCCATATGACGCAGCGATTGGCACACTGGTGATATTGATCGCCCGCACGATGTCGCATATGATCATCATCCGCTTGCGATCCCATCTGTCCATCAACGCACCCGCGGGCAAGCTGAACAGCACATAAGGGACATATGAAAACGCCCCGGCGATGCCCGCCGTCTGTGGCGAGTGGGTGATTGCCAGGATAAGGAGCGGCATTGCCAGGTTGGTCATGTTGCTGCCCAAACTTGACACCATCTGGCCGCTCCACAGCAGCATGAAGTCGCGGTTGCGCCACAGTGAGGGCAGCTTGCTACCCTTCAGTTCTTGCTTCGGCTCCTCTACCTCTACGGCCATGCTGATGCGCTCTCCCCAATCGTTTTATTTGCTGCTTAAGGTTAGCACATCGGTATAAATCCCGCCATCAGCCTGAAGATGTATTAGGTCGGCAGGCAAAAAACCCAGCCCGCCTCTGCGTTAGGGTTCACAGAAGCGGGTTGGGTTTCGAGGAAGATGGCTGTTTAAGGATTGATGCGGTGCGCCAGGCTAGTGCTACCCGCCCCTACGTCACGCGAGGGCGAGCGCAACCCGCCCCTACGTCGGCATTGGCGATTGCGATGAGCATTGACGCGCTTCACCATCTGGGGGCGACCCCCAGACCCCCAGGCCGCCCCACCATTCACCATTCAACACTAATCACTAATCACTAATCACTGCCTTCTCAGGGTGTTTGGCCGCCAGCGGGGTGAACAGGCCAATGACCGCAAAGGCAATCATGATAACGCCCATCGCCACGATCACCGGCAACGCGCCCACGGATGCGGCGACTGCGGTGGTTATGGCCGCGCCAATTGGGCCGAGCGCCATCACCAAAGTGTAGAAGGCGGCGGTTACGCGGCCCAGCAGGTGGTCGGGGGTAATTTCCTGGCGTAGCGACATCGAGCAGATACCCTGAATCGAACTGCCGAAGGCGGTGCCTGCGCCGAGCAGCAAGTAGATGATAAACGTGGGCGGCACCACGCCGAACCCCACTAGCGAGAGGGCGAACACCAGTTGCCCACCCAGGAAGCAAACCCCAAACCCCAGGTTGCGGCGCAGGGTTGCTACCAGCACGCCGCCCAGTATCGCGCCCACCGACGAAGCGCCGAACACCAGCCCTACACCGTTGTCGCTCCAGCTCAACCCATGCTTCAGATAGTAGATGAACAGGTCGTTGGCCCCGGCTAGCATGGCGTTGACGATGAGGAAGAATAGCGTCACCGCCCGCAGCGCTGGCTGTTGCCAGAGGAACTTCACCCCCGCCAGCGCCTCGGCTAGCTTGCTCTTGCCATCTTCGCTGGCGGGTCGCACCGCTGCCGCCTGGCGCAGCCGCAGCAGGGTCAGAGTTAGCGCGGAGATGGCGAAAGTGGCGGCATCTATGCCAATCGCGGTGCTTGGCCCGAACGCGGCGGAGACCAACCCTGCCAGCATTGGCCCGATGATGAACGCGAGTGCGCCCGTGGTTTGCAGCCGCCCGTTAGCCGAAGTAATCTGCGCTTTGTCCACCAGGTTAGCTACCGCCGTGATGTATGCGATAGAGAAGACGTTGCTCAACGCGCCGAACAGCGCGGTAACAACGTAGATGAGCCAAATCTGCGGCCCAGCCAGCCACCAGCCGAGCGGGATGGCGAGGTAGAGCATGGTACGCGCTACATCGCATATGATCATCAATTGCCGCCGATTGACCCGATCCACCAGCGGCCCGGCGAATACCCCGGCAATTAGCTGGGCGACACCGAAAGTGGCAGTGACGAGGCCCATCTGCGCCACTGAGCCAGTCGCTTGCAGCACCAGCAGCGGCAACGCGATGAAGCCGAAGCCATCGCCCAGCGCCGATAGGCTTTGCCCCAGCCAGAAGATGTTGAAGTTGCGGTTGCGCGACAGGGGCAGCTCAGGCTTGGGCGTGTCGTCCGCCTTCACTGCAATGTCAAACTCTTCGATTTGTTCCAGTTCCGAGATCACGGTTGCTCCTCAATTGATGGTAACGGGCAGGGTCTTCAGCCCGCGCAGGCCAACATTGGGTTGCCATTCTGCGGTTGCGCTTGCCAGTTGCATATTAGGCAGGCGGCGCATCAGGGTAGTGAAGACGACCTGCCCCTCGAGGCGGGCCAGCGGTGCGCCCAGGCAGTAGTGGCTACCCCCACCGAAGGAGAGGTGCTTAGGGTTCGGCCTGCCGACATCCAGGCCGTCGGCAGCGGCAAACTGCCGGGGGTCGTGGTTGGCTGCGCCGATTAGCAAAATCGTCTCCTGTCCCGCCTTTACCGATTTGTCGCCAACCTCGACATCTACCAGCGGCAGGCGGCTGGTAAGCTGCACCGGGCTATCGTAGCGCAGCAACTCCTCGATCGCGCCCGGTATCAGTTCCGGCGCTTCCTGCAAGCGTTGCCATTGCTCAGGGTTGCGGAGCAACGCCAGGGTGCCATTGCCGATCAGGTTGGTGGTGGTTTCGTGACCGGCGACCAGCAGCAGGATACAGTTTGCCAGCAGTTCGTCTTCGCTCAACCGCTCCCCTTGCTCCTCGGCCTGGGCCAGCGCACTGAGCAGGTTGTCCTCCGGTTGCTGGCGCAGCCGAATGGTGATACCACGGAAATATGCGGCAAAGTCAATAATACTTTGCTGGATTCTGCCCATCTCTTCAGTCGAGAGTACGAAGCTGCCCAGCAGCACCGCGAAATCGCTGGACCAACGCTTGAACTGGGCCATCTCTGAGGTTGGCACCCCCAGCATCTCGGCGATTACCGTGGCAGGCAGCGGGTAAGCGAGATCGGCAATGATGTCCATCTGCCCGCTCGCCAGCGCCTTGTCCACCGCCGCATCCACAATTACCTGGATGCGATGGCGTAGCACCTCGATCGTTTTCGGTGTGAACGCCTTGCTTACCAACCCGCGCAGGCGGGTATGTTTGGGCGGGTCAAGGAAAAGAAGCTGGTTTCGCATCGTGCGCGTCGTTGGGCTGAACTCTCCCATGCCCCATTCCTCCATCTGCTCTTCGGATGGGTAGCGCGCTGCCGAGAAGCGGGCATCGCGCAGGATGGCGCTGATCTCCGCAAAGCCGGTCAGGATCCAAGAGTTGGCCGCTGACTCCCAATGAACCGGCTCATAATCGCGTAGCTGCGCGTAGAGTGGGTAGGGGTCGGCCAGGGCGACGGGGTTTAGCTGCAACAGGTCGGCAAAGGTCAAGGTGTTCGTGTCCATAGTATTCCTCCATGGGAGAGATTTGTAGGGGGGGTGGCGGCCCGCCCTGGTTGATGATTATCTACTCCACTGGCTTCACCTGCTCGATGGGCGGCACGCGGCGAAGATGCGAGTTGAAGATGGTGAGCAGCCCGACGATGAACAGCCAGACGCTGAAAATCATAATCGTGTTGGTAATGCCAATTTGCTGCAGCAGCACCCCGCCCAGCGCCGAGCCAATCGGCAGCCCGCTGAAGGCAATCAACCGCACCGCGCTGTTTACCCGCCCTTGCAGGCGGTCAGGGATGAGCGCCAGCCGATAGCTGAACTGGGTAACGATGTAGATCGGCACGGTCATGTAGATGACTGCATTGATCAGGCCGATGACGAAGATGTTCGGCGCGACCAGGAGCATTGGATAGATCAGCACTTGCACCAGCGTAGTGCCGATGATGACCTGCCCGAAGCTGAAGCGCCGTTGAAAGTAGCTGCCCAGTGCCGCGCCGATGATGCCGCCCACTGCGCTTATGCTGAACATCAGGCCGATTGATGGCTCATCCGCGCCGCGCTCCTTCGCCAGCAGGATCAGGATCAGGTAGTTGGCGCTGCTCAGGATGTTCAGGCAACCGCTGAGGAAGGCGGTGAAGCGAATCAGCGGCTGCTGCCACAGCCACCTTACCCCCTCGCCGATCTCGCGGCGCAGATTGCGTTCGGTGGCGACCCGATCCATCTGGAAGCGGGTCTTGATGAAGGATAGCGAAATCACCGATGCGGCATAAGATACTGCGTCGAAGATGAAAGGAAAGGCCTGCCCGATGTTCTTGAACAGAAAGCCGCTAATCGGTGGGCTGATCAGGCCTACAGCAGTATCGGCGAAACTGTTCTGCGCGCTGGCAGCGGGCAGTTGCGCGGTATCTACCACGCGGGGCAGCGCGGCCACCTCAGCGATGTTGAAGAATACGAAGGCGCTGCCCTCGATGAAAGCGTTGACGTAGATTTGCCAGATGGTCAGCCCATCGAGCGCCAGCGCAATGGGGATGCTGGCAATGTTGAGCGCCCGCACCAGGTCGCAGATAATCATCACCCGCTTGCGATCCCACCTGTCCATCAATGCGCCGACCGGCAGGCTGAAGATGACGTAAGGCAGCGTACCTGCCAGGCCGGAGATGCCCGCTGCCGCTGGTGAGCCGGTAATTGCCAGGATTAGCAGCGGCACCGCGAAACTGCTCATCCCGCCGCCCATTGTGGAGACGATCTGGCCGCTCCACAGCAGCATATAATCGTGGTTGCGCCATAGCGAGGGCAGCTTTGGCGAAGGCGCGGCGTTGGCCGCTTGCACGGTGTCCGCCTCGATCGCTAGCCCTTGCTCGGTCTCTTTAACGCTGGCGACTGATCGCTCTTGCCCGGCTTCACTATCCATATCTGCAACCCTCCCGCGCTGATGATTAACCAGACGATTCAAGATACGGCCATGATCATCTGTTTCAATGCACCATTATAGCGCGGATTAGATAAGATTGCAATAGATCATGCAGCCGTGTGACGCTTATCTAACATGGTGTTTGATAGATGGTGTAAGTTGTTAAGGTTCAGTATGAGGTTATCTCAGCTTGAAATGTCGCAAAGGGCAATGGTGCAAGCCAGCAAGCGGCTTGCCGGGTTACCGGGGGTTGGGGGCGTAGCCCTTGCTTGCAATGCTACCCCTGCTTATCTTTAGCAGCAGGCCGCCCCTATGCGCTACGAGCATCATGCCTACTTGCCAGTGATACACTTGTCACCAGCATTGGCGCATTGATGCTTGCGATAAGCATTGGTGCGCTTGACCGATCGGAGCTACGCTCCCAGCCCGCAGTAACTTGGCGAACGGCGGCTTATCCCCACCACTACTTCCAGTCACCTTTTGTGGGTAAGGTTTTAACCCAGCGGGAGGGAAGCTAGCCTAGCCTTCGGCTTGCACCTGGGCAATGGGCCTGGCATGGCGGATGTGCGTGTTGGTGGCGGCGACGATGCCGAGTACGACCAGCACAGCGGCGAACACACCCACTGTATACTCCACGCCAATCACTTGCAGCAGCACCCCGGCCAACGCTGCGCCCAGCGGCTGCGAACCCCAGGCGATCAGGCGGAAGGCGCTGTTGACCCGCCCCTGCAAGCGATCGGGGATAAGCGCCAGCCGGTAGCTGAACTGCACCACGTTGTAAACAGGGTTCATCGCATAGATGACCGCATTGACTGCACCGATCAGGAACACGTTGGGTACGATCAGGATGAGCGGGAAGAGCAGCACATCCACCCACACCGAGCCAATAATGGCCTGGGCAAAGGTCAGCCGCTTGGCAACGCGCCCTGAAACGATTGCGCCCAGGATGCCGCCAATTGCCCCAATGCTGAAGATAACGCCGATGGTGCCTGCGTCCGCCCCCTTGTGCTGGGCCAGTATAATGATAATCAGGCCGCTGCCGGAGAAGACGAAGTTGAGACCGCCAGTGAGAAACGCCATGGTGCGAATCAGCGGCCTGCTCCACAGCCAGACCAGCCCCTCCTTGATTTCGGCCAGCAGGTTGTGTTCGCTCTTGGCCCGCTCCGTTTGGAACTTGACGCTGATCAGCGATAGCGAAATGATAGACGCGCTGTAGGAGACAGCATCGAAGATAAAAGGAAATAGCTGGCTGATGCTGCTATAGAGGAAGCCACCTATCGAGGGGCTAATCAGCCCGACTAGACCGAAGGCGGCCTCGTTCTGCGCGGCGGCGGATGGCAGTTGCGATCTGTCCACCACGCGGGGCAAAGCCGCGACTTCGGCGATGTTGAAGAAGACGAAGCAACTGCCCTCGACGAAGGAGTTGACGAAAATCTGAGGGACAGTCAGCACGTTGAAGTAGAGGGCAAGCGGGATGCTGACGATGTTGATGGCGCGGATAGTATCGCAGATGATCATCACCTTCTTGCGATCCCACCTATCCATCAATGCGCCAACCGGCAGGCTGAAGATGGGGTAAGGCAGCGAGTAGAGCGCGCCCGCAATGCCCGCCACCAGCGGCGAATGGGTAATCGCCAGGATTAGCAGCGGCAGCACGAAGCCCGACATCCCGCTGCCCAGGCTGGATACCACCTGCCCGCTCCACAGCAGCATATAGTTGCGTTGTCGCCAGAGCGGAGGTAGCTGCGGCTGGGCTTCAACCTTTGGCAACGCATCGCTGGTTAGCGCGTTGGTAATCTCCACTGAACCCTGGGTTGGCCCTGGGGTTATCTCTTCGGCGATGCGGGGTTCTTCCTGCACTTCAGCCATTGCCGTTGCCTCCTGTTGTATTGACGTGGGTTAGATAATTGCCTAACCGCGCCTATGTTACCACGAAGCGCGAGGCACACCATCGGTCTATAGATGTATGTGCGAGGGTCTAGGCTTCCAGTTCATCCAGCAGGTTGAGCGCCTGCTCGACGCTTATATCGTTGCGCTCGACCGCCTGCAGAATGCCGAGCCTTACCTGCTGGGTTTTGCCATCACTATTATTGGCGACAGGGACGCTACTTTCGCCCTGCTGCTTCTGCTCTTTGACTGCGCTGGCGCTGCGCTCGTTTGTCTCGGCCATGATTTTATCTCCTTTGCTAATGGCGCTCAAGCAAGGGCGGGCCATCGCCCGCCCCACGCATGAGTTGATCAGTCCATCTGCCGCAACAGGCGCATGGCCTCTTCGACGCTAATCTCCTTGCTCTCGACTGCCTGCAGGATGTCAACGCGGGTGCGCTCCTTGTCGCTCCGCGTCCCCATAGCATCGGTAGCCGCCTGGCGTTCGCGGTGGTGGCTCATTCGCATGACATTAGCAGCGGCCTCGCGCTCCTGATCGTGCCTCATCCGTATCTCATCCCTGGCCTGGCGTTGCTGGTCGTGCCTCATCCGCACCTCATCCCTGGTCAGGCGCTCATGGTCGCGCTTCATCCGCCTGGTATCGGCGCTCTGCTCATCGTCTTGGTCAGGCTCGAAATCTTCGCCCTCCACCATGCGACCAATATCGCCAGTGTCGGAGTAGCGCAGCGGGCGGGTGTAGTCAGCCTCATCAGTCTTCTGGTAGTCGGCATCGCTGGCCTTGCCCTGGTAGCTGCTTTGGCCGCCCGGCTCCAGCTTCAGGTCGCCGCTGGTGGTGCGAACCCGCAGGCGGGTGTCGCCTTGCTCGGCGGTGGCGGGGTCGCCAATCAGGAACTCCCAGCGGTTGCGGTGGCGGCGGCGCTCGTCGCTATGACCGTGACCGTGGCCGCGGCCCGTGTTGGCATCCCACTGATACTCGTACTTGTAGCCCGGCTGCCGATATTCGTATTTGTAACCACCCTGCTCATCGGTCTTCTCTTGCTCCTGCGCCCCACTGCTGACAGCTGCGCCGCGCCACTCCTCATCGCTGCGGATGTAAGGCAGGTTGGAGTGGAAGTCGCCGCTGACGGTGCGCCCGGTCATTTTGGCGCTAAAGCCAGGCTGCACGTGCAGCTTAGTGTCTCCGCTGACGGTGCGGATCTCATACTCGCCGGGCTGGAGGTTGCCATTAAGCTCCATATCGCCGCTGGTGGTGCTGAGATAGAAGCCGTTGAGGTTGGCATCGCTTACTTCCAATTCGCCGCTGATGCTCTTGAAACCCAGCTTGCCGCTAAGGTGGTGGGCTTCCACGTCACCGCTGGCGGTCTGGATCACCACATTGCCGTCGAGGTTATGGGCTTCGATGTCGCCGCTGATGCTTCGCAGGTAGACGGTGCCACTCAGGTAGTGGCCCTCGACTTCGCCGCTGGCGCTGGATAGGGTGACGTTGCCGCTCAACCTGGTGGCTTCGATCTCACCGCTGACAGTCTTGATGCTAAGGCTGCCCGTAACGTTCTGCACATTGATTTCGCCAGTGGTGTTGCCCACGCTGAGGTCGCAGTGCAGCGGCACCGTCACCTCGTAATCCGCCGCGCCCCAGCCGTGGCCCAGCTTGCTGACCTGCTCGGCAAAGTCGCCGATGAACTCGAAGAAGTTGTTCTTGTTGGGCTTCCAGGCATCGCGCAGGACGCGCACCTGGCGGTTGATCTGGCCCATCGGCTGCGACTTGATCGCTAGCTCGCCGCTCTCGCTGTAGCTAACCTGGGCAGTCTGCTCCAGGTCAACAATGTCGTCGTCGTGGAAAACCTTGACTGCGATGTAGTCTTGCTCTGCGCCGCTGATGCGAATGTCGCCGTTGAAGTTCTCCAGCATCAGGCGGGGCGTTCCCGCCAGGCCGCTAGTGGTGAAGCGGGTCTCGCCACCTTTGGTGCGCTGGCCTGCGCTAGGCTGCTCACCCTTGGCCTGCTCGCCCATAAAGGGTGGCGGCGGGGGGGGGGATGTTGGGGATGGGCGGTATCGGTGGGATGGGCGGAATGGGCGGAATTGGCCCACCCCCGGCGCTCGGTGGGGTTGGAGGTGTCGGTGGGGTTGGCGGGGTTGCTGGCATTGTCATGGTTGGCTGTGCGCCGCGCTTGGCGAGGTCAGCCTGTTCCATGATCTGCTCCGCGTCTAGCTTGGTGGTGGGTGGTTCGTTTGGTTCGGCGTTATTCTGCGCCGCATTGAGGTTGCTGTTGGTATCCATTGGTATAATTCCTTTCTGCTAATTGCAGTTTGTAGTTCCGACTAACTAAGCCCCTAGCGGGTTTGCGATTGTCTAAGCCCCCAGCGGGGGTTTGGGGGAGAACTCTCGCTCCTACGCAATGCCTGGTAGTACATCTGCGCTAACCAGCGCGTTAGTGTCTACCTCAGCGTGATCACATTGCAATGTTTCTCCCCCAACCCCCGCTGGGGGCTTTTTGCTCGGTGCGCCTCAACGTCCCAGCTGGGGGCTTTTTGCAATGCTCAGTCCTGAGATTAGCCCAGCCGCATCCGGCGGTAGGCGCTGTCGCGCTCGGCGCTGACCCGCTGCTGGACCTGCTGGCGGTGGTAGGCCCGCTCAAGTGAGGAGGCCGTATCGGCGTAGCGGTCGGGCAGTGTATCGCTTACCGGCACTAGCCCGAACTCGAAGTGCAGCCCGATGTGGAACTTGCGCCGCGGGGCTGTCTTCTGATTACTGTTGATTGCTGCTTGCATCTTGTTGCCTCCCGTTCTTGTTGCAGATTGCTGCTTGCAGATTGCAGATTGTAGCTTATGGTTAGGGGCGATTGGGCTATATCGCTTTGCCACTCGTGCCTCATGCCTATGCGCTATTCGCCCTCTTCGAGTAGGCGGAGCGCGTCTTTGGCGCTCATCTCGTTGCGGGCCAGCTTAAGTAGCACATCCTTGCGCTTCTCCTCGGCGACAGCGGCATCCTCGCTCACCTCGTAACCTAGCGCCCGTACCGCCTCGTTGAGCCGCGCCACTACGGTTGGGTAGGAGATGTCCAGGGCCACCTCCACATCCTTGATCTTGCCCTTGCAGCGGATGAACGTCTCGATGAATTGCCACTGTGGCTTGCTCAGGTTGTGGAAACGCCCCGGCACGAAGTGGCCCTCTATGGTTACGTCGCAGTTCAGGCAGTGCAGCTTGCTGACCTCATAATCACCGCCGCACACTGGACACTGGTTGGGTAGTTCGTTTGTCTTTACTCTTGCCATCGTTGCCTCCTGTTTATTAAGGACAACCTTTACTTTCTAAAGGTTTCGCTGTCTGATGATGCTATAATAACACAGGCTTGCAGATTTGTCAAGGGGTTTGTTAAGGAAATTAAGGTAGATGTTAAAAATCACTGCTGACTACATCTTTGGATGTAGACAAGTGGCACATCGAGGAATAAAGAGAAGCCCGCCGCGAATGCGACGAGCTTGGTGGTTAGGCTAACGAGCGTGGCTCTTCTATGCTGCCTTGTTGCCAGACGCAATTGGTTGAGCTTCGGGAGTGGACAGATAAGGGGATGGCACAGGATAGCCATACTGCCTGGCAGATCACTTATTGACAGTACAGGGTAAAAGATGGTATGATTAGGCGCGTTTTAGCAAAGAAGCGAACACGCGAGGTCGCAAGGTCAGCGGCACTGTAGGGGCGAATTGCGTTCGCCCGCGTGAGTAAGAGAGGGCGGTTCGATGAACCAGACCCAGCGCACGGTAGATTTGCGTATCCCCAGCGAATATGGCTACGAGAAGGTAGCGATGGATGCGGCCAGCGCGGTAGCGCGACGGATGGGCTTCAGTGAGCCACGCATCGAGGATTTGCGTACCGCGCTGGCCGAAGCCTGCCTCAACGCCATGGAACATGGCAACCGCTTCGCCCGCGATACCCAGGTTGGCGTGCTGCTAACCGTGGCCGACGACCACCTGGAGGTTGATGTCCTAGACGAGGGGCGGGGCGAAAGTGCGCCCCATATTACCGAACCGCTCTCGCTCGACCATCAGCCAGGGGTGGCCCACGGCAATATGGGGATGTTCCTGATTACCCAGTTGATGGACGAAGTAGAAGTTAGACACCGAGCCCACGGCAGCATGGTGCGGATGGGTATCTTTCTGGAGCAGCCCAAAGCCAGCCTCGCCAAGCTCAGTCCCCAACCCTTGCTCCACTCTGACCGATAAGCGGCGCGTTTTACGCCCCGGATGTGCAGGAGGATAGTCTGATGAGTAGTGATTTGCGTGCCGAGGTTCGCTCCACCGATCATGCCGCGATTGTTGACCTGACTGGCGATGTGACCCATGCTTCGGAGGCGGAGTTGACTGCAGCCTACGACAAGGCCAGCGCAACCAACCTGCCCATCGTGCTAAACTTTGAACACGCCAACTATATCAACAGTGCGGGTATCGCCATCATCATGCACCTGCTCAACCAGACCCGCCGCGCCAACCGCATCATGGTCATCGCTGGCCTGAGCAGCCACTATCGCAAGATCTTCCAGATGGTCGGCCTGGATCAATTTACCACCATCTACGACGACGAAAGCGCCGCGCTGGCCGGGGTGTAGGGGGGTAGAAGGTAGAAGATAGAGTGGGGAGTGGGCGATTGGCCTGCTCCCCTTTTTGTTGCCCATTTTGGATTTGGAGCCAAATGCTTAAGGCGCGAAAAAGGGCGCAATCGTATGCGCCCCTGTGAATGATGAATATCCTACCGCCTTAACTTAGCACGCAGCACGCAGCACTTAGCACTCAACCCTTAGCGCTAGTCTTTAAGCCCCAGCATATATGCAACGAAGCTGATCGGTTCGCGGGCAACGTACTGAAACTCCCACCATTTGTCGGCACCGATCGGGCTGGTGCGGGTCGGCGAGGTGTAGGCCACGATACCCAGGTCGCTAGCCATCCTGTCGGCCCGCCACATATGAAAGGCATCACTGACCAGGATGGCGCTGCGCCAGCCCTGCTGCCGCATAATTGCGTCCACATCCTGCATACTCTGCCAGGTGTCCCGGCCCTGATCCTCGCTCTTGATTGCGCTGGCCGACACCCCCTGCTTCTGCAAGTAGGCGGCGGCCACTGCGGCCTCGGCAAACTGATCGCCATCGCCGGTGCCACCGCTGGTGATAATATGCTGGGCCAAGCCCTGGTGATAAAGGACGAGCGCGTGATCCAGCCGCGCCTGCAACACCGGCGACGGCTTACCGCTCCACTGCGCTGCGCCCAGCACGATGATGGCATCGGCGGGCTGGGCGTTATCCTGTGCGCCCACACGGTAGACCTGCACCACCATTGCCAGGTAGAGGATAAATAGCGGTAGCAGCAGAATCACGATCACGCGCACGAACCTTCGCTTTGCTGGTCTGCGCCGCGGCTGCGGCTGGGTGATAACCCGCCCACTTCCAGTTGCTACTCTCCGGGTTGTTGCCATTGCAAAACTCTCCCCCTGCACATCGTTGTGCCTGCGCCCTAGGTTACATCTATTACCTTTGGAGATAGTGAAAATTGGGCCAGGGCGAACAACGGCTCGCCCCTACAGAAATACACCCTCTCCTCGGCTGTTTGGTATTACATCTATTACACTGGCGGGGCTAGATACTCGCATTATAATTGTCGTGCTTGTGGCTGTCAAATTATAACCGCGCATAATAAATCCCACATGGTGATAACGACCATGTGGGGCGCAGGTTTCATTGGAGGTTGATGCCAGCCATCCTTCAGCATTACTTCTATAATTAACTCGCAGCGCGGCGCAAAAATACGTTGCACCAAACTCCCCCACCCAGCCTTCCCTTTGGGGAGGGGGATGTTTATCGCTGCGCCAGCAGCTTTTCCATATTCGCCTGGCTGCTGTATGGGGTGAAGCCAACGCTTTCGTAGAGAGGCAGCGCCTTGCGGTTCTCGCCCTCTACGCCAAGCTCGACCACGCTGACCCGCTGGCGCAGATAGTGAATACCCATCAGCAGCAGGGTGCGACCCAGGCTACGCCGTTGGTAGGTGGGGATTACCCCAAGGTCATGAATCCAGCCCACCTCGATGCCGCGCCGCGCAATCTCCGCTTCGCTAATGCCCGCCCAACAGTAGCCCACAACCTTGTCACCGTGGCAAGCGAAGAGGATGTCGCTGGGACGGAAGCCGGGCTGCTGCGTCCAGTAGACGCGCTCCTTCAGGGTTGCCGGATGATGCCAGTGGTGTTCAGCAAATGACTCGTTACTCACTTGCCACAGCGCTTCCTCATCGTGTCCCGGCACAAAGTTGCGGACGATGAAGCCGTCGGGTATCTGTGCCTGCGGCACCGTCACCTCAGCGGACAGCCGCATCTGCCAGCTATAGCGGTCAATCACGAAGCCGCGCCGCTGCCAGAACGCGATGCCCCGCTTTGGGGCTTATCGTTACCCACAAATGGTGAAGGGCAGAAGTGGTGGGGGATAAGCCGCTGCTCGCCCAGTTACAGAGGGTTGGGAGCGTAGCTCCGATCCTTTAAGCGCAAACACGCTGGTCGAACGCGCTTGTGCGCCAATGTAGGCAATATTGCGGTGCAATGAGGCAGCAGGGATGGGTTTCCCTATCCTAAGATGCTGGGGAAACCGCGTGCTGTATCCAGGCCGGGGTAGTGTGGCACGCAAGGGCTACGCCCCCAACCCCCGGTAACTCGGCAAGTAGCGTGCTATCTTGCTACCTCGTACTATTGGACATTTTTATTTATGGTTAACGATGAGCCTTTGGGGAGGGGCGATCACAAGCTGGTGGTTCGATCTTCGCCACCCGCTTCATCATATTGATGCGGGCGTTGTCCTCGACGAAGCCGACGCTAGTGTAGAGCGGCAGGGCGGGTTCGTTCTTGCCCTCTACACCCAGTTCGACGATTGGCACGAAGCGGCGCAGCCAGCTTATGCCGGTCAGCAGCAGGGCGCGACCGATACCGTGCCGCCGGTATGGGGGCAGCACCCCCAGCATATGGATCCAGCCCACCTCGAAGCCGCGACGGGCGATCTCCTCCGCGCTGAAGGCTGCGTGGCAGAAGCCCGCTGGCTGGTCGCCCGCGAAGGCGAAGAAGAGGCCGTCAGGACGAAAGTCGTTCAGGTGGGTGACGTAGGTTATGGTCTCGATGGTAGAGGGCGTGCTGCCGTAGTGGTCGGCGAAACTGCCGTTGCGTATGTCGGTGAGGAGTTGCTCATCGCCAGGCTGGAAGGTGCGGATGGTAAAGCCAGCGGGCAACTCGGCTTCTGGCACGGCGGTCGCTGCATCAAGCCGCAGCCGCAGGAAGTAGCGCTCCGCCTCGTAGCCGCGCCGCTTGAGGAAGTCCAACAGCAAGGTGGCTTGCTGTTTGGGCGAAAAGTGCAACTCGGTGGGCTGCTTGGGCAACACCAGCCGCTCGAACTCGGCGTACAAAGCACGGCCCACCCCCTGGTTGCGGTAATCGGGATGCGTCAGCAACTCACCCCAGGCCATATCACTGCCCTCGTCCTTGTCGCACTCCAGGTAGCCAATCAGCTTGCCTGCACTGCCGTCAAGGTTGACAAGCTGGGCAAGAGTGTATATCCCCCGGTTATCGGGCCAGCGGTAATCCTGCTCCATCTCGGCCAGGGTGCGGGCGTTCTCCATCGGCTCGCTAGCGTCCACCTCGTTGATGAAACCCACCAACGCAGGCAAATCGGCCTCGCACATCTGGCGGATGATGTACTTCAATTCATCACTCATCACTCAGCATTTTCCTCATGTTCACATTGCCCCTGTGCCGCACGAAGCCGACGCTCTCGTAGAGAGGCAGCGCCTTGGCGTTCTTACCCTCCACCCCTAGCTCGACGATCTGCATAGTCTGGTGTAGATGATGCACACCGAGCAGCAGCAGGGCGCGCCCCAGGCCGAGACGTTGGTAGGCAGGCACCACCCCCAGGGTGTTGATCCAGCCAACCTCCTCGCCTCGCGCTGCGTTTGCATCAGGATCAATCGTGGTCCAGCAAAGCCCCGCCACCTCGCCATTAGCGGCAAAGGCCAGGAACAGACCATCTGGATCGAACTCGGAGATATTGGTGATGGCGATTATCTCATCGAGGGTACGCTGCACGCTGCCGAAATGCTCGGCAAAGCTGCCGTTGCGGGCCTCCATGAATGCCTGCTCGTCCTGCCCCCGCACGAAGGTGCGTACCGTGAAGCCGGGTGGCAGTTGTGCTTGCTCGGTAACGGGCGTGTCAGCAGCCAGCCGCATGTCCCAGAAGTAACGCTCCGGCTCATGCCCGCGTCGCTTTAGGAAGTCAATCATCAAGGTGTGTTTCTCGCTGGGGCCGAGGCGCAATTCGCCTGCGCCGCGTTGCCGCGCATCGGCCAGCGCCAGATCGTAGAAGGTGCGACCCAGCCCCAGCAGGCGATAGTCGGGGTGGATAAATATATCCGCCCAGGCGTAATCGCTGCGCTCATCCTTCTCCACCACCAGCTCGCCTACCAGCTTGCCCGCACTGCCGTCGGGGTTGGCGGCGAAAGCCAGGGTAATGACCGCACCATTGCTGAACGGGCCATTCAGCCAATCGGTATACTCCGTGGCGGTGTGATGTTCACCGACTGGCTCCCGCGCCTCTACCTCTTGATGCAAAGCGACGGCCAGAGGGATGTCCGCCAAGGTGAATGGGCGCAGGATAAATGGAATAGTAATTGGTTCGATTGTCGCAGTCATTACTTTTCTCCTTCTTGTTTTATTGGTTTGACCAGGTTGGCCCAGGCTTTCTGTTGATAGAAGCCGACACTTTCGTAGAGGTTGAGGGCGGCGCTGTTTTTGCCCTCCATGCCCAGTTCCACTACCTGCACGCTCTGGCGCAAATGCTGTACGCCGATGAGCAGCAGGGCGCGGCCCAGCCCCACCCCGCGATGCCCCGGCACCGTGCCGAGGTGGTGAATCCAGCCCACGCTCATCTTGCGCTGGGCCATCTCCTCCGCGCTGGTCGAGGCCCAGCAGTAACCGGCGATTTCGCCATCCTTGAAGGCGAAGAACAATCCCGCAGGCTGGAAGTTCTCCTGCTGGGTGACGTAGGTAGCTGTCTCCAGATTGTAGGGGATGCTGCCAAAATGTTCAGCAAAGGTGGTATTACGCACGCGCATGAGCAGTTCTTCATCCTGCCCCGGCACGAAGGTACGCACGGTATAGCCTTCAGGCAACTGCGGCGCTGCTATCGGTTGGTCGGCGGGCAGGCGCATCCGCCAGAAGTAGCGGTCGAATGAAAAGCCGCGTCGCTGCAAGAAGTCCAGCTTTAGCTTGTATAGCGGCGAACTATCGCTGTACAGGGTGGCGACATCCTCCGCCCCCACCATCTGCTCGACGATGTTGTAGAGCCGCGTGCCGAGGCCGTGATTGCGGTAGTCACGGTGGACGAAGAAGCCGCCCCAGGCGCTATCCTCGCCAGGGTGACGCTCGAACTCCATCTGGCCGATGATCTCAGCCTCGTCGCCATTAGGGTTAAGCCGCCTCACTACCCACCACTTATTATCCTTGCTGCGCGGGTCGTTCCACCACTGTTGCATTTCCTTCAGCGTGGTCGGTTCATACTCATCGCTGGTGGGTTCGCGTTGTTCGTTGCCGTTATAGAACGCGGCCAGGTCGGACAGATCGCGCTCCTCGGTGCGGCGGATTGTATAGCTGAAGTCGGGGGTGTCCACCTGTTGCGCGTCAATCATTGTTAGCGTGTCAATCACGATCAATCCTCCTTTTCTGAATGTTGCTGCCCGCTGCGGCAAGGTGAGTTGTGCGGGCAGGCAGGTGGATGGTTAGCTCTTATGGCAATAATGGTAGAGACGAACGCGGTTGTCACGTTCGGGGCAGGTTTGCTTCAGGATTTTGGGTTGCGCTATCATTATGTGCTATTTTCCACGAAAACGGTGGTGGGTGCGTCCGTCTATAAGGGTATCTTGGGTTGCGACTTTTGAACTACAACACGCCCGCAGGCGGTTGGTCGAAGGGTTGGCGCACCGATAGGAAACGTCGTCGCGCTGCGCTGGTATCCACCTCCGGCATATGCCATTCAATCAGGTCGTAGACCTCCAGCGCCAGTTGCTGCATCTGCTCTATGCCCGTCTGTGGCGCGATGCGAAACACCTCCGTCAGCCGCGCCGCCAGGTTGGGTGGGGCAATCCGCATCTCCGCAATTGTGCGTCCCATCCACTTGAAGCCGGGATGGTAGATGCGGTTTAGGCCCATCAGCATTGCTAGCGTCTGCTTCGCGGCGTTAGCGAACGCTTGATAGACGAGGGGCAAATCGCCGCGCTCGACCAGCATCGCCACCCACCACCACGGGTCAATCCCCAGGTTCGCCGCCACCATCGCTATCGCCAGCCGATCAGGGTAACGACGCGCCTTCGCCTGCCAGCCTTCGATCAGCGGCGCATTGTAGAGTGGTATACCGTGCAGCACGGCGGATATAGTTTTTTGCTTGTACTCGGTAGGTTCGCACCTGTCCACTACATCGTCCAGGGTGCGGTTCATCCGTTCCACGGTCATGTTCCGCATATCCATCTTGACCCCGCTCAGTCCCCACTCCTCCATCCATTCTTCTTCCTGCTCGTTGTAGGGATCGAGTTCCCACAGCACGCCACCGGCGGGCGCGATATGGGCGGTGCGCTCCGCATCAGTAGGCGGCGCAGCCCAGAATATACCAATCTCAATATCGGAGTAGCGGTCGGCGCAACCCCGCGAGGCCTAGCCGCCCAGCATCACCGCCTGCACATGGGGGTTGGCGGCGATAATCGGCGCAACCTTGCGAGCAAGCTCCAGCCGCCACTTGCTCGCTTCGTTCACTCTTTCGCATCCTTCAGTGGCATCTTCAGCCCAAGGTGGTGGGTGTGCAAGCCCAGGCTCTGCCAGAAGGCGAGGCCACGCTGGTTATCGGGTAGCACATTTAGTTCGACATTATCTGCGCCTTCGGCCTGCATTTTAGCGAAGGCGGCGCGGGCCAATTCCTGACCCCAGCCCTGCCGTCGCGCCTCTGGCACGATGAAGAAATCCATCAATATGCCAAACTTGTTACTTGAACCAGGGTAGTTCTCGTACACCACGAACATAGTGGAACCGACGAGTCGTTCATCATCGTAGGCAAACCAGATGTAGCGCAGACCTTGCAGCCCCAGATCGAACTGGCTACGCAACCAGGGCATCATGTCATCAGTGTCGCCAGGCTCAGTGGGTAGCTCGTCAATGTAGGCTGGGTAGATCTGCGCGAAGGTCGGCCAGTCGCTCTCGGTAACTGGTCGGATAGTCAGGCTCATGGTTACTCCCTCTGTGGCTAATCCAGTTTCTTCAACATGACAAAGCGGCTGTCGTGCTGCTCAAAGCCGACGCTGGTGTAGAGAGGCAATGCTTTCTCATTCTTGCCCTCCACCCCCAGCTTGATGTTGCTGACCCGCTGGCGTAGCCAGTTTACGCCGGTAAGCAGCAGCGCACGCCCCACCCCACCACGACGATAGGCGGGCATCACCGCCAGATCCTCGATCCAGCCCTCGCTCTCGGCGTTGGGATGTACGATTGCCGTGCAGATACCCGCAGGCTCGGTCCCGGCGAAGGCGAAGAATATGCCATCGGCGTTGAAGCCAGGCTGCTCGATGATGTACAGAACCTGATCGAACGAGACCTCGTCGAAGGCGAAGTGGTCGGCAAAAGGGGCGTTGAGCAGGTATTGATACAGTTTCTCATCCTGCCCCGCTACGAAGGTGCGGATTGTGATGCTCTCCGGCAATTGCGCCGCGAGTATCGGATGCTGGGCGGGCAGCAGCATCTCCCAGCTATAGCGGTCGAACTCGAAGCCGCGCCTCTCCAGAAACTCGCGCAACAGGGTGTGGCTCTGATTGCCCTCGATCAGCAGGGTTTTCGCTCTCCACATTCGCGCCTGCTGCTCCACCAGATCGTAGAGGGCGCGACCCACCCCGCGATTGCGATAATCGGGATGCACCTCGACTGCGCCAAAGCTAAATCCCCCATCGGTGGGCGGGCGCACGCCAGCGCGGCCAATCATCGCGCCCTCGTTGCCGTCGGGGTTGACCAGGTTGGCCTGCCAGCGGACGTATTCCAGCGAAGACGGGCTGCTGAACCACTCCGTGTAATCAGCCAGGCTGGTGCTGTAGCTCTCGACGGTTGGCTCCCGCGCCGCTAGCTCGACTACGAACGCGGCCAGCGCCCCAGACTCATCAGGGCGGGTAGGACGAATGTGGTAACTGATTTGTTCGCTGGTTGGGCTATTAACTGTTAGGCTCATGATGCTCCTTAATCAACTGGGCGAACCGTTGTTCGCCCCTACGAATTATGATAAACCTCACCCCACGAGCGGTGAAGGGCAGTAGCGGTGGGGGATACGCCGCTGCTCGCCAAGCTACTGCGGGCTGGGAGGTGCGCTTCTCAGCGGTCAAGCGCATAACTGCTTATCGAAAGCTCTAATGAGCCAATGTATATAATGTTTGCGGCGCAACGTTGCGGCATCGGACGGTTTCCTTGCCCTTGATGCCGCGCAACTGGATTGGTGTATCCACGCATGAGGGGCTTTGCAACTTAGGGCTACGCCCCCAACCCCCGGAACTTGGAGGCGCTCCTCGTGACGATTAGCGTTGGTGCGCCTCACAATTTCAACTCACCCAGCCTCCCCCTTTGGGGGGGTTGCCCCTCAGCACTCAGCACTCAGCACTGGTTCTATCCCAGCTTGGCGCGGAGGAAGGCGGCTTCGCGCACGCTGCTGCCATGCTGCTCGGCCCGCTGCTGGCGTTGGGCCTTCTCCAGCGGGTCGGTGGGCTGTGGTTGCGGCTCCGCGCTGATCGGGCGCATCCCCACCTCCAGCTTCAGCCGAATGTAGAACTTGCGTTTGGGCGCGATACTACGGTCGCGCTCCAGGGTTGCTTGCATTGTCTCGCTCCTGTTCGTGTTGTTGACTGCGGGTTGGCTACGTTCGACCTGACTACGTTCGATCTGTCTACCTTCGATCACGATTGCCACCCTTTCTTTCCCTACCCTTACCCTCGATGTTTTGGGGACAAATAAAACTCCGCGCGTGGCTGACGATTTTACGTACTGGGCCACTCACGGAGTTCATCTTCGGGCTGAGGTTGGGGTTACGGTGTCAACACCGTTGCCGCCTGAAGATTGGCACAGTACGCCTATTCTGATCGCTAGCGACCACCGCCGTGATGTACACGCCGCTGGCCCCGAACGGGGTCGCGGAAGCAGGCAGCCGGAACTGGCTACCGCTGGTTTCAGCGGCCAGTTGGCACACGATGCTATCGTTCCATGCCATCTTCACTCACCTGCCTTCCGTGTAAGATTTGCTCTGTGTTGGCCCTGACATTCAGCCTGGGCCGGGACCGTTGCAAGATGATTTGGCGGCAGTCCCTCTGCCGCGTCGCTATTGTAGCACAACTGTCAAATCCTGAACATCAGTCTAAAGATGTAGATATGAGGGCTGATCGCTCCTACATCACCAGGATTAGGCATAAAGAATGAGAACTACACGCAAAAAGCCCCCAGCGGGGGTTTGGGGGAGAATCTCGAACCTGGATCAAACTTTAATTGAGGTGTTTTGCATCACAATTGCCTAGGCATTAGTGTAGGTCAGCATTTCTCCCCCAAACCCCCGCTGGGGGCTTCATTGTTGTGGCTAATCTATCTCGCTCCACTGCAAAATCGGCGATCGACTCCAGCGCCTGACGGTTCTCGTCGTTGGGGAAATCGGCCAGCGCGTCTTTGGCTTCGTTGGCGAATAGGCGAGCCTGTCGGTAGGCCAGGTCCAGCGCATTCGACTCCTTGATTAGCTTGATTGCGCGGTTGACCTGCTCATCGTTCTCCACCTTGCCCTCAATCACGCTGCGTACCAACTGGCGCTCATCGTCGCTGCGGGCTTCGTCCATGAAGTACATCGCGGGCAGGGTGACGGTGCCGTGGCGTAGGTCGTTGCCCACCGGCTTGCCCAGGTCGGCAGTATTGCTCTGGAAGTCGAGGATGTCGTCAATCACCTGGAAGGCCATACCCATTTGCCGCCCGTAGCGGCCCAGCCGCTCTACCCCCTGCTCCGGCGCTAGACCCACCACCGCGCCGATGCGGCAGGCGGCTTCGAATAGCGAAGCGGTTTTGGCGTAGATGCGGGCGTAATAGTTCTCTCGCGCCCGCTCTGGGTTGCGCCCGCTGGCAATCTGGGCCAGTTCGCCATCCATAATCGTCACCAGGCTATCGGCGAAGAGACGCACGGCGCGGATGTTCTCGCTGCGCGTGCTGAGGCTAGCAGCGTGGGCGAATAGGTAATCGCCAGTCAAGACCGTTGCGCCGTTACTCAGGATCGAGTTGAGCGTCGGCTTGCCACGACGCAGCAGCGAGTCGTCAATCGTATCGTCATGCACCAGGCTGGCGGTATGCAGCAGTTCGATGGCCGCGCCGACGGGGACGAGGTGTTCCACATCGTATTTATAAAAACGCGCGGAGAGTAGCAGCACGGCGGGCCGCAGGCGCTTGCCACCCGCAGTGATGATCGCTTCGAGGATGTCGGCGAGGAAGGCGTACTTTACCCGCGCCACGTCGCGCAGCAATTCTTCTACTAGCTTGAGTTCTTCTTGCACCGGGTTGACCAGCGCGACGGTGGCAGGCTTATCGAGGGCGCTGACCTGGGGGCTGGATGGTGACGATGTGGTTGCCATTTTTATACTTCCAAATTGTGTGATTCGACCTGATGGGCGAACGATCCACGCAACCTCTTATCTGGTTGCAGCCGTAATATTCTTAGGGATTATAACCCGCTGCCGTATACTTTGTCAAGATATTCACAAACTTTACGCGGGCGTAAACTGGTGCGGACATACCCGGCCAGGGCGAACAACAGCTCGCCCCCACCGAACTTTTGCGCGGCAAGAACGTGACGCGCACCAAACTTTGCGTGGGCGGACTATCGCTTGTTCGCTCTCATCCATTGGTGAGGCAAAAAGAAGCCCCATCCGCTCTGCGGATGGGGTAGTTTAATCTTGCTGCTCAGTGTACGTAATACTCGCCCACTTTTAGCTGCGAGTTTTCGTAGCCAACCTCCACTGGGCGTATCTCTGTTTGTACCCGCTCATACTTGCTGACATCATTGCTGCCCTGCGCGGTGTCCATGGCTGACGCTTGCTGGCTTACTTCGCTCATGTTGGGCAGGGTTTTAAGCATGGGCGGATCCTGGGTGCGGTCATCGAGCCGCTGGTTGTTGGTGGGGGCGGGCTGAACATAGCTGGTGGCTTGGTGTAGCATCAGACCGCCCAGGTTGGCTCCGTTGGTAAGCACCGTTGCCAGCAGGATAACCACCGCCAGGGCAGTCTGCAGCATCCGTGGCACGAACAGGTTGACCCAGGCCAGCTTGACGCTAATCAGGCGCGGTTGCACCTCTTGATGAGCATCAATTGGCTGTGCGGCAACGATGTTGCAACGCAACTTCTGCCATGCCTGGGCTGCAGGTTCGGCGGTGCCAAACTGCTCACCCATCATCCGATGCAGCGCCATCTCCATCTCTTCGTCGCTGATTATACAGCCACTCTGTTTGTCAGATGCGCGGGGTACCATAACACAACCTCCATCCCCAATCCGGCCGCCGCATGCGTTTCCTGCCCGTATTCCTTCTCCAACCCCACGCGCAGCACTTGCCGAGCGTAGTGGAGGCGTGACTTTACTGTGCCAACCGGGCAATCAATGATGTAGGCGATCTCCGGTAGGGAGAACTCTTGCAGGTAGTGCAATACCACCACGACGCGATGCTTGAGCGGCAACCTGTCAATCATCTGCCGTAGCATCCCGCTGAGTTCGCCCATCTCGGCAGCGCCCTCAGGCGACCCACCGTTGTCGCTGAACAGCCGCTCCGCGATATTCTCCAGCGGCTCCAACCAGCGGCGCTTCTTCAGCGCATTGCAACTGAGGTTGACCGCCACCCGATGCAGCCAGGGCGAGATCGGCACCTCCGGGTTGATGCGGTCAATGTTGGTGTAGGCTTTGAGGAAGCAATCCTGCAACACTTCCTCCGCCGTGCCGCTGTCATGGGTAATCGCCAGAGCGGTACGGAAGATCAGCCCCTTGTATTTATTGAACATCGCCTCGAATGCATCGAGGTCGCCGCTCTGGATAGCGAGAATAAGCTCGGCATCAACGCCAAGTGGCCTAATTTCGTCTGGCATAAGGGTACCTGTCTGGGCTGGGCGGGGCAACGGCAAGGTTCTGGCACGCCCTTGTGCCTGAGTTGGCTTGCTGGCTGCCCTGCGGTTCAATCTCGCAGGATGATTGCCGCCTTAGATACCCGCCAATGCTACAGCCGCCTGTGCGGGATGGTGGCGCAGGGTCACGCCTCCATAAGTTATATACAGCGTCAATCAGGTTTCGGTTCAAAGCATTGCTGCTTTGGTTATTTGGTTCGTATCCTTGCCGGACTCTTGGGGTTAATCGGTTGGGGATTACACTTATTTTACCACCATCTCTTTGAGATTGCAAGTTTTCGGAGCTTGCAAAACTTCTATCTTCGTGTTCACTTGACAGCAACTGTGGTAAATCGGTATAATTAGCGCGTAAATTGAATAGGTCTTCAGGGCAGGGTGCAATTCCCGACCGGCGGTAAGCAGTATATGCAAGCCCGCGAGCCGCGTTAAGCCAACGTGGCAGACCTGGTGCGAAGCCAGGGCCGACGGTTACAGTCCGGATGAAAGAAGACCAACCTGACCCCCACATCTACGGCTGGGGATGACACTCCGTGTCTCCGCCCAGCCCGCAATGCCTGGGCGTGCCATCGGCTCACCCCAGCCTAACCCGCTGATGTGTGCGGTCATCCCCTGCCCTGACTTCCTTCTGCGAAGCCAGGGATTTTTGTTGTCCTGGGTGAAAGATATAGAGATGATTAGACAAGATAAAGGTATCGGCATTGCAGCGGAGCGACCAGCTTTGCAAATCCCCTCTCCCGCGCCCGCGACTCCGGCAAGCGTGCCATCTGTGCGTGCGCGCCACCAGTGGCACATCAACGATCGCTGGGCTAGCGCCGTGTTTGCGCTAGGGTTGTTTCTAGCTATCTGGCAGGGGATTGTCTGGGTGGGCAACTATCCTGCCTACATTCTGCCCAGCCCCGCGCAGGTAGCGGTGCGTTTCTGGCAGGCGGTCAGCAGTGGCATCCTGATCAGCAACACGCTTGTCACCCTCGGCGAGATGGCGCTAGGCTTTGCGCTCGGCGCGGGCGGCGGGCTGCTGCTCGGCTATCTAATCTACAAAGTTCGTCCGCTGGAGCGGCTGCTCGCCCCCTACATTGCCGCCAGCCAGGCGTTGCCCATCGTGGCGATTGCCCCGCTACTGGTGCTATGGTTCGGCTTCGGGCTATTGCCCAAAGTGCTGGTCTGCGCCATCATCGTCTTCTTCCCCATCACCGTCAGCGTGATCAGCGGCTTGCGCGGCATCGAGCGCGATTTGCTGGAGGTGGCCGATCTGTTTGGCGCGTCCACCTGGCAGAAGCTCTATCTCGTAGAACTGCCACTTGCCGCCCGCAGCATCTTCGCCGGTCTACGCATCAGCGTCACCCTTACCGCGACCGGCGCGGTAGTCGGTGAGTTCGTCTCGCCCAGCGCGGGTCTTGGCTACCTGCTCAGTTACTCCAGCGTCAACCTCGATGCCAGCCTGCGCTTCGTCGCCCTCTTCACCCTTGTCGCCCTCGCCACCGTCGCCTATGCCCTGGTCGGCTGGCTGGAGCGGCGGGTGTTGCAGTGGTGAGGACAGAGGACCGAGTGCTGAGTAGCAAAAAGCCCCAGCGCGGGTTTGGGGAGAAAACTCGCAGCGTCACAAATCTAAGCCCCCAGCGGGGGTTTGGGGGAGAAATCTTGAAGATGCAACAATATCTAAATCAAGCTACTAACCCTATCACTAGCGCCGCGCTGCTGACTCCTAGCCTTGATGTGGGGCAAGATTCCCCCCCCACCCCTGCTGGGGGCTTAAGTTGGTCGCCACTTCACCCGCTAGAGTGCGGCGAGAATTTCACCACATATCAATGCTTATCGTGACCAATATAAATAAGGAGAACCAAACAAAATGTCCAACCGTCGTTTTACCATCCTTACCCTGATTGTCGCCGCCAGCCTGCTGCTGGCCGCCTGCGACAGCAGCAGCGCAGGTAGCCAACCCGCGAACTCGTCCACTCCCGCAACGGCCAACAATGCCAGCCCCGCGCCGCTACGCACGATACACATAGTGATGGGTTACATCCCCAACGTGCAATTCGCCGCCTACTATATGGCAGTTGACAAGGGCTACTACAAGGCCGCCGGGCTGGATGTCAACTTCGATTATGCACAGGTAAACGACGCGCTGGCGCTGACCGCGCAAGGCAAATACGATTTCGCCATCGCCAGCGGCGACGAGGAGTTGGTCGCCCGCGACAAGGGCGTGCCGGTCGTCTACGTGATGGCGCAGTACCAACGCTACCCCATCGCCGTGTTCAGCAAGGCGGCCCAGAACATCACCAAACCGGCAGACCTGGTCGGCAAGAAGGTGGGCATCCCCGGCCACTACGGCAGCACCTACATTGCGCTCAAGGCGATCCTATACGCCAACCACATCGCGGAGAAGGATGTCACCATCATGGACATCGGCTACACTCAGGCGCAGAGCGTCGCCACCGGCCAGGTAGATGCGGCGGTCGGCTACTCGATGAACGAGCCGATTGCTTTGCAGCAGCAGGGGGTCAAGCTCAACATCATCCAGGCATCCGACCAGTACAACCTTGCCTCGGTTGGCCTGGTAACCTCGCAGAAGATGATAGATAGCGATCCCGCCACAGTGCGGGCCTTCGTCGCCGCCAGCCTGCACGGTCTCGCCGATGTGGATAGAGACTCCGCTGCCGCCTTCGCCGTAGTTGGCAAATACGTCAAGGAAGCAGCCGACCCCACCAACGCCGCCTACGAGCAAGCCAGCCTGAGCGCAACCATCAAGTTTCAGATACCCGCCGCTGGCGTGCAGCCCGGCCAGGCCGACCCCAGCGTATGGGCGGCCACCGCCAAGTTCCTCGCCGACTCCGGCTCAATCAGCGCCAGCACTGACGTGACCAAAGCGTATACCAATCAGTTCGTCCTACTGAAATGATAAGTATTTGGGTTTTGAGTTGAAGGCAAAAACAAAGGCGATTGCCATCTACGCAATCGCCTGTGCTTCATCGGTTTTATCTCAACTTATCATTCATCCGTTTTAACTCAAAACTCAAACCTCAAAATTGCCTTTACGTTCCCCACCCCGTAATGCCCACAAACACGTTGGCGATGACCACGATGCAGGTGAGGGCCAGCAGCGGCCAAGAGTGCAGCTTGTAGCGAGGGGCGCTCATGAACACCAGCCAGAACAACGACCAGCTTAGATACAGGGCTGGTAATAGAGACTGACCCCCGCGATGAAGAAGAGTAGCACCATACCACTGGCGCGGGCCAGTTGCGCGAACTGACTCTCCGGCTCTGCCGCACTCAAGGTAGCGATGTCGAGGCTGTATACCAGCCGCCGCCCCAGCGCAAACCGAGTCAACAGGCTCTCCACTCGCTGCGCCGCCCAGCGCGTTACCCGCCAGTCCGCCGCGCTGTCGTGGTTGCCGCGCCACAGCGCCCAGCACTGGCGGGCATAGAACAGCGCGAACGCGACCCAGGCCAGGTTCTTGACCCAGAACATCGCGTCGGCGCGACCGACATGGGCGGCATCGAGGATATATACGATCGCGGTGGGGATTGGCCCGCCCAGCTTATCACCCAGCTTGAGGAAGGCCAGGCTGTCCGGCCCGTCCCACAGTGGCGCGTAGATGAGCAGCGTGCTACCAATGCACAGGGCGGCAGTGCGAAGCAGGAAGCTGCGGCGCTTGCCCTGCATCTGTGGCTGGATCAGCGCATAGATGATGAACAACGGCAGCACGAACCCCGCTACCACCTTGATCAACGCCCCGGCGGTTAGGGCCAGCGCGGCCATGGTGAAACGCTCATTGACCAGCAGCCAGCAGGCCAGCGCGATAGTAAAGAGCATCAGGATATCGTTGTGGCCGCTGCCTGCGAACTCGACCAGCACCAGCGGGTTCCAGGCGAACAGCAGCGTACCCGTCAACTGCCAGCGTGGTTGCACCTTGCCCAGCGTGCGATAAATCAGCACGGTGGTGCCGAGGTAGGCGGCTACTTCCAGCCCCTTGAAGTAGAACAGGTTGGCTAGCAGCGAGTTGCCACCCAGCATAGTGAGCGGCGCGGTCACGATCATCCAGAGCGGACCATAAGTGCTGGGCATCCCCACCCAGGCGATATACTTGAGGAAGGGGTCATCGGTGAAGGCAGACGGTATGTGGGTGAACGGGTTGCTGTGGTGGAATACCCACTCGCGGGTCTGGAAGATATAGTCGAACACATCCTGGGAGAATAGAGGGTACATCCATAGCAGCGTCAGGCTGAATACCACCGCCCCGCCGATAATCACTCCCGCCAGCGCGGGATCGTCGCCCTCGTCACTATATGCCCGCCGCAGGGTCAACCCCATCGCCATGATAAATAGCAGCGCCAGCGCAGAGGCTACCACCACGAACTCTGGCCGACTGAGCAGCACTACGTTGCTGGATAGACTGTAGAAGAACGGGGTGGTTTGCTGCCCGTTGTGGATAATCGTGGTATAAAGTTCAGGCAAGGGGTTGCGGATGGTGAGGTAGGCGAAGATTAGCTCGATGCCGAGACCCAGGCCCGCTATCGCCAGCCCTAGCCCCGCCTTGACCGCACTCCTTGTCTCTACTCGTGCGCCGCCCATTGCCATAATATCGCTGCTCCTATACGCTTGATCTGACAATCGCCCACCCGTTAAATGTGCCAGGCACATTGCCACATTATACCCAGTTTGGGTTGCATAAGGCAATAGCAGTTGCGGGCCAAAAGTAGTATATAACCCCCTGATCGGGGTTGTTAATCAATTGTAATACGTAGGTGTAATGCCAAGTAGCCGAGCAGATGGTGAGTTTTCTGTAGGGGCGAACCGTTGTTCGCCCTGGTGCCATGTACACCACCACCAAACGCAATTGGTGTAATATAGGGGCGAGCTACGTCTGCTGCTGATGCGCTTGCCAAATCCCGCCGCTTGCAGTATAATAATAGCAAGATTTGCGCCCCCTTAGCTCAGTGGATAGAGCGCAGCCCTCCGGAGGCTGAAGCAGGTGTTCGAGTCACCTAGGGGGCACCAGCTTTCGGAATGTCAAATTATGAATGTTGAATTATGAATTAAGGCTCCCCATGTGGGAGCTTTTTTGTTTCCCTTTCTATAGACAGATGCAGCAGCCTTTCAGTTCCGGCAAAACGAAAGTGGCCTACAATCAGGCCACTCTCAACCTACTTAACTCAAAACTCAAAACTCATAACTCAAAATTGATGGTAAGGGCGATGGCGCGGCTGTCAGATAGGCCCGCGAAATCCAGCCGATGTCACCGTTCTCGTCGAGGGTACGCACGTTGGCCCAGGTGCCGTCGGTGTTGGTCTGGTCGGGGCCGATTACCTGCACCACCGTACCTTCGGGCAGGGTTCTGATTACCTTTGTCCCTATCTGCTTGGGGTCAGTACGCAGCTTAACCCCCACCCCGCCGGTGTTCGCCACCTGCACGTAGTTGAGCGTGGCGCTGATGGGCGTGGCAGTTGGCGCTGGCGTGTCGGTTACTGATGGCGTAGGCGTGTCCAGTGGGCCAGCCGGGGTGGGCGAGGCGCTGCTGAATATGCCGCTCACCAGGCTGGCCCCGCCCGCTACCCACTTCGGCGTTACCTGGGTAAACAGAAAGTAGAAGGCGGCGACCGCGACAATGGCGGTCAAAGCGATAGCCGAGCAGCCCAGCCGTGGCCCCTCGCGGTATACTGGTCGCTTGTCTACTTCGATGGGGATACGCGGTTCACTGCTGCTCAAGCTGCTCTCCTTTATCTTCACCCAGCACGCTGCCAACCAATTGTGGTTGCCCGCCGATAAACGCCTTGATCTCCATGGCCTGTCGCCCCTCCAGTTGCACCTGCTTTAGCGCCAGTTCGCCCCTGCCGGTTGCCACTATAACTTGCTGCCCGTTGCGGTAGACGTGGCCGGGTTTGCCCTCGGTAACAGCATCGGCTACGCTTGCCGCAAATAGCTTCAGCCGCTTGCCCTGCCAGGTAGTGAACGCGCCGGGCCAGGGATAGTAAGCGCGTACCATTCGCTCGATCTGCGCGGCGGGCTGCTGCCAGTCAATTCGCCCATCATCCTTGTGCAAGGGGCGGGTATACGTGGCCGCTGCATCGTCCTGTGGCTGAGGCTGGAGTGTGCCGCTCAGGTAGCGGGGCAAGGTCTCGACCAGCAAGATTGCTCCGATCTCCGCCAGTCGCGCTGTCAGTTCGGCGGTTGTCTCACGCGGGCCAATCGGCGTGGCCCGCTGCGCCAGGGCTGGGCCAGTATCCATGCCGACATCCATTAGCATGATCGTGACCCCCGCCTCCGCTTCGCCCGCCAGGATTGCTGCGCTAATCGGCGACGCGCCTCGATACCTGGGCAGCAGCGAGGCGTGGACGTTGATGTTGCCGTAGCGGGCGATTTCTAGCACGCTGGGCCGTAGGATCTCGCCGTAGGCGGCCACCACAATCAGATCGGGCTGCAACTCGCGCAGGCGGGCGATCACCTCGGGCGGCCTCAGCTTCTCTGGCTGTAGCATCGGCAAACCTAGCGTCACCGCCGCCTGCTTGACTGCCGGCGCAATCGCCCTACCGCTGCGACCTATCGGCCGATCCGGTTGCGTCACCACCGCGACCACGTTATAGCCCGCCGTTACCAGCGCGTGCAGCCCCGGCACCGCGAACTGCGGCGTACCCATGTAGATAACTCGAATGTCGGAAGGTGATACGTTGTTCATGCCGCATAAATATAAACGGCTTTGCCCGATCTGTCAATCTGTGTTACAATCGCGTGGAGGGCGAACAACGGTTCGCACCTACATAGTTTCGCCATTACCAGGATATTCTTATGCGTTTCCTTGCCATTCATGTTGATTATTTCGCCTGCCGCATCACTGAGCGGGGGCGGAGCAAGATCTACGAGCCGGTCGCCGACGACAATCGCAGCAGCGAACTGCGCGAAGGTTTGCTCATCCTTGCCAGTGTGGAGAAGAGCGACACTGCCGATCCCATGGGGGTCGCCACCCGCTCCGCCGCCGA
>JBBRMT010000012.1:0-38960 GCA_038230695.1 Chloroflexia bacterium
GACCTTTTCCCGAAAGATTACGCGACGCTCGCCGTATTGCTTCTCGAAGAGACCCGTGCCATGAGTGGTCCCGAAGGGTTGCAAGCGTTACTAAACAGGGTGAGTCGCCGCATGGCCGATAAGCCCTGCGCTCCACCCCGTCTATCGCTCTGGCGCGACCAATAGCACCTTTGGCGACCCACCACTACCCGCCTTTACCGATGCCAGCGTGGTAGGCCGCAACGTCAGCATGCGTCCCCCCGTGCTACGCCCCGCGCCGCGTCTGGTTGATCCCCAGACCGGCCAACTGCGCGGCGATCTGTACGTGGCGGGCAACCGCCCCAGTGGGGCGCAGCGGGTGATCGGCACACTTACCCAATCCAATCAGCGCATCGTATATCTGGTAGGGGCAATAATCGTGCTGATCCTAATCTTGCTACTCGTCGTTGTCCTCCAGGGCAGGAATAACCATCAGGCAGTCTCTAACCAGCCTATACCCACGTCAACCGCAGTGGTTGCCCTGCTTGCTACCTCAACCAGCACTGGTGGCAGCCTTGTGGCAACCCCGACTACTGTGCAAGCTATGGTGATTACTGCTACCATCGCACCGCCCAGCCCGAATGCCGCGCTGCTCACTCCCACCGCCGCGCCACCCAGCCCGACTTCCGTATCGATCAGCCCCACATTGGAGCCAGCCAGCCCGACCGCTATTGCGCCAGTCGCGCAGGCAACTCCTTGCGCGGTCAGCCTGGCCGATGTGCAGCCCAGTGATGCCGACTTTGGCCCGATCAGCGCGATGATCTGCCGACAGGCTTTCTACCCCGCCCCCGGCGGCAACTTCGCGCCCAATACGTCGGTCACTCGCGCCGAGATCGCTCATGCGGTTGTGGCAGTTATGGGTTGGCCGGTGGATGCCAATGCCGCCAACCCCTTCCGCGACGTGCAGCCCTCCACCCCCTACTACGCCGATATACTGACCGCCATCGAGCATGGGGTGATGAGCGGCATCGCCAGCGACCAATTTAGCCCCAACGGTAAACTTAGCCGCATCCAGGCCATTCGCGTTATGGTCAAGGCCGCAGGCTGGCCGCCCGCCGACCCCAACACCGTCGCCCACTATAGCGATGTACTGGCAAACAATCCCCTCTTTATCTATGTCGAGGCCGCCTACGCGCATGGGGTAATCGGCCCCACCCCTAATGGACTGCTCCGCCCCAACGACCCCGCCACTCGCAAGGATGTTGCGCTGATGCTTAATAATATGCTGAATAGTAGGTAAAGGGGTAGAAAGTTGAAAGTTGAAAGTTAAAAGAGCTAGCGCAATAACTCAAGCCCGCCCGCTCGATCGGCCAGGGCAGACCGCTACATGAACCTGCTGCACGTGATCCAGCGTTACTACCCTTACGTGGGTGGATCGGAGCAGTATTTTCAGGAGGTTAGCGAACGATTCGCTCGCGACGGCAACCGCGTGCGCGTCTTCACCACCGATGCCTGGGACATCGAACACTTTTGGAGCGCAGGCAAACGGCACCTGCCTTCCACTTCCCCCAAGGTAGGGGGGGCGGATTCTACTCCCCCCCCGCCGGGGGGGATCGAACACTTTTGGAGCGCAGGCAAACGGCACCTGCCTTCCACTTCCCCCAAGGTAGGGGGGGCGGATTCTACTCCCCCCCCGCCGGGGGGGATAGAGGGAGGGTCCAGGCGTGAGAGCGGGACTGAGGGGGGGCGCGAGACACACAACGGCGTAGAGATTAGCCGCTACCCGGTGCGCCGCCTGCCGCTGGTCAGCCCCCTGTTCTATCCGCTAATGCGCCGAGCGATGGCCGAGCTTTCGCGCCTGCCTGCAACGAGTGGCCTGCTGATGCAGCTATGCCGCACCACCCCGCTTGTACCCGCGCTGGCCCACGCCTTGCGCCACGATCGGGAGGCGGTTGACCTTATCCACGCGACCAATATCCCGTTCGACTCGTTGATTTACCATAGCTACCGCTACGCCAAGCGGTCGGGCATCCCTTTTGTGGTGACACCATTTACCCACCTGGGTGAACCGGATGACGAGCGGGTGCGTAAGTATTACACGATGCGCCACCAGTTGGCGATGGAGCGGGCGGCAGATGCGGTGATTGTGGCTACCAACCTTGAGCGGGACTACCTGGCGGGGCGCGGTGTTGACCCGCAGAAGATGCACCGCGTCGGCATCGGGATCAATCCTGAAGCAACGTTGGGCGGCGATGGGGCAGCATTTCGCGCTAAATACGGCCTGGGCGATCGTCCCATCGTCTTCAGCATGGGCGTAACCGCTTACGACAAAGGCACGGTGCATCTGGTAGAGGCGATGCGCCACCTGTGGGCGCAAGGCAGTGAAGCTGAACTGGTGCTGGCGGGCGCGACCATGACCCATTTCCTGAACCATATCGCCAGCATCCCTGCAGCGGAGCAACGTCGCCTGCACGTACTGGGGCCGGTTAACGATGCGGACAAACGCGGCCTGTTCGCCGCTGGCGATGTATTCGCCATGCCCAGCCGCACCGACAGCTTTGGCATCGTCTACCTGGAAGCATGGCTCTACGGCAAGCCAGTAATTGGCGCGAACGCGGGCGGCGTGCCGGAGGTGATCAACGCCGACCACGACGGCCTGCTGATCCGCTTCGGCGATGTACCCGCCCTGGGCGCTGCCATAGACCGCCTACTCACCGATCAGCCTCTGGCCGCCGCTTTCGGCGCAGCGGGCCGCCGCAAGGTGCTGGCCGGTATGACCTGGGATCGCGTTTACCAGAATATGCAGGCAGTTTACGAGCAGCTAGCGCCGCTGGCAAAGAAGAAATGAATAACAACAACCCTACAACTCAGCCCTCAGCCCTCAACCCTCAGCCCCCCGACTGGCCTGCTGTGGACATCGTGGTGGTTAACTATAACACTGGCGGCTACATCGCCGACTGCCTCAGTTCGCTGCTGAATATGGATTATCCCAGCTTCAACATCACCGTGGTGGACAACGCCAGCAGCGATGGCAGCGCAGACCTCATTGCCCGTGACTTCCCCATTGTGCAACTGCTGCGTAGCGAACGCAACCTCGGCTTCGCCGGTGGCTGCAACCTGGGGATGCGGGTAGGTCATGCCCCGCTGGTCGCCACCCTCAACCCTGATGCTCGCGCCCGCCCCTCCTGGCTGCGTGAATCGGTGCGTCCTTTCCTACCCGACCTGGGTATAAATCCCGATGCCCTACCACCCCATCTGCCGCAGCCTACCCCTCCTGCCGCCCGCGTCGGCATTGTGGGCAGCAAAATCCTTTACTTCGACCGAAGCACCATCCAGCACGCGGGCGGTAACCTCGGCTATCCCCTGGCGGACACCTGGCATACGGGTTATGGTGAACCGGATGAGGGGCAGTATGACGCTGCCCATGCGGCAGATTTCGTTACTGGCGCGGCTCTGGTGATGAGTAGAACAATGCTCGATGATATTGACTACTTCGATGCCAACTTCTACCCCCGCGATTACGAGGATGTTGACCTTTGCTTCCGCGCCTGGGCAGCGGGCTGGCAGGTGCTATATGAGCCTCGCGCCGTGGCATTGCACCACGAATCTGTGACCACCGACCGCCAGAGCCTGCAATATTATCGCGGCTTCCAGCGTAACCGCCTCCGCTTCGTCCTCAAGCATTACACCCATCGCCAACTGTTCGACGACTTCGTTCCCGCTGAAGCCATCCGTCTCGCGCAGGATATGCCGGAGTTTGACCGTCTCGCCTCGATGGAAATCTATGCGTTGACCTTGCCTACTCAGGTAGGCAGAAGGGCAGGGGGCAGCGGGGCGGCCTTGCCCATCCCCACTGGACAACATTCTACGCCGCCGGATGCTTACGGTAAGCTGCGCTCCAAAATCGAAAACCTGAAACCGCTCTGGCTGGTGACGGAGAAGCCGTTTACCTCGCGCATCCCCGGCATGGTTTGGCTACGCACGCGGCTGAACAACCTCGGCCCCCGCTGGTACGTGCAGCAAATCCTGGCCCAGCAGGTTGAGTATAACGCCGCGCTGCTGCAAGCCCTGGAGGAAGTGACCAGGCAGGTGCGCGACTTGCAGGCTTCCACTGCGGTGCGCGACACCGTGCTTACCGCCCGCCTCGGCGAAGTTGACACGCGCATGGAGGCAACCATCGCCCGTAGCCTGGCCCGCTTCGAGGCGATGGATAAGACTCTCAAGCAGGTTAGCGATGTGCATAGTCTGCTTACCAAGAGTGATTAGTGATGAGAACTGAGTGATAAATGTAGGGGCGGGATTTATCCCCCCAGGTGTAGCGCCCACCATGCTTATCCTGAATGATAGCACAGGTTAGGAGATAGATCATGGAACCAACTATCGTCATTATCGCCGTTATTGTGCTGGCGATTGGGGGCGTATTCGCCGGTCGGTCGTGGGCTGGCGGCAACCCCCAGCGAGATTACCGCTTGATGCGTGGCGCATATGCTGCGGCTGTGGTATTCGCCTTTACCTGGCTGGCTGGCTATCTGTTGCTCTGGCCGCTGCTGACCGACTTTGGCATCACTGGCGCGGTGGCCTGTGGCGCGATTGCGGCCACTGCCTCGCAGCGGCTGGTCAAGAAGAACAAAGGAAGGTAGAAGACAGAGGCCAGGCAGGGCGAACCGTTGTTCATCGCTACCAACGCTTACTTGGCAAGAGCGTGGCACACTAATCATTTTTTCACTTTAACTCCCCTCTTATCTATGGTATAATTAAGCAGTATGGAGAAGCGCATCAACAAAATCCTACTGCTAGTAACAATCGCCCTGCTCGGCCCAATCGGGTTGGGTGCGGCTGCCACTGCCTCAGCGACTGCGCCGCAAACCGAGGGCTGGACTGAGGCCAGCAGCGCCGCTGAAGCCAACGCTGCAACACAATCTGCGCCATCCGCTTCGCTGCTCATCACCACCCCTAAAACTCAAAACTCAAAACTCAAAACTCAAAACTTCCTTACCCGCCATTGGACTTATGCAGTAGCCACAACTCTGTACGTGCGCTCGGCAGCTTCAATTAGCCTCGACCTCCTTCGCATCAACCCTACATTCGCCCCGCTGCGCCATCGCCTCGGCAGCAGCGCCGGTGGCCTTCCCCGATTAGCTTGCAGATAATTCCTTGCCCTAGCGTAGTCAATGGGTCGGCAGGACGTGATAAATCACGCTCCTAAAGCCACTCTGACAATGTAGGGGCGTGATTTATCACGCCCTGGGTAGAGGAGAAAACGCATACCATTCCACTTCGCTAATATCATGCCCATATTATGGCTAAAGGAGTTCAGCAATCATGTTTAAGTGGGTTAGCAATATGTTTGACGGCGGCAACAAGCTGGTCAAGCAAGCCGAGCCGCTGGTCAAGCGGGTCAATGCGCTGGCGGGCGAGTTCAACCGCCTCAGCGACGACGAGTTGCGGGCCAAGAGTTCCGAGTTTCAGGAGCGTTACCTGGCTGCTGTGCAAGCCGCTGAGGACGATGAGAAGGATGATTTCGGCATCTTGCAAGCGGGCGAGGAAGCCTTGCTGGAAGTAATGCCGGAGGCATTTGCCGTCGTGCGTGAGGCCGCGCAGCGCACCCTCGGTATGCGCCATTACGATGTACAGCTAATCGGTGGCTATGTGTTGCACAGGGGTAACATCGCTGAGATGAAGACTGGCGAAGGCAAGACCATGGTTGCCAGCCTGCCCATATACCTCAATGCGTTGGCTGGGCGCGGCGCACACCTGATCACGGTCAATGACTATCTGGTCAAGCGTGATGCTCGCTGGATGGGGCCGATCTACCATTTGCTGGGTCTCACCGTCGGTATCTTGCAGCACGAAACTGCTTATATCTACGACCCCGCCTATGTCACTGGCGATGAGCGCAGCGATTACTTGCGCCCCATTCCCCGCCGCGAGGCGTATCTTGCCGACATCACGTATGGCACCAACAACGAGTTCGGCTTCGATTATCTACGCGACAACATGGCGACCAATCTGGCCTTGGCCGTGCAGCGCCCCCTCTATTTCGCCATTGTGGACGAGGTGGATAATATCCTCATTGATGAGGCTCGCACCCCCCTGATCATCAGCGGTCCCTCGCGCAAATCCACCGACTGGTACGCCCGCTTTGCCCAGATCGCCCGCACCTTCACCCCTGCCGACTACGAGGTGGATGAGAAGCGACGCTCGATTACCCCTACTGATGCTTGTATCAGCAAGGTGGAGCGCGAACTGGGTATTGCGAATCTTTACGAGGAAGGCGAGACTGGCACGCTGCTGCACGCTGATAAGGTACACCATCTGGAGCAGTCGCTCAAGGCCCAGGTGCTATTCAAGCGCGACAAGGAGTATGTGGTCGAGGGCGATGGCGAGGTGGTGATCGTTGACGAGTTTACCGGACGCAAGATGCCTGGTCGCCGCTACTCCGATGGCTTGCATGAGGCTATCGAGGCCAAAGAGGGCGTGCGCGTGCAGAAGCAAACCGTCACCTATGCCACGATTACGGTGCAGAACTACTTCAGGATGTACAAAAAGCTAGGCGGCATGACCGGCACGGCGCTCACCGAGCAAGAGGAGTTCTTCAAGATTTACCAGCTCGAAGTTGCTCCTATCCCCACCAATAAACCGGTGCAGCGCCAGGATATGGCCGACTATGTATACAAGACCGAGGAGGCCAAGTTCAACGCAGTGGCCGAGGAGGTGCAGCGGTTGCACGATGCAGGCTTGCCGGTGCTGGTTGGCACCATCAGCATCGAGAAGTCGGAGGAACTGGGCCACCTGCTAAACAAGCGAGGGGTGCCTCACAGCGTGCTAAACGCCAAGCTGCACGAGCAAGAGGCGCTCATTGTTGCCCAGGCGGGCCGTCCTGGCGTAGTTACGATTGCAACGAATATGGCAGGCCGTGGCGTGGACATCCTGCTGGGCGGCAACCCCGAACGATTGGCAATGGATATGCTGAAGGAGCGGCGGGCAGCGATCAACGCCACTGTTAGCGAAGAGGAAGTACGCAAGGACAAGCGGGCGGCGCAGAGCGGTGAGCTAGTGGCGCGGCCTGATGAATCCGAGGTGGACATCAGTGAACTGCAGTATCACGGTTTCAGCAAGGAGGAATGGGAAGCAACCCTGGCCGAGGCCAAGCAGATCTGCGCCGCTGCCCGCGAGGAAGTAATCATCCCCCGCCCCGAACTGGAAAATATCGCGGGTCTGTCGGTGATTGGCACCGAACGTCACGAGGCGCGGCGAATTGACAATCAGTTGCGCGGTCGCGCTGGCCGTCAGGGCGACCCCGGCTACTCGCGCTTCTACATTTCGCTGGAAGACGATTTGATGCGGCGTTTTGGCTCCGATCGCATCGCCGGGCTAATGACCCGCTTCGGCATGGGTGACGATATGCCCATTGAGTCGGGCGCAGTCAGTCGCGCCATCGAGGGGGCGCAGACCAAGGTGGAGGGCTACAACTTCGACACCCGCAAGCACGTCTTGCAGTATGACGACGTGATGAACAAGCAGCGGGCGGTCATCTATGAGGACCGTCGCCGCATCCTCGAAGCCACCAATCTGCGCGACCGCGTGCTGGAGACAATCAAGGCCGAGCTTAACGACATTGCCCACTCCAACGCCTTTGTAGATACGGAGGACAAGACCCGCAACCTGCCCCAGATGTTCGCTATGATCAGCCAGGTGCTACCGCTCGACATCCCCATGATCAACGACCATCAGGACATCTGGGAACTACCCCCTGACCAGCTATCCGAGGCGCTGAGTGAGCTTGCCGAGGAGCTTTACGACAAGAAGGAAGCGGACGAGGGTGAGGAGAAGCTACGCATCATCGAGCGCAGTATTCTCTTGCAGGTAATTGACACCCTGTGGGTGGATTACCTGACTGAGATGGAGGCGTTGCGCGAGGGCATCGGCCTGCGTGCCTACGGCCAGAAGGATCCACTGGTGGAGTACAAGATCGAGGCGGCGCGAATGTTCAACGGGCTAAAGGCCGACATCCAATCAATCGTCGCCCGCAACATCTTCGGCGCACGTATCGTGGAGCAAAAAGCGCCCAGCAAGAAGGCGCAGCACAAGGAGGAAGTGCGCCAGCAACGCCAGACCGCGCCGACATCGTCACCGGGCCAGACCCAGCGCGGGCCGAAGAAGGGCAAGCCACTGCCCACCAAGCAGGGCCGTGCGCCGCGTAGCGCCCGCTAGCGCCAGTGCTGAGGTGAAGTAAACGTAGGGCGGGCGCTGGCTCGCCCTTACTTCATATTCAAAGTTCTTAATTCGGCTTCTGACGTTGACACATTCCTTGTCAACTCCTTGTCCATTATGGTATGATGCTTGCAAAATAAGCAAGACGATGAGTAGCCATATCATCTTTAGGAGAGAACAAAATGCCCAACGAACTCGCACTCCGGGTTCAGCCTAACACTCCCGCCGTACCTGCCGATAGCGGGATGCGGCTGGTCTATCTGCTGGTGGGGGTTAATCCCACCGTAGCGGTCGGCCAGAACATGGAACTGCCGCTCAACCTTGCAATCGTGATTGACAAGAGCGAGAGCATGACTATCCCCGTCCTCAGCCAGGAGCAGTTCGCCCAGTTGCAGCGCATGGGTCAGGTCAAGGAAGTGGTCAGCGACGGCATCCCGGTGTGGTCTTTCCGCAAGATCCCCGACGAAATCCGCCGCGCCGCGCCCTCCAACCTGGAGATGGTCAAGCAGGCGCTCTATGCCGTGGGTAGCAACCTGGAAGCGCATGACCGCTGGAGCGTAATCGCCTTCGCCAGTCGCGCCGTTGTCCTCGCCGCCGCTCAGAACGGCAGCAACCAGCACGCGCTCCAGGCGGTGATTGATAACCTCGACTCGGTCGCAGTTGGCGACGAAACCAACATGGCCGAAGGCATTGGCGCAGGGCTGGGCGAGGTGCAGAAGGCGTTCGGCAGCGGGGCGCTCAACCGCCTCATCGTCCTCACCGACGGCTATACCCTCAACCCCGATCAGGTGGTGGCGCTTGCCAGCCGCGCCGCCTCGCAGAGCATCTCGATCAGCACGATGGGCATTGGCAGCGACTTCAACGAAAACTTGCTGGTTGCCATTGCCGACAAGAGCGGCGGTAACGCCTATTTTGCCCGCCAGCCCAAGGACATACCGCCCGCCTTCCAGCAGGAGATGTCCGCAGTCGCCTCGATCAGCTTCCATCACCTGGAACTGGCGGTCAAACTCGCCAGCGGGGTAGAGCTACGCCGCGCCCATCTGGTGCGCCCGGTTATCTCCGACCTCGGCCAGTTGCCATTGGAGAACCGCCAGGTTAATATCCCGATGCGCGATCTGGAGACGGAGAACCCGCCCGCTGCGCTACTCGAACTGCTGGTGCCAGCCCGACCAGCGGGCAGTTATCGTATCGCCGAACTGAATCTCAGCTACGAGATGCCCGGCGCGGCCCGCCAGAGTGTAGCCGCCGCTGCGATGCTCGAATATACCGCCGATGCCAGCCGCGCCGCACAGATGGATGCCCAGGTGATGAACTTCGTGGAGCGCGTTTCGGTCAGTAAGTTGCAAACCCGCGCCCTCAACGAAGCGGCGGCGGGCGACATTCCTGCCGCCACCACCAAGTTGCGCCAGGCGGCTACCCGCCTCTTGCAGATGGGCGAGGCCGAGATGGCGGGCGCGGCGGAGCGCGAGGCCAACAACCTTGAACGCCAGGGCCAGGTATCCGCCGAAGGCGCGAAGGAGATAAAGTACGCTACCCGCCGCCTCACCCAGCGGCTCGACCGCTGAAACCGTCGTCTGCCCCAACTGTGGCAGCGTCAATCGGGCGCAGGCCGCCTTCTGCGCGACCTGCGGCGCAAGTCTGTCCGGCGCGGGCGTATCCATTGCTGCGGGGGCTAGCGCGACCATGCCCTGTCCCCACTGCGGCCACCCTACCACCGCCAACGAAGCATACTGCGAGAACTGCGGCCAGCCGCTTGGCAAAGGCAGCAATGGCGTTACCCCACTTGCTGATGTCAGCCGCGCCCGTGCGGGAGGCACCGGCCAGCTCCCCCCTAACACCACCCTGCGCGATCGCTATCTCATTCTGCGCCGCCTGGCGGTGGGTGGCATGGGCGCGGTGTACGAAGCCAGCGATTTGATAAGTGGCAAGAGGTGGGCGGTGAAAGAGATGAGCGAGTCGTCGCTGCTGCCCGATGAGCGCGACCAGGCCATCTCCGATTTCCAGCGCGAGGCTACCATTCTGCGTACCCTCGACCACCCCAACCTGCCCAAAGTGGCCGACCTGTTCAACATTGGTGGCCGATACTATATGGTAATGGAGTTCGTGGCGGGGCGTACCTTGCAGCAGGTGATTGATGAGTCGCCCAACCCTCTCGACTGGAAGAGAGTGCAGCCGATCGCCACCCAGCTATGCGATGTCCTTTCCTACCTGCATCGTCAACAGCCCCCCATCATCTACCGCGACCTCAAACCCGGCAACATCATGCTGCTGCGCGACAGCAAGGGCAATGAGCAGGTCAAGCTAATTGACTTCGGCATCGCCCGCTTTCACCAGCCGGGAAAAACCCGCGACACCACCACCTTCGGCACGGCAGGATACGCGCCGCCGGAGCAATATGGCCGCGACCAGACCGATGCCCGCTCGGACATATACGCGCTTGGCGCGACCCTGCACCACCTGCTTACCCGCCGCGACCCCGGCCTCAATCCCTTCAACTTTGGGCCGATCCGCGATGTCAACCCTGGTGTGCCGCCAGCGGTGGAGAAAGCTATCCTCAAGGCAACCAGCACTGATGCCGCTGCCCGTTGGCCCGATGCCGACAGCTTCAAGGTTGCGATGCTGGGCCGCGCAGACACCAAAACCCAGGCCAAGCCGACTAAAGAGCAATCTGCCGCCAGTCGCCCGCCGACGCAGGCAAGCCGTGCCACCCCTGCCAGCCGCACCGCAACGCAGGTGCAGGCTAACCGCCCTACGGCTAGCCCGACACGCACCCGCAGCGGGCCGTTGACCAGCGCCCAGAAGCGGCGTGACGACACTGCCGCCGCCGAGGAACGCGCCCTGGTGCAGCCGCGCCTGATCCTATCGTCGAACGAACTGGACTTCGGTGCGGTGCGCCCCGCCGATGTGAAAGCGCGGCGCAGCGATGTCGGCCTCATTCAGCGGCGGGTCAGCCTGGTTAATGCGGGCAGTGGCTCATTGCTGGGCAAGGTTCGCTCGAACAAAGCCTGGCTGCAACCCGATCTCAGCACCTTTGACACCACCCAGGGCGGCAATGTGCGTAGCATCAATGTCAGCCTGCGTCACGATCGGCTGCCTCTGGCGCGTAAACAGCAGCCGATTGCCAACGTGTATCGCCCACTCTTTCGTGCAGCGCGGCGCAACCCTGTTCGCACTAACCTGATACTGGCAATGCTAGTGGCAGCGGCGCTAGCGATTGCCTTCGTACTGGGCGGCTGGATTGCCCTTGTGGTAGCTGGGGTCGCGCTACTGCTGCCCCAACTGCTGGCCCTCTGGTACGTTGCCCACGTCTACATCTTCGTCCCGACTGTTGGCGATCAAATTGCTACTCTTAGTATTGTCAGCAATGGCGGTGAAAGGCAAGTCAAGGTAAGGGCCACGGCGGAGCCTACCCGCTGGCAGATACTGCGCGGCCACCTGTTGCTCGGCGCAGCCCTCACTCTGGAAGGCATCACTGCCGCGCTGCTCATCTGGCAGCAACTCAGCAACCTGCAGATGCTGCCCAACATTAGCCTTACCCTGCGCTCATGGTTCGGTTGGCTGGGCTTCGGTTAGCGGCATGAGGTACGAGGTATGATTGCCTTTTATCCCTCCCTAAAGCACTTAAACCTAATCCATCTATATTGGAGGCGTTATGGCGGCATCAGATGAACTGACTGGCCGGGACATCGAGTTTGATGGGCTGAAAGCATATCTTAGCGAGGCGGACGGCCCTGGTCCGCACCCTGGCGTATTGATCATTCACGAAATCTTCGGCATGAACCATCAGATTCGCCACACCGCCGATCGCTTTGCGGCGGAAGGCTACACCGCGCTGGTGGTTGATATGTTCTCACGAGGCAACAAAGCCATCTGCATCATGCGTATTATGATGCAAGGCATCCTGCGCGACGGGCGGGGTAGTGGCTTCGATGATTTGCAAACCGCCCGCGCCTATCTACAAGGGCTGATCGGTGTGGATGCCAACCGCATCGGGGTGATAGGCTTCTGCTTCGGTGGTGGCTACGCCATGTTGATGGCCTGTCGCGACGATGAAACCCGTGCCGCCAGCGTCTTTTATGGTCGCGCCCCACGTGACCTCGACGAACTCGCCAACGCTTGCCCCATCGTGGGTAGCTACGGCGAACGCGACTTCCCTGGCGCGGGTAGCGGGCCGGAAACCGCGCTCAAGGTGGCCCAGAAGCTGAAGCGACTCGACAAGCCGTTCAGCATCAAAGTGTATCCCGGCGCGATCCATGGATTCTTCAACGAGGAGCTTAAGGCCACCTACAACCAGGCCGCTGCCGATGACAGTTGGCAGCGCACCCTAACCTTCTTCGATGAGTTCATCAAGGACAAGGAATAAGGGTTTTTGGCTGGCGTTGACAAGGGCGCAACCCAGCTTCTATAATACAGCAACACAGCGTAAACGTGCGCGTTGTGGCTGGCATACATATTGCTTGCCGTTATCAGCACAACCGTAAAAACGAATATATGAATAGGAGAGAACCATGGCAGACAAGAAAGCCAACAAGAAGGAACTGAAGGCGCTCGAAGAGCTAATTAAAGGCGTGAATATGGGTATCACCGCCTATGATGTGGCCGCCGAGGAGGTGGCCGACGGCAAGCTACGCAAGCAGTACGCCAGCTTTCGCCAAACTCACGAACGCCAGTTGCGCCACTTGCAGACACTTTACGAGGATCGCGGCGGCGACCTCGACAAAATGAACCAGCATTCACCGCTTGAAGCCATCCCCGTCTTCAAGCAGAAGGCCACTGGCCCGCTGCCCAGCTACAAGTCGGCTGATGATACCCTGCGTGGCGAGGGCATGGGCATCAAGGCGATTACAGATCATATCGGCGCAGTGGATGACAGCGCTGCCGATGTGTTGGCGAAGCACCTGCAAGAAGATCAGGATATAGTCCAGTGGCTGCACAACTATAGCAAGGGCGCTGAGGAGTCGCATGGTGGCGGCCTGCCCGCGCCGCTGCTGCTAATCATCGGCCTGATCGCCGCGTTTGTCGTCTTTTTGCTGCGCGACCAGGATGAAGACGACGATGACGACATCCTGCGCGAAGAATACCTTGCGCCCGTTCAGGGTTGATTAGTGCTGAGGTTTGAGGTTTGAAGGAAAGGCATAAAGGTGAACCGTGTTCGCCTTTATGCCCCCTTGTCCTGGTAGGGGAGCGAGAAGGGAGAGGGGTATTCGTGGCCGACGAGTTTCAGGCGCACAGCACTGCAGTAGATGTTGCCCGCATCCTCAGCGAGATCGGCGATATGCTAGAGATAAAGGGCGAGTCGAGCTTCAAGACCCGTGCCTATCGTCGCGCCGCTGATGCGTTGCTCAACCTGCCCGCTGATCTCAGCGAGGTATGGCGGGCGGGGCGGCTGAAGGATATCCCCGGCGTAGGCGATGCGATTGCAGGCAAGATTGACGAATTGATGCGAACGGGCCATCTAGCCTTCCATGAGCGACTGATCGCCGAAGTGCCACCCGGCCTGATTGCCATGACCCGCATCCCCGAAGTTGGCCCCCGCACTGCGCTCACCCTGTACCAGAAGCTGGGCGTAACTAGCCTGGGCGATCTAGAGGCGGCGGCCCGTGAGGGGCGGGTGCGTACTGTGCCTGGGCTTGGCGCAAAGATGGAGCAGCGCATCATCCTGGGCATCGAGACGCTACGCCGCGCCTCTGACCGCCTGCCCATCGGCGCAGTGCTGCCGGTGGTACGCGAACTGATTGCCACGCTCAAGGCTCGTGTCCCCGATATTACCCACATCGAAGCGGTGGGCAGCCTGCGCCGCCGTCAGCCAACAATTGGCGATATTGACATCCTGGTGACAGCTGCCAATCCCCTCAGCGCGATGCAGGCGTTCGCCGCGTTGCCCCAGGCCGATGAGATTATCAGCGAGGGTGATACCAAGAGTAGCATCCGCCTGCGTAATGGGATGCGCGTTGATCTGATGGTACTGGAACCAACTCGTTATGGCTCACTACTGCAGCACTTCACTGGCAGTCGCCAGCACAACATTGACCTGCGTAACTACGCCCTGCAACGTGGCTACATGATCAACGAATACGGCTTGACCCCGGTTGACCGTGAACACCAGCCCACTGCCGATACCATACTTTGTGCCACCGAAGCCGATGTTTACGGCACTTTGGGCCTGCCGCTCATCCCCCCAGAGATACGCGAGGCGAACGGCGAAATCGAGGCGGCCATTACCGGGACGCTGCCTAACCTGGTTACGGTTGATGACCTGCGCGGCGACCTGCACCTGCATAGCGATTGGTCGGATGGGGTCAAGCCCATCGAGCAGATGGCCCGCGCCGCCGCCGACCTCGGCTACAAATATGCCAACCTGACCGATCACAGCGTCAGTCTGTTTGTTGCCAACGGCCTGACCATTGCACGGGTGCGAGAGCAGACTGAGATAATCAAGCAACTGAATGCTCAGTTCCAGGCCGAGGGGCTAAACTTCCGTTTGCTGCACGGCTGCGAAATGGAGATCAAGCTAGATGGCAGCCTCGACTATCCCGATGAGGTGCTAGCTGAATTGGATGTGGTGGTTGCCAGCGTCCATGTTGGTTTGCGCCAGCCCCGTGAGCAGGTCACTGCCCGCATGGTAGGAGCGATGCGTAACCCTAATGTGGATATTATCGCCCACCCCAGCGGGCGGCTACTCGGCCAGCGCGAACCTGCCGACCTTGATTTTGAGCAGGTAATCGCCACCGCCGCTACCACCGGCACCTGTCTGGAGATAAACGGCTCGCCCGACCGCCTCGATCTCGACCCACAGTACGTGCGCTGGGGAGTGCAGGCGGGGGTAATGTTTACCATAGATAGCGATGCCCACCATCCCGATGCCTACCGCCTCGATGCTGAACTGGGCGTGGCGATGGCGCGGCGCGGCTGGGCCGAAGCCAAAGACATCCTCAATACCCGCCCGCTCGATGAATTGCTAGCATATATTGAGGAAGCCACCGCCAGAAAATTGATAAAATGATAATCTCTAGCCACCTGTAATCATCGCCACCAGGCGCAGCAGCATAATCAGGCTGGTAACTAGCGCAACAACATAGCCAGCCGCCAGGATCAGCTGCGCTAGCGCCTTGATTATCTGGGCAAGATCATTCTCGCGCATTTCTCGCTCAATGTACTTGTTATAATAGTGATATTGCTGTTGAATGTTGTTACCAAGCGCTGTATTACCTTCATTTTGCGATACATTGGCGGGTATCAACCCACGTACATCCGACTCTGACTGGGGAAGAATCCCACTTCCAGCGTGGCTGATCATGCGCTTCCTCTATTCCTGCCCTCTCAATACCCCGGTCATCCCTTTGTCTTGTGTGTTAAGCGATACCTGGCCCGGTTTCGGTTTGCACACTATCCATCAGGTACTGCACATCAGATTGTCACCTCTATATGTCACTTACCCCCCAAATTGGCTAGGGTAAACAGAAGAATTGGCTACTTGCAAATACGCATGGCTACTTGCAAGTTTGCAACTTATCGGGTATCATATACCGTAGAGCAATGCCGCATCACCAGGGTTGATATACCTGCCAGTGACAACTTGCCACCTGCTCAATCAATGTGTAGCCTAAAGCACACTCAATCTGTATAGTATTTGGCACAAGTGTGCCTCTCGATATGCTAAGATATGGTTGCAGAAAGAGGTCTCAGAATGAATAATTCAGCTAACCACAATTCCAGCGATGCCTTCACTACCTTGCTATTCAGCATTCTGGTGCTGGGGGCCGCCATCCTCTTGCTGATGATGGTAATCTAATTCTCGCAGGTTTGATGATGTAGGAAACGGATGCAGAGAATAACGTTATGCCTCATCGGAACGGTAACTTAGCCTTGCTAGTTAACATAATTCATTATGCTGATCGCTGTTTGCAAGCAAGGATGGGATACGAATATTATTGCCTGGTAGATGTTAAAAGCCCGCGTTAGTGGAGTTGATGTTATGTTTATTTGCTGTCATAATATTATTTAGTTAATAAACACCATCCCCATGGATAGGCAATATGAAAAGGGCGCACACCAGTGCGCCCCATCTGTGATCCAACTATTCAACGTTCAACAACAATAATGTAAAATTACTCCTTGCCCCGCATAGGGATGGCAGCGGCCTGGCCGGGTTGGCGAGGAGCCATGGAGCGGGCCACAAGTTCGGCCACATCCTGGGTGCGGATCTGCTCCTGCACGCCAATCGCCTTACGCCCATCCTCGAACATACTCATGCAGAAGGGGCAGGCAGCAGCCAGGGTGGTTGCGCCAGTGTCGGCGGCCTCCTGCATCCGCACGTTGTTGATGCGCTTGCCGATGTTTTCCTCCATGAAGATGCGCCCACCGCCACCTCCGCAGCAGAAGCTCTTCTGGCGGTTACGTGGCATCTCTTCGAGGCGGATACCGGGAATGGCGGCGAGGATCTCGCGGGGCGCGTCGTATTCATCGTTGTAGCGACCCAGATAGCAGGGGTCGTGATAGGTCACTTGCTCGTCAATCGAGTTGCTCAGTTGGATGCGCCCCTCTTTGATCAGCTGATCAATCAATTGGGTGTGGTGCAGCACCTCGTAGTGGCCGCCGAACTGGGGATACTCGTTCTTTATGGTGTTGAAGCAGTGGGGGCAGGCGGTGACAACCTTACTTACCTTGTAACTATTCAGCGTCTCCACATTCTCCTGCGCCAGAGTCTGGTAGAGATACTCATTGCCGATACGCCGCGCCGGGTCGCCAGTGCATTTTTCCTCTTTGCCCAGGATAGCGAACTTGATGCCTGCCGCTTGTAGAATGCGGGCAAACGCCTCCACCGTCTTGCGATTGCGGGCATCGAAGGAGCCGAAGCAGCCCACGAAGAAGACGATCTCCGCATCGGGGGCTTCCGCCAGGGTGGGTATATTCAGCGGCTTGGCCCAGTCGCCACGCTGGCTGTTGGGGAACTCCCACAGATTGCCATTGCGCTCCATGTTGTTGAAGGTGCGATTGACCTCGGAGGGGAAGCGACTCTCCTCCAGCACCAGATAGCGACGCATATCCACGATGCGCGACATTGGCTCGATGAACACCGGGCAGGCGTTGATGCACGCCTGGCAGGTGGTGCAGGCCCACAACACATCATCGGTAATAACCCCACCGACCATGGCGACCTCGGCCACATTCATATCGTGAGCGCGATGGGCAGCGTCGCTCATGCGGTCTTCGTTGATCTGGCTGGCAGGCGGCACCGCCTCCATCTGCCGCGCCTTGAGCAGCTTCGGCCCTTGCTCCAGCATATAATCTTTCAGGTCGAGGATGACCATCTTGGGGTTGAGCGGTTTGCCGGTGGCGTAGGCGGGGCAGGCTTCCTGGCAGCGACCACATTCGGTGCAGGCGGTCAGATCCAGCAGGTTGCGCCAGCTAAACTGGTCAATCTCGCTCACTCCGTAATGCTCCTGCTCCTCGATGTTTTCGATCATAGGCAGCATTCCCTTGGGGGTTTTGTTGCGGAAGTAGGTGGTCAGTGGCGCGGTGAACATATGCAGATGCTTGCTGTAGGGGATGTAGACGAGGAAGGACAGGATGGTGAGGGTATGCCACCACCAGCCGAAGTTGAAGCCCGCTTGCAAGTCGCCGATGGTGAAGCCTGCACCTTGCAACAAGCCCGCGAGGTTGTTGGAGATAAAGGCCCAGGGCGCAACCTGGGCGTAGCCGCTATGCGGCATGGTCAGCGGCGCGAGCGCGTAGCGAAACGAATTGGTGGTCAGGTCGCTGGCCGCGCTGAAGAAGATCAACACCAGGATGAATAGCCCATCCAGGCTGAGGGTGAGGGCGCGAGGGCGCAACACCAGGCGGCGGAAAGCGAAGTAGATGACCGAGAGGATGACGATGGCATCGAAAAGGTCGAGCAGTAGCACGTAGAGAGGGTTGAACTCGATGAAGCCGATCTCCAGATCGGGGAAGAAGCCCTGTACCCACATCATCGCGCTCTGGATGGTGATGAGGATGAAGCCATAGAAGACCAGCAGGTGAGCGAAGCCCGCCAGCCGCCTTTGCAAGACCTTGGCCTCGGCAACCACGAAGACTACAAAGTCGCGGATGCGCCCCCAGTGGTTACCAGAGTGGGCGGCCTGGCCCATGCCCACCAGGGCCACCAGTTGGCCGACGCGATTGGCGAACGCGGACCAGGCGATAACAAACAGGATCGCGTAGATCACGTAACTGAGCAGACTAGCTCCGGTTGCTGCCATCTCTCTGCCTCCTCTATATTGGGGCGGTTGCAACCCACCCCGGCACCATATTGGGTTACGGCAAGAAAGATTATAGCAGGGCAGGATGGGTTTTGCAACGCTGCGCTACTGCAAAAGAAAAGCGCATCGTTCTAGCATACACGACAAGGGTGAACAACAGTTAGTCCCTGCTGAACGCTTGCTCGGCAAGAACATGACGCACACCTACCTTCTACAGCAGATGGGGACGCAGCTTGCGATGCGTCCCCATCCGTTTTATACAGCTTTACCCAGTCCTCCGTCCTCAAATCCCCCGCCCTTAATCCTGCGTTAGGGCTTGTTGACGATTCCCGCATAGACGATCTGGGCCATCTCGTCGCGACGGATGTTGTTGTTGGGTCGGAAGGTGTGGTCGGAGTAGCCGCCCACGATGTGGTTGGCAGCCGCCGTCTCTATGCTGACGTAGAACACATTGCTGGGTGGCACGTCGGTGAAGGTTGGCCCTGCCGCTGGGGTAATCAAGGAGTAACTCCCTGCGTTGACGACGAGCTTGGTTAGCTGTCCACGGGTGATGGGGATATTGGGCAGGTAGCAGGGGAATTGCGCGTTGTGAACGGCGCAACTATTCGCATCGAAGCCGCCGAGAATACCCGCATGGTAGCCACTCTCAATGTAGACATAGGCGAAGTAGCTGGCTGGCACATCGGTGAAATCCTGCCCGCTATTGGGGGTGTAAAGCGGCAGGCCAAAGCCCAGCGCCACCACCTTTGCGAACTGCCCGCGAGTGGAAGTGCCGCCGGGCGAGTAGTGAATGGCATCGGTGCCGTTAATCACCCCCCGGCAGTTCAGGGTGTGGATGGCCGTGTAGAAGATATTGCCGTTAATATCCCCAAATGGATTAGCGCAGTCGGTTGGGGTGGCGGTTACAGCTGGCGTGTCGGTAGGGGTGGGGCTGGGTGGGCAGGTGGCGGTGTAGCGTTCGACCAGGGTCTGGTTGGTGCTGTTGATGTTGTTGTAGCCCGCTGTCCAGGCATCGTTGCTGGAAACGGTGGTCACTGCGTTAAGGAAGCTGTCGTTACCGACGCTGGGGCTGGGCGACAAGCTCCATGTAGCGCCATTCCAGTGTTCGATCAAGGTATCGTAGCTGTTAACCCGGTTGGGGGCGGTTCGCTGGAGCGGCTGGGGCGCAGATGTATTCAGCCCACTCAGGCTACCGCCCACCGCCCAGATGTCGTTGGGGGCATTAGCGGCAATCGCGGTAAGCTGTGCATTTACCCCAAACGAGGGGCTGCTAACTACCTGCCAGGCGCTGCCATCCCAGCGTTCGATCAGTGGCGCAGCCACGCTTCCGTTAAAGGAGTAACCTACTGCCCAGGCATTGCCGTCGCTGGTGGCGACCACGGCATTGAGAATATTAGTGCCGTTGCCCACATTGGGGCTACTTACCTGTTGCCAACTAACGCCGTTCCATTGCTCGATCAGGGTATGGCTAGCGCCGTTTATGTTGGCCCAGTAGCCAACCGCCCAGGTGCCACTCACTGAGGAGGAGACACTGAGCAGCACGTTGTCGCCTGAGCCGGGGCTGGCGCTACTGACCACCTGCCAACTGCTGCCGTTCCAGACTTCCGCCAGAGTGAGATAGTCGCCGATGGTTTTATAGCCGCCCACCGCCCAGCGGGTGTTACCCCGGCCCGCCACCGCGTTAAGCTGGTTGATATGGTTCGTCACCACATTGGCGCTGGTAATTACCTGCCAGCTTGCCCCATCCCAGTGTTCGGTGAGGGTCTGGTAAGCATTGGTGCTGGAATATGAACCCACCGCCCAAACATCGGTAATCGCCAATGCGGCCACACCAGAGAGCGTGTTGTCGTTGGCGCTGGCATTGGGACTGGCTACGATATTCCACTGATTGCCGTCCCACTGCTGGATCAGAGTGCGATGGATGGGATTGGGTAGTACATTTTGCAGGTAATCACCCACAGCCCATACATGGCTAGCATCAGCAGCGCTGATGCCTAGCAATTGATTGGTGAGAGTGCTGACGTTGGTGGTGCTGATCACGTTCCAGGCCGGGCCACAGGCCGGGGTGGGGGAGGCAACTGCAGGGGCGTAGCCAGTTGGGGGTTGCAAAACCGATGCGCTGGCCTGCCCTGCCGATGCGTCAAACTTGCCGCTCAACCCAATAATCAGCAGCAGCCCAACTGCGGCCAAACCGAGGATACCCTTTACAGACATTTATGTGATCCTTTCTCTAAAAGTGACAAAAGCCAGGTGGAGGTTAGCCAATCCTCCACCTGGCTATCATATTGCAGAAGCGTTTATTTGTCAATGGGTAAACTGCAATCTAAACCCGACCAAACACCAGGCTGGCATTGATACCGCCAAAGCCGAATGAGTTGGATAGAACATATTGCACCTGCTGTTCTCGGCCCTCGCCCCGGATAATGTCCAGATCTACATCGGGGTCGAGGGTTTGCAGGTTGCAGGTGGGTGGCAACCAACCACGCTGGATAGCGAGAGCGCAGATGCCCGCTTCGATTGCGCCAGTTGCCCCCAGGGCGTGACCGTGCAGCCCCTTGGTGCCGCTAACCGGGATGCGCTCGGCAGCGGTACCCAGCGCGAGATGGATGGCCTTCGCCTCGGTAACATCATTGAGCGTTGTGGATGAGCCGTGCGCGTTGATGTAACCGATCGTCGCCGCTTCGAGACCCGCATCTTGGAGCGCAATAGTGATGGCGCGGGCGGCCTGTTCGCCGCTAGGTAGCGGGGCGGTCATGCTATAGGCATCGGTGGTGGTGCCGTAGCCCAGCACTTCGGCATAGATGTGTGCGCCACGCGCCCTGGCGTGGTCATAATCTTCGAGCGCCAGCACACCCGCTCCCTCCGCCATCACGAAGCCGTCGCGACCCCGGTCAAAGGGGCGGCTGGCAGTGGCGGGATCGTTGTTGCGGCTGGACATTACCTTGATGATGCTGAACGCACCGTAAGTTAGCGGCGCAATCGGCGCTTCCACCCCTCCCGCCAGCATCACCGGGGTCTGACCGCTGCGAATCAAGCGGGCGGCCTCACCAATCGCAATTGCGCCGCTGGCGCAGCCGTTAGCGTTCGCCACATTAGGCCCATGCCAGCCGTATTCCAGGGCCACGTTAGAAGAACTGGCTCCGCCGAATACTGCCACCGCCAGCGTGGGGCTTACCGCGTGCATCCCCTCGCGCATATAGTTAGTATGCTGATCCTCGGCATAGATTATACCGCCCAGGGCGCTGCCCAGGTAGATACCAGCAAGCTCCGCCTCGGCGCGGTTCAACTCGATGCCTGCATCGGCGATTGCCAGGCGGCAAGCGGCGAGGGCGAACTGAGCGAAGCGATCCAGGCGGTGGGAACGACGCTCGTCCATGTAGGTGAGTGGGTCGAAATCGTTGATTTGCGCGGCGTTCTGTGACCGATAGCCGGTGGGGTCGAAGCGGTTAATGTGCTGCACCGCCGATCCGCTGCGATGCAGGCCATCCCACAGGCCCTCGCGCCCATGCCCAATCGGGGTAAGTGCGCCAATTCCAGTAATAACAACACGATGGTTGGACATTTATGTTCCTTTGTGCTTAGGCGAGCGCAGCCCGCACATAAGCTGGGTTGGGCGAGTGCAACCCGCCTCTACGACAAATCCCCTCATACCTCATACCTCATGCCTTCGATTTCGGCATAGCTCTTCACCCCACGCAGGGTTTTGGCGGCAACATTCTCCACGAAGGTGTGGCCGACCACAAGCTGGGTGGGCCAACCGTTGATTAGCGGCCAGCCAGGGTGAAAATCGTGGCTGATGCGAACAAGTATACCCTGCCTGGTGGGGGTGAAGTTCCACTCCACGTCCATACCCCGCGTGATGCCTGCGACGTGCTTGTAGCGCACCAGCGGACCACCGGGCTGATCGGGGGGGATGACCTCCTGGGTGCTGGTCCAGTTAACCGGCCAGATGTTACGCCAGGCCGACATAGCGTATACGGTGCGGCCATCGGGCCAGATTTGACGACGAACGTAACGATAGTGGTTGAGGATGCGCGGCCAGTCTTCGATGTTGGCGCTAGCCGCAAAGATGATTGGCATGGGGGCATTGATGATAATACGGTTTTCGCTGTACATTAGATGCTCCTGGCCCGATAAACAATCTGGCACATCTCGTCGCGGCGGATGGGCAGGTTGGGGGCGAAGTGGTTCACGTCGCTACCATTGATGATGCCCTCGCGATGCGCGGTTTCGATGTAGCTATAGGCGAAGTAATCGGCTGGTACATCGGCGAAGCTGGGGATGGGCGGGGTGGTCAAGGGGTAGCCAGCGGCAATCACTACCAGTTTAGTTAGCTCGGCACGGGTAATAAGGCGAGACGGTAGGTAGCAGGGATAGGTTGCGCCCGCTTGCTGGCACTCCGACGCGGAGTAGCCACTGAGGATACCGGCAGTCACGCCCGCCTCAATGTATCTAAAGGCATAGTAGCTGGTTGGCACATCGCTGAACGAGGGTTGCGCGGGCAGGGTAGCCAGGGTCAGGCCGAAGCTGAGGACGATTACTTTGGCAAACTGGGCGCGGGTAGCCGATGCGGTGGGGCTGAAATGGGTTGTGTCCGCGCCATTGACCACGCCAGCGCAGTAGAGGCGATGAATGGCGGGGTAGAAGACATCGTTGCTTATATCGGTGAATGGATCGGCGCAGTCGGTGGGGATTATGTTGGGTGTGCCAAAGGGAGTTGGTGTAGCAGTCGGCGACTGATTTGGCGAGGGAGTAGGGGTAGCGCCGCCCCGGCAGGAGACGCGATAGGCATCGAGGCTGAGGTTCTTGCGTAGCGAGTTGAAGCCAAGCTGATTGGCGGTGGCGCAGAATTGACTGGGGTCGAGGTTGTACTCTACGTTGAACACCGCCTTGCCCGCTCTGGTGAAGGGGGCAAGCGTATCGCATTCGGCATAATAGAAGCATTCCTCGTTGAGCGCCCAATCAAAGCTGGGTAGCAGGTCGCTTGCCTGGCTCATATCATTCTTCAGGCCAATAGATAGGCCACGAGCGTGCGCGGCGGTGGCGAGGAAAGTGTTATAGGCGATCTGGTCCTGGTAGCTGATGATGAAGCCAGTATCGTTGCTGTAGCCGTCTATGTTGTCTGGCTCGACTGCATCGAAGCCCTTTTGCTGACACAAATCCAGGCGAGCGTTGATCAACGGTTCCAGTATGGCAAGCTGGCGAATGTCCAACCAGCGTTCGCCGGGCCAGTTGGGTAGAGGATTGCCCTTCACTGAGTCGGGAAACTGTGCGGCATCGGGCCGCCAATCCTCCCATGCGCCCGCGTTGAGGTAGCAAACTATGTGGCGACCCTGGGCGTGCAGCGAGGCAACCGTGCTGGTGGGGTTGTCGAACAGGTCAATATCGTACATCGCCGCGTCCACCGACTGATCCACGGGCAGGCTGGAGAGTTGCCACTGCCAGCTTGTGTTCGGTGCAGGTATCCAGATGGTGCTGGGTGGGGGTGTAGGCGTGCTAGCTGCCGCATTGCCGCCCCATAGCGCGGCGAGCGCAGCAGTTAGTAGCCATATCCCTTTTATTTTGCTGTTATTAACCATCTCTCGCCTTTCACCTATGCCACTGACCCTGAACCAACCATCGTAATGCAAGTATAGCACGCAGACTGAGTTTTCGCCATATTTGACCCTTTGCAACTTCTGCATCATATTCGTTGGCTGCAGCTCATTGACAATAGAACATATGTGCGTTATAATCTAAATGCCACATATACAACGCGAAAGCAGAGGGATTGCAATGTTGCTGGGAAAAATCAGTTTGCCAGGGCGGGGTTCGCTGGCGCTCATGATACTGGCCGCGCTTTGTCTGGCAACGTTCGGCACGGTTGTTGCCAAACGACAATCGCCCACGCCCATTCTCAGCGCCTGGCGAGGGGGCGATGGCGGGCCGGAGGCCGTGTTCGGCGTATCGGCCAGCGGGAATACCGCTGGCGCGATTACACTTGCTCCGGCACAGCTGGCTGTCGCGGGCAGCATCCCTGGTGGCGAGAATGACCGCCCGCATGGCCGCCCTATTGACCCCACCCGCAGCGACTGGCTGATCACCCAGAACTGGCAGCAGCACCGCGTCAACGAGGGTACGAACGTCGGCGCGTTGGACTTTGCCTTCGTCAACAATGTCAACGCCTTCGGTTCGCCGCTCCATGCCACCGAAAACGGTATCGTTGGCACGCTGGCGGATCGCGGTGATGGCACCGGCTATGGCAATGCAGTCTATATCCTCGGCTACATTGACCCCACCACCGGCATCAGCTACAACACCGTCTACGGCCACTTCCAGAAGGTATACGCCAGGTCGGGCCAGGCAATCAATGCTGGCGATGTGCTGGGTCAGATGGGCAGCACCGGCTGGTCCAGCGGCCCGCACGTTCATTACGAGGTGTGGCGTTGCCAGCGTCCCGCCGATGTGGTGAAGCAAGGCATTGCCTATGGAACGGTCAACCCCAGCCATACCGAGTGTGCCAATATTGACCCGGCTGACTTTATCAATTGAAGCAGCAAACAGTTACCCCTCTTCCAGCGAGAGAATGGTGAAGTGGCAAGCAGTTACCCCTCTCCCAGCGGGAGAGGCAGGGTGAGGGAGAATGGGGAAGCAGCAAGCAGTTACCCCCTCTCCCAGCGGGAGAGGCAGGGTGAGGGAGAATGGTGAAGCAGCAAGCAGTTACCCCTCTCCCAGCGGGAGAGGCAGGGTGAGGGAGAATGGTGAAGCGCAACAATGCCTATTGTAACCTACTCTGATAGCCACGTTTAGCCCCGGCCAAGCTCTTAGTCAAGATTTCTCCCTCACCAAACCTCTCCCGCTGGGAGAGGCTTTTTACTACCCAATCCTCAGTCTTCAGTCCTCGGCCCTCAATCCCCCTTCTAATCCACCTCTAATCAGCTATTACAATAACAGCCTTGACACTGCCACGCCTTTCCTATAGAATATGCCAGCCTGATCCGATGTAATTAGCGGGCGTACTAGGCTGCGCCCTGAAGGAGAGCAAAACCAGCTATGATACAGGTGCAAGACCTGACCAAATACTATGGCCCATACCGGGCTGTGAGCGACATCAGCTTCACCGTCAACGACGGCGAGATTGTCGGCTTTCTGGGGCCGAATGGCGCGGGTAAGACCACTACCATGCGTATCACCACCGGCTATATCCCACCGACCTTCGGCACGGTCAAGGTGGACAACTTCGATGTAACCAAGGACTCCTTGCAGGTGCGGCGGCGCATCGGCTATCTGCCGGAGACGGTGCCGCTCTATACCGATATGACCCCCCGCGAGTATCTCAACTATATGGGTAGGCTACGCGGGATGAAGGATGGCCGCACCCGCGAGGCCCGCGTTGACGACGTGATGGAAGTAACCGGCGTGGACAACGTTGCCACCAGACTGATCGGCAAGCTGTCACGCGGCTACCGCCAGCGGGTTGGCATCGCCCAGGCGATGTTGCACAACCCCGACGTGCTAATCCTCGACGAGCCAACCGTGGGTCTCGATCCCCGCCAGATTATCGAAGTGCGCGAACTGATCCGCGAACTGGGCAAGAGCCACACGATTATCCTCAGCACCCACATCCTGCCGGAAGTGAGTATGCTGTGCAACCGCGTGATCATCATCAATCGCGGGCGCATTGCGGTGGACGATACGTTGAACAGCCTTGAGCAGCAGATGGCGAGTAATGATACGCTGGAGGTGGCGCTCACCGCGCCAGTTACCGCGGCGCAATCGCTGCTTGCCAGCGTGTCTGGGGTGCAGAACGTCGAGTCGTTGCCACCAGCGGTGGGCGACGGCCCTGGGGTAATCCGCTTTCGCGTTAGTGGCCTGCCCAATAGTGACCACCGCGCCGCGATTGCCCATGCTGTCCTCAGCGGCGGTTACGATTTGCTCGAATTGAAGTCGCAACGGCTGACCCTGGAAGATATATTCGTCAACATCACCACCCGCGACGACGAAGAGGCCGAGGATGCCGACACCGTAGCCGCCGAGTCGGTCGAAGCCAATGAAGGGATAGACGAACTCAACCCAATCGCCGACGATGGCAGCACCGCTACTATCGTTGACGAAACCGACGAAAGCGACGGGGCTGGCGAGGACGTGCCGACCATCAGCAAAGGAGGGCGCAAGTGAGCGACACCGTAACCATTGCGAGTAAGGAGCTACGCAGCTACTTTACCTCGCCAGTCGCCTACGTGCTAACCGCTGCGTTTCTGGTGCTAAACGGCATATTCTTCGTGGGGCAGGCGATTGGCAGCCAAACCGCAACTATGGACGGAATGTTCCGCACTCTGCCGGTGCTGATGCTGCTGCTAGCGCCCATCCTTTCGATGCGCCTGCTGGCCGAGGAGCAGCGCAGCGGCACGCTGGAACTGCTGCTCACCTCGCCGGTAAGCGATGCGGCGGTGGTCATCGGCAAGTACCTGGCAGTGCTGGTTCTGTACTTTGTAATGCTGCTGTTCACCCTGTTCTACGCGCTGCTCTTGCAGTTCTACGCCGGGGCGCAGGGCGGACCCATCTGGGGGACAATCCTGAGCGGCTACTTTGGCGCACTGTTGCTGGGTGGCACCTTCCTCGCCATTGGTGTATTCACCTCGTCGCTGACCGACAACCCGGCGGTAGGCGCGTTCATCGCGGTTGCGATCACCCTCGCCCTGTGGCTGGCGAGTAACTTCCAGAGCATTTTCCAGGGCGCATTTGGCAGCTTCCTCAGCCAAATCGCCATCACCGACCGCTACTACAACAACCTGGTGGTCGGGGTCGTGGCCCTCAAGGATGTAATCTATTATCTCAGCCTGATAATCATATTCCTGTTCATGGCTATTCAGTCGCTGGGCAGCAGGAGGTGGCGTTAAATGTCAGCCAACCCTAATCAACCAACCGACGTGCAACCAACTGAGCCGAAGCCGAGCGTAACCCCCACTCCGCCGCAGCAGGGCTTTACCCTGCTGGCGCTGGTCGGTGTCCTCGGTCTGCTGCTCGTCTTTCTCGCGCTCGGTTACTGGATCGTCGCCCAGGACTTCGGCCTGACCCCACGCCTGTTGCTGGGTGCGGCAGGTGTCTGCCTGGCGATTTTCTTCTGGTTCAACCCCGGTAGCATCGGCAGTATATTCAACCTCAAGGGGGTGCGCTATGGCAGCAACACCCTGGTGATTGTCGCCGCGCTGATCGGTATCGTCATTGTCCTCAACCTGCTGGCGGGCCGCTATGTGCTGGCTCAGGCCGATCTCACCACCAATCAGCAGTACACCCTCTCCGACCAGAGCGCCAATATCGTGCGAGGGCTAACCCAGGATGTTACGGTTCACGCCTTCTTCACCGACCAGGATGCCGACAAGCAGCAGGCCACCACGCTGTTGAGCCAGTATAAAGCGCTCAGTCCCCACTTCAACTACCAGTTCGTGGATTATCGCCAGGACCCGCTCACCGCCCGCTCTTACAACGTTACCGCAGCGGAAACCACCGTGTTCGAGCTTGACCCCCAGCACCGCCAGTCAACCACCAGCGTGAGTGAGTCTGATTTTACTGGCACGTTGCTCAAGCTACTCGACCCCACCACCCATACCGTCTACTTCCTGACCGGCCACGGCGAACATGGCATCGTCGCCACTGGCAACACCACCACCGATCAGGGTTCCTACGCTACGGTAAGCGGCAGACTGGTACGTGAACGCTATGATGATCAGACCCTCGACCTCAGCAAGGTGGGCAGCATTGCGATTAGTGGCACGACTACACTGGTAATTGCTGGCCCACAGAAGCCGCTTGCCGCTGTGGAAATTACCAAGATCAGTGACTTTCTCGCCAGGGGTGGGCGAATGATGATTCTGGCCGACCCTCCCTTCCAGAACCCCAGCCTCACGGACGGTCAGGCCACCATTACATCGCTAAACAAGCTACTCGCCCCATACGGCGCTAGCCTCGGCACTGGGGTCATTCTCGACCAAACCTCCTCCCAGGCTGGCTCCGACCCCTCCGTGCTGCTGGTCAACCAGTATCAGAGCAGCACGATAACCCAGAAGTTCAACGGCTTCAACGCCCTGTTCTACATCGCCGATGCTGTCTACACCGACCAGCCGGTGATCACCGACACCAGCACCACCCGCGCCCCGCTGCTGCTATCGAGCAGCACCAGCGCACTCTACACTGCGCTCAACTCGGCTGGCACAGCGCTTGACCCTACTAAGAGTACCGCTGGCCCGTTCAACCTGGGGGCCACCCTGGATTATGGCACAGCCAGCAGCGCCGACGTTACCCCTGGGCATAAGCACACCCGCATCGTCGTTTATGGCGACTCCGACTTCGCCGCCAATGCCGTACTAAATCCTCAGTACGTCAACAGCGACCTGTTCCTCAACTCGATTGACTGGCTGAACCAGTCCGATCAACTGAGCGGCATTCGGGCCAAGACTGCCGATACTCGTTTCCTCACCTTGCGGCCGATTGACCAGAACGTGATCTTCTACAGTAGTGTGGTGGGGTTGCCACTGGTGGTGATCATCATTGGCGTGGTTATCTGGTGGCGGAGGAGATAGATGATACGATACCGAAACACCCTGATCATGGTAGGGGCGCTGGTAGTGCTGATTGTGGTGGCCGTGGTGCTGCTAGGCAGCCCTGCGCCCACCAATGCGCCCGGCACCGGCCGTATCTGGAGCTACGGCAACGAAACGGTTAGCGAAATTAAGATGAGCCAGGATAACGGCAAGCAAACCGATGTGCGGCTCAATAGCGGCACCTGGAGTGTAATCAGCGGCACCCAGATCCTACCCGCCGACCAGTCAGCAGTGCAGTCGGAGGCCAACCTGCTGCTACAACTGCAAGGCGATGCGGTAACGCGGGGCAATACCGCGCTGAAGGATTACGGCCTCGACCCAGCCCGCGCCACTATCACCATCACCTTCCAGAGCGGCAAAACCGCCAACCTGCTGGTGGGAGACAATGTGCCAGCCAATGACACGCAGCACTACGTTGCCGATGCGGCCCAGTCGGGCAAGGTGTTCACCAACGCCGACAACACGGTGACAACCTTGCTGGCCTGGTTTACCACCCCACCGCTGCCCGCGCCGACCCCAACCCCGCTGTCGGTCCCCCCGACCAACCCGCCCGCGCCGATTACTGGCGCCAATACGCTGACCAACACCGGAACAGTGACTAATACCAGCCCGCTCACTACCACCAAGCCCATCAGCGGCACCCTGACTACCACCGGCACAGTCACTACCCCGCCGACCACCGCCACTACGATTACCAGCACCGGCACAGTGACGAAGTAAGGCGGATAAATATGTGCGTAGGGGCGGGCAATGGCCCGCCCTTTGTATAGGGTGTAGTTTACCAAATTGCCATTCATCGCTGTTGTATGGGCGGGTTCGCTCACCCCTAAGCATCAAAACAAGGAAAACGGTGGGCGATCGCAATTCTGTGAACTGCACCACTTTGCGTGTCGCTGCATCAGCGCAGAACCCAATGCAACGAAGCGCCATCCTGCGCGACAATCTGCAACCCCAACTTCTCCAGCACCCGACGTGAGGCGTAGTTGTCGGCATCGCACCCGGCCGTCACCTGCTTCACCTGCGGCTGGCGCAAGGCCCACTCAATCAGCGCCCGAACTGCTTCGGTGGCGAACCCCTGCCCCTGATAGCTCTCGGCGATTGAATAGCCGACCTCGACTGCGCCTTCGCCGTCCGGCGCACCGATGAATCCCGGATAGCCAATCACTATTCGTCCTGCCTTCAGAATGGCGAGATAGCCGCCCCAGTCATCCCCACTCCTATCCTGTCTGGCGATCCAGGCATCAGTGCGGAATACGCGATTGTGGTCCGGGTCGGGCCAGTCGGCGGGTAGCTGCACCGCCAGCTTTTCAGCAAAAGCGGCACGGTCGGCCACTAGCAACTTAATCAAGTCGCTGTTAAAAGGGATAAGCTCCAACCGCTCAGTATCTAGCTTAGGCAAGACGTTATCTCCTCTAATAAAGAAAGCTGCCCCAAGCTAGAGCAGCCTTCAACTTTCAACTTTCAACTTTCAACTCATTATTGCAGATACTCGCGTAGGCGCGAAGCCAGCGCCGGGGTACGCAGCTTACGCAGCGCCTCGGTTTCGATCTGGCGCACCCGCTCACGAGTCACACCCAGTTGTTCGCCCACCTTCTCCAATGGATACTGGTGGCCGTTTCCCAGCCCGAAGCGCAGTTGCAGCACCATCTGCTCACGCGGGGTCAGCACTTCAGAGAGCGTATCGCGGATCTCTTGACGCAGCATACTACGTCCTGCTGCCTCTTCGGGACTGATCGCCTGCTCGTCGCGGATGAAGTCGCCCAGGGTGGTCTCATCGCCCTCGTCGCCAATCGAGGTTTCCAGGCTAATCGGGGTCTGGGTACTCTTGAGGATATCGCGCACCCTCTGCACCTCAAGGCCGGTCGCGGTGGCGATGTCCTCTGGCGTGGCGGGTTTGCCGGTACGCTGCAAGAACTCTTGCCCCGCCTTGCTCACCCGGCTTATGCTCTCGCTTATATGAGCGGGCAGGCGGATGGTGCGGGCTTGCTCGGAAATGGCCCGCAAGATAGCCTGACGAATCCACCAGGTGGCATAGGTGCTGAACTTGTAGCCGCGACTGGCATCGAACTTGTTGACCGCCCGCATCAGGCCCATGTTGCCTTCCTGGATCAGATCTAGCAGGCTGAGGCCGCGGCCCACATACTTTTTGGCGATGCTGACCACCAGGCGCAGATTGGCAAGTACGAACCGCTGGGTACTATCCACGTCGCCGCCCGCGATACGGTTGGCAAGGTCGAGTTCCTGCTCACTACTGAGCAGCGGGGCGCGGCTGATCTCCTTGAGATACAGCTGCACCGCATCGGTATTGAAGCCCTCCAGATCGCCGGGGCGCAGGTCGAGTTCCGGCATATCATCATCATCGTCGAGATCGAACACTGGCAGCTTGCCTTCCGGCACGCCGCTAATAATCAAGTCAGCGGGGTCGCCTAGCTCTACCGCCGACATCGTCTTTACATCCTGGTACAATTCATCCCCCAATTCCCGCTCTTCAAGCTCATCATCATTATGCGCTTCGTTCTCTTCCTCATCGTCGAAATCATCGCGCAGCAACGCCTGGTGTTCCACCCGTTCGTTGCTGACTTTGGTGTGCGGTTCGTCAAACGTCTCGGCCTCCGTTGCTCGGTTACGCCGTCGTCTGCTCGTCCTCACCCCGTTCTTAATCTCGGTCGTCTCCATCATTTTACCCCCTCTCACTACTCGCAACCCTCTATTATACGCGATACGGACGCGAAAAGACTATTATATTTGTGTTATAAACACTTATCTTTTGGTACGATAGCGGTGGAATACCCATTTGGTTGCAAAGGTTATGCCACGGCAGTCGGACTTTGGATTTAGATTTTAGATCGCAAATCAGAGTAACGGCCATCTTACACGATGATCCCAGCCAGTTATCGCCATCACCGCAACCCTTGAACATTAAGCGTAGAAATACGCTCAAGGTACTGGGGCAGGCTGGCAAGGGGCGGCAACTCCCAGGTTTCCAGTTCGCGCAACTCCACCTCGTGAACAGCGCGGCGCGGGTTGACCCGTCCGCCACCTAGCAACTGGTGCAACTGGGAAACCTCAGCCAGCGCCACGCTGCGCGGCCTACCGCTGCGATACACACCATCGCGCAGGTAGCGACCAATTAGCGACAGCAACCCGTCGGTTTTATGGCGCAGGCGTAGCCCCTCCTCGATAGTGGGGCGGGACAGTTCCACCTGCCCCAGCCGATTCAAGCCGCCTTGTTCGATTACCGCCAGCAGCAGGCCGACTGCCGCCCACGACCCCGCCACCACTGGCAGCCGCTCCAGAGTGCGGCGATACATTGCCATGTCGTAGCTATTTGGCTCGCTGAGGCCACCCAGCGAGGGGAAGAAGCGATTGCACAGGGCGCTGACCGCTTCGCTTCGCCCATCTCGCAACCCTTCGGCGATTGCTTCCAGTGACCAATCGGATATGGCCTCATCATTGTCGCGCTTATGGGCCGCGCCGCCGATGACCATCTCCAGTCCCGATTCGTCAAGAAGCGGCCCCAGCAGCCCGGCGACGCTGCCGCTGATTACCCGCCCGCCCCGCAGGTCGAGCCAGACCAGCAGATCGCCACTGGTACAGGCCGCGCTCTTCCACAGCAGGCTGCCGTGGCCGGTGTAGGTGCTGATCTCCGGCAGTAGCTTATCCTGGCGATAGACAGTGAAGCCATGTTGAAGCAACGTAGTAGTGATTGCGCCGTCGGCGCTGCCATCTACAGTAACGATTTCGTCGGCCAGCGGCGCTTGCTCCTGCATCGCCATCTGCAGCCCCCGCAGCATAGCAGGAAGGTTGTGGGTTGGCTCCTCGACCAGCAGGCAGAGGCTGACGCGGCAGCCCTGGCGCTGCTTCAGTTCGGCTAGACGGGCGTAATCGGCGAACTCGCCCACCTCGTAGCTGTTTTCCACCCGCCAGCGTTCGATCAGGGGGCGCATCGCGCTGGCCGACCAGCCGGTTTCCGCGCCTGGCTCGACATCGAACTCACCTAGCGGCTGGCGCTCTGGCCGCTGGTAGCGCATTAGCTCTAGCGGCTGATGGGTCTTAGCCACCAACAAGGATTTATCCAGGGTGGTTGCAAGGTGACTGAGCGCCAGAGTCGCGCTGGGCCGCTGCTCGTCGCCCAGGCGGGGGCTATGCAGTTCGCCACTTGCGCCGATGATGGTCAGGTCATGATTTGCTAGCTGCTCCGTAATTGCGTCCAGCCCGTCAATCCCGCTCAGGCTGCGGTGGGCAACGCCCTGCAACTCCTCCTCGATGTCGCGGAACGGCTCATCCCAGGGCGCGGGCGCATCGGGTTGTGCGGGCCTAGCCCCAGCGTGCATTACTGCCAACGTTGCATCTAGCTCCGGCATCAACGCCTGGCCTATGTGCAGGGCCATCTCTGCATAGGGTCCGCCGCGCACCGCCAGCAGCATCTCGCGCACTACCGTCAACCCCCCTGCGCCAATGTGGGCTAGCAGCACATCGCATGGTGCGCCCCGCATCACCTCATCGCAGATGCGCCCGTAGAGCTGGTCTGGTTCGCGGCTGTAGCCCTTCCACGATAGGATAACCAGGTCGGTTTTTATCTCGCGGGCGGCCTCGATAATTCCCTGGGCCACACTATGCGCGGTGGTTACGCGAGTATAGACGTTGATGGCCGCCTCGCCCTCATGCGGCTGGGGCTGCGCGGGTGGCATATAGTTGAGCAGAGTGCGATAGGCACGGGCGAGTGGCCGTGCTGAACTGAATGAGCTGTCATGCACCTCGGCCACACCCAGGATGATCGCCTCGGCTGCGCCCACTCGCCCGCTACTGCTCTCCGCTCGTCGCGCCACTGCCTGCGCGATGGTGAGCAAGTCGGCAGCCAGCCGCTGATTGAGCAACGGGATCAATACCCGATAGGGGCGGAGCAGACCGTCCGCCCGCATTAGACTAGTCATCTGCCCTCTTCGTCGTCGCTGACCAAGAGTTGTGCGATCACCACGCCGATATTATCTTCGCCACCGCTCGCGTTGGCAGCGGCAAGCAGCTTCTCTACCGCATCATGTGGGTCGGCGCTATGCTCGATGATGCTAGCAATGCCCGGCTTGCCGTTTATATCCTCCTCGTTGACCATCTCCCAGAGGCCATCGGAGCAAAGCAGCAGCACATCGTAAGGGCGCAGCTTGACGCTGAACAGATCAATCTCCATACGCAGGTCATCGCCCAAAGAGCGATAGATTTCGTTGCGCCGATCGAAGGTGCGAATATCCTCGCGGGCCAATTGCCCCGCCTGCACCAGCCGCCAGGCCAGCGAGTGATCCTCGGTAATCTGCTCTAGCTTGCCGTCGCGGTAGAGATAGCCGCGGCTGTCGCCCACGTTGGCAAACCAGGCGTTGTTGCCAATAATCATGGCCGAAACACAGGTTGTTCCCATATCGCTCTTGCGGGCGCGGCTCTGCTCTACGATTTGATGGTTGGCCTGCTCCAACGCCTGGCGGAGCAATTCCCCTACCGGCTCACCACCCGCCATTACGTCAATCTCACCCTCGGCTAGTTGCGGATTGACGTTGGTGCCATAGTTGAAGATAACCCGCCCCAGCACGTTTTCGGCGATATATGCGGCTATGGCGCGGATTGCCATACTGCTTGCTACCTCGCCGCTGTCGTGGCCGCCCATACCGTCTGCAACGGTCAGCAGGGCAAATGGCTGGCTGCGACTCTGCTCGACGGCGTTGAAACCGATTAGCAGCACGCTGTCCTCGTTCAGCTTGCGTACCATGCCTACATCGCTGCCGCTGGCTGCTAGCACGGTCAAGGTGGGCGGCATAACCCCTTCTTCGCGGTATTGCTCCAGTGCATCGGCCAGGCTGCTAGCGTCGGCGTATTGCCCGGCCACTGCCTGGGCTAGCAACTCGCCGAGGCTAGTGGGCGGGCCGCTCTTCACCGCTGCGACCTCGACTGGCTGGGCAGCGAACTGGCTAAGAGTCTGGGCCAACGCCTGCACATCAGCGGTGCGACCAGCGGTATCGGCCTCGTGCGCGGCGGTGGCATCGTTGATGCGCGGTAGTTCGCCGCCAATAATACTGATGCTTTCGGCATTGATGCTGCCCAACGCCAGGCCCGCTTCGTGCAACGGGCGCAGCGCAGCGGTTAGCGATATTGCCCAGCCCAGCAGCTTCTCCTCACCGACCGGCTCACCACCTTCGGTCAGGGGCGCAAAGCTGGTCAGCGATTGGCCTGCTCCCTCCTCGGTCAGCTCGTAATCGCGCCGATTTTCGCGGAAGCTGCGGAAGATGCGACCAAAGCCGGGGGTCTGCCCCAGCCCTTTGCTGAGTAGTAGCCCCGCGCCGCTTGCTCCCTCTACACCATTTGCCCAACTTTCGCGTAGCCAGTAGACTTTGTTTGCCAGTTGCGCCCCGCAATTGGCGCAGTAAAGCTCGCCCGGCTTATTATTGACGCTGCCACATACCCAGCACTGCTCCGCGCTGCGCTCATCCACGCAGCGATAGACATTATGGGCATCGTCACCCTGTGCCTGGCTCTGCAACAGGTTGGTGATCGCGTAGCGACCATCCACCAGCGTATCGCGTTCCAGTGGGACGAGGTCGCCGCGTGGCGGGGCCGCTACCTCCGGCAACTCCGCTTCGCTCAGTGGGGTAGTCACGGCGGCGGGACGTTTGGCATCGCCCGCGTCTTCGCTCTCGCTTGCAACATTTGGTAGTGGCGCAGTCTGATCCTCAGCGGGCAGTTGGCCGTTAAGCGGGGTGGTGGGTTGATCGCCAGCCACCTGTGCGCCGTTCAACGTTGGTAGCGGCGCTGTCTGGTCGCCAGCCAGAGGGTTGAATTGTGCATCGCTCTCGCTACTGCTATTGTCCGCTGCCTCATCGTGATACGGAGGCGCCACATCAGGTAGGGTTGCCAGCGGGCTATGCCCTCCGCCAGTGCCGATCAAGGCTTCAACATCGCTCGGTTCGGCCAGCGCCAGCTTGTCGCCTGCCTCGGCAATCTCGATAGAGGGCGCTTGTAGCGTCAACCGCTCCTGACCCGCCGCCTGCGTGCTGGTCATGGCTTGCTGCGGTTGCTCCTCATCACTCTGGTTGCTTTCTGCGGGCATGGGCTAGTTATCTCCTTGTTTGGTTGAATCGCGATCTTTATCACGCTGATTTGCTGCGCCCCTAATATAGCACAATGAGGGCTGGCTGGCAAGCTACGCAGAGCCAACAGGTGATTATCATGTTCTGGCATATCCCACCAGGGCGAACAACGTTTCATCCTTACTTCTTCTCCACCACGCGCACGGCCTTGCCCTCGCTGCGTGGCACAGCGCCAGGCGCTTCGAGGTGGACTGCGGCGTGCAGCGATAGTACGGTTTGCAGGCTTTGCTCAACGCGCTCATGCAATTCTTGTACCTGGACAGATGCCTCATCATTCAAGCTACTTCCTGCGTTGCGGAAGAACTCCGCACTAACCTCGCTATGCACCTCCAGGTGCGGCATAGTGGCGCTACGGTCAACCACAATCTGGTAATAGGGGCTGAGTTCGGCATGAGAGAGCAGCACCCGTTCAATCTCCGAGGGGAAGATGTTGACCCCGCGAATAACTAGCATATCATCGGTGCGCCCCTTAACTCGGCTCATGCGCCCGTGGGTGCGGCCACAGATGCACGGCGCGGTGGTGAAGCTGGCGACATCGCCAGTGCGGTAGCGTACCAGGGGGAACGCCTCTTTGGTCAGGCTGGTGAAGGTCAGTTCGCCCTCCTCACCCTCGGCAACCCTTTCGCCAGTAGCAGGATTGATGATCTCGACCAGGAAGTGATCCTCCCATACGTGCAATCCGTTCTTGCCCTGATAGCACTCACAGGATACGCCGGGGCCGATGATCTCGCTGAGGCCATAGAGGTCTAGCGCGACGATACCCAAACGCCGCTCGATCTCCGCCCGCATCTCCTCGGTCCACGGCTCCGCGCCGAACACGCCGTAAGCTAGATTGAGCGTGCCGGGGGCGATACCCTCGCTCTGCAAATAATCGGCGATATTAAGGGCGTAGGAGGGGGTGCAGGCAAGGATGCGTGCGCCAAAGTCCTGGATCAGCATCGCCTGCCGCGGGGTGTTACCGCCCGACATTGGCACCACCATGCAACCCATCCGCTCTGCGCCATAATGGATGCCCAGCCCGCCAGTAAACAGGCCATAGCCGTAGGCGTTATGCACCACATCGCCCGGCTCTGCGCCCGCAGCAGCCAGCGAACGCGCCATCACCTCGGCCCAGGTTTCGATGTCCTTGCGGGTGTAACCCACCACGGTTAGCTTGCCCCTGGTTCCCGATGAGCCGTGGATGCGTACCACCTCAGCCAGCGGGCGGGCAAACAGGCCGAATGGATAATGGTCGCGCAGGTCGCCCTTGCGGGTGAATGGGAACTTCTGCAAGTCGTCGAGGTGTTGGAGGTCGCTCGGCTTGACCGCCGTGCCGTCGAAGCTCTGGCGAAAAAAGGGGACGCGCTCGTACACATCGGCCAACGTTTGCTGCGCCCGCGCCAGTTGCAGGGTCTGCAACTGCGGGCGCGGCATCGTCTCGATCTCTTCGTTCCAGAACATGGCAACCTCCCGCAATAATATGTAGAGGGTAGAAGGTAGAGTGGAGTGGTTAGGGCAACCATTATAGCACATTAGCCAGCCTGACATTTGACGCAAGATACGACTCCCCGGCATATTTAACTGCCAGGGTGCCATTTACTACTCAGAAAGTCTGAAAATGGCGAAGAACGATTCGCCCCCTACGAACGATCAGGCCACTTATCGGGCGCTTTCTCAACACTCAACGCTGGCTACTTACTGTAGCCCAGCGGGTAGATGAGCTCCAGGTAGACAACCTTGCACAACTGGGCGCGAGTGCTGAGGATGCCGGGGCGGAAAGTGCCGTCGGCAAATCCACTCACCCAGTTTTTGTGGCTGGCAGTCTTGATGTAGCCATACGCCCAGTAGGATGGTGGCACGTCGGGATAGTTGGTGAACGCGCCGGTGTACGCTGGCACCCCGCTGGCAACCACTACCATCTTGACCATCTCGGCGCGGGTAATCTGGCCGTTGGGCAGGAAGCAGGGGTAGGCTGCGCCATGTGCCGCGCATTGCTGCTGCGTATAGCCACTGATTACCCCGTGCGCGGCAAGCGTCTCGATGTAGCGATAGCCCCAGTAGCTGGGCGGCACGTCGGTGTAGCTCTGCTGCCCGCCAGTGGGGGTGATGAACGGGAAGCCGAAGGCGCGGGTGACAATCGCGCTGAACTCGGCGCGGGTGATGTTGTTGTCGGGACGGAAGTAGCCATCGGGATAGCCGCTGACATCGTCACGGCAGTATAGGTACTTGATGTAGCCATAAGCCCAGTAGGTCGGCGTTACGTCGGGGAAGTACATCGCGCATGGAGTTGCCGTCACGCTCGGTGTGACGCTCGGCCGCGGCGTGGTTGTGCTAGTCGCGCTTGGCGTAAACGTAGCGGTTTGCGTGTTAGTCGGTAGCGGCGTGGTTGTGCCAGTCGTGGTTGGCGTGTTGGTAGCTGGTATGCTGGTGGCAGTCACCGTCGGCGTGTTGGTAGGCGGCACGCTGGTAGCAGTGGTGGTGCTGGTCGCAGTTGGCGTATCAGTAGCTGATACGCTAGTGGCGGTGTTCGTCGGCGTATTGGTAGCTGGCAAACTGGTGGAAGTGGTGGTGCTGGTCGCACTCGGCGTGTCGGTGGCTGGCACGCTTGTAGCAGTAGGTGTGTTGGTAGCTGGCACGTTGGTGGCGGTGTTCGTCGGCGTATTGGTGGCTGGCACACTGGTGGCAGTGGCGGTGCTGGTGGCAGTCGGCGTGTCGGTGGCTGGCACGTTGGTGGCAGTGGCGATGCTGGTTGCAGTTGGCGTGTCGGTGGCTGGCACGCTAGTGGCAGTAGGCGTGTTGGTAGCAGTGGCGGTGCTGGTGGCAGTCGGCGTGTCGGTGGCTGGCACGTTGGTGGCAGTGGC
>JBBRMT010000013.1:0-37698 GCA_038230695.1 Chloroflexia bacterium
AGGAAAGAACTATGTCAACACTTCGCCCACTGGGCAATCGCGTCGTTATCAAGGCGCTGCCGAAGGAAGAAGTTACCAAGAGCGGCATCGTGCTGCCCGATACGGTCAAGGAGAAGCCCCAGGAGGGCCGCATTATCGCGGTTGGCTCCGGCACTCGCCTCGATAATGGCGACATTGCGCCGCTCGATGTCAAGGTTGATGATCGCGTGCTGTTCGCCAAATACGCTGGCACCGAGTTCAAGCTGGATGGCGAGGAGCTGATCATCCTCAGCGAGAAGGACATTCTGGCCGTTATCGTCGGCGAGACCGATAAGTAGTCACCTTATTTCCGCTTATGCGGATTTTCGTTAATCAGACCAAAAGTAACAAGGAGGGAGTAACCAAATGGCAAAGCAGTTGGTATTCAATGAGCAAGCCCGTGCGCGGCTCAAGGCCGGTGTAGATGCACTTGCCAACGCAGTCAAGACCACCCTCGGCCCCAAGGGCCGCAACGTCGCCCTCGACAAGAAGTATGGCGCACCGACCGTCACCCACGACGGCGTGACTGTGGCTAAGGACATCGAACTGAAGGATCCGTTCGAGAACATGGGCGCACAGATCCTGAAGGAAGCGGCGACCAAGACCAGCGACATTGCTGGCGACGGCACCACCACCAGCATCGTGCTTGCCCAGGCCATCGTCACCGAGGGTATGCGGAACGTGGCCGCTGGCGCGAACCCGATGCAGCTACGTCGTGGTATCGAGATGGCGACCGACGCGATCATCAAGCGCATCAAGGAGATGTCCATCGAGGTTAGCGGCGACCGCAACGAAATCGCCCGCGTCGCCACCAACAGTGCAGGCAGCGACAGCGAGATCGGCGACCTCATCGCCGAGGTGCAGGAGAAGGTTGGCCGCGACGGGGTTATCACCGTGGAGGAGAGCCGTGGCCTGCGAATGGAGAAGGAGTTCACCGAGGGTATGCAGCTCGACCGTGGCTACATCTCCGCTTACTTCGTCACCAACTCTGAGCGCATGGAAGCGGTCCTCGACGACCCTTACATCCTGATCACCGATAAGAAGATCAGCGCCCTGAACGACATCCTGCCGCTGCTGGAGAAGTTCCTGCAAGTGAGCAAGAACCTGCTGATTATCGCGGAGGATGTGGACGGCGAGGCGCTTGCCACCCTGGTACTCAACCGCCTGCGTGGCACCATCAACGTCCTTGCCGTCAAGGCCCCCGGCTTCGGCGACCGCCGCAAGGAAATGCTGCGCGACATTGCCATCCTCACTGGCGGCACGCTGATCACTGAGGAAGTTGGCAAGAAGCTGGAGAGCGCCACGGTTGCCGACCTCGGTCGCGCCCGTCGCGTCGTCTCCACCAAGGATGATACCACCATTATCGAGGGTCATGGCGAGGAGGCCGCCATCCGTGGCCGCATCACCGAGATTCGCGCCCAGATGGAGACCACCACTTCCGACTTCGACAAGGAGAAGCTCAACGAGCGCCTTGCCAAGCTGGCCGGTGGCGTAGCCGTCATCAAGGTTGGTGGCGCTACCGAGACCGAACTTAAGGAGCGCAAGCACCGCGTCGAGGATGCCCTCTCTGCCGCTCGCGCTGCTGTCGAGGAAGGTATCGTCCCCGGCGGTGGTGTCACCCTGCTCAACGCGATCAGCGCCCTGGACGGCCTTAAGGCCGAGGGTGATGTGCTGACAGGTGTCAACATTATGCGCCGCGCCCTGGAGGAGCCGACCCGCCAGATCGCCATCAATGGCGGTCAGGATGGGGCGGTCATCGTCGAGAACATCCGCCGCAACCAGAAGGAGATGGGCAACGACAAGGTTGGCTACAACGTGATGAGCGGCGAGTATGTGGATATGCTCGAAGCCTCGCCCGACCCCGCCAAAGTGACCCGCACTGCGGTGGAGAACGCTGCTAGCGTTGCCATCATGGTCCTCACCACCGAGGCGCTGATCACCGACCTGCCTGAAGAGAAGCCCGCCATGCCAATGCCCGGCGGTGGTGGCATGGATTACTAAACCACTTCAACAACTCCCTCCTCCATTTCGGGGGAGGAGTACGCGGGCGCAACTGCACAAGTTGCGCCCTTTATTTATTTGCCTGTGTCTATGCTTTTTGCATAGTTTGTAAATGGTGGCCCGTATCTTGCATATAAGACTGCGAAGTATCAACAAACTGTGAAAACAATAACCTGGCAACCAACCAGGATTTAGAAAGGACTACCAACCCATGAGTCAGGTAAAAGATCAGGCTGAGGAAGCCCAGCAGGAGTATTTCCGCATCACCGACAACGTGCCGGAGGAGGTATGGTACTGGGGCGCAGTTGCCTCCATCATACTTTCCGCCAGCCTTCGTCTTGCCGGAGAGGCAAAGTGGTCAATCTTCGTTGGGCAGTGGCCGCCCACCTTCCTGCTGTTCGGCCTCTATCACCGCTTGATCAAGCCCAGCAAGAACCGCTAATCACCAAATACGATCAACGAGAAACCAGCCAGCGAATGAACTCGCGCGGCTGGTTCTTTTTAGCCTCCACTTATGAGAACGAGCTGCAGTTCGCCCTACGATATACATAGTGGCTACGTGAGTGGCGCTATCGAAGCGCCTGCGGCAGCATCGGTCAACTGCGAGGTGCAAGCTGGGCAGCGGGTTGCCTTGATCGGGATGCTGGTCAGGCAATATGGGCAATCCTTGGTGGTGGGGTCGGTGGCAGCGGGCTTCTTGAAGGTGTTGAGCATACGATTGTAGTAGCGCACGATCATGAAGATGACGAATGCGATGATCAGGAAAGTGACCACCGCCTGGATGAAATTGCCGTAAGTGATTACCGCGTTGCCTATGGTGATGGCTAGACCCTTGAAGTTCTGTCCGCCGATGATCACCCCGATTATTGGCATGATGATGTCGTTGACCAGCGAGGTGACGATTGCGCCGAACGCTGCGCCGAGGATGACCGCGATTGCCAGATCCATTACGTTGCCACGGGAGATGAACTCCCTGAACTCCTTGAGCATCTGCCTGCTCCTCCCTTGAGACTTGCCCTGAATGGCCCTGATTGGCTTGCCAATAACTGCGTACCGCTTGCTCGTTGCTGCAATATTGTAACACCAGCAGGCAGCTAGCGCAACGGGTTAAAATGTAGCGGGTGTGCGTCACATTCTTGCAACGTATGTGTGGCGTAGGGGCGGATTGCGTCCGCCCTGGTTGGATATGCAAAAACGTGACGCGCACCCAAATGTAGCATCCAATCTGCGAATCCCTCTTGACACAGCAGAACAATTGTGCTACAATAGTCTTAGAACAAAAGTTCTACACCAGGCAAGGAGGAGTAAGCAGATGGCAAAACGCAACAAGCAAACCACCCCTGCGGTGGCCCTGACCTACAACCGCCAACGCCGCGACAACGAGGCGTTGTGGACCCGCATCCAGGGTCATGCTGGCATCTACCAGGTGCAGCGGGCAGCAGAGGATACGCATCGGGTGGAACTGAAAGTGGCGACCCAGCCGGTTTGCGATTGCGAAACCTATCGCCTGTGGGTAGCCCATTCGCGGCCAGGCAAGGGAGCAGCCTGCCCGCACATTGAGGCTCTGCGCGACTGCGGCTTCCTCGCCGCTTGAACGCACACTTAGCTTTAACCGAATCGAGGACTAAGGAGAACTACAAGATGGTAACAGAACTTAACCGCCCTAAACAGGTATCGCCGGAGATTTACGTTTACGCCACCAACAAGAACTTCCTCAACCTCTACGATGCCCTCCGCATCGGCAAGGTCAAAGTCGAACTGGCGGGCTACGATAAAGACTCCGGCAAGCAAACCGGCATTGCCGCCGCCTGGCTCGATGCCGACGACCTCAAGCTGCTTGCCCACCTGGTGCTAAACCGCCTGTTTGCCGCCGCCGCCAACAACCGCTTCGAGCGTTTTGGCGGTAGCGAGAAAGCCGACGGCCAGTTGGAGAGCCGCACCGTCACTATCGAGTGGGACGATGGTGGCGGCAAGTTTGCCCGCTATCCCTACCGCTTGACCATCCAAAACGGCCCCGGCCAGAAGACCACCACCGGCGCGGTAACACCTGCGGGCGAACCAACCGCTCGTGTGCAGATGCGGATGCCCGAAACCGACCTGATGAAGACGCTGCTCGTTGCCTCCGACTATGTGCGTAACTACGAGCTGGTCCACTTCCGCACTACGGTGGCCGAGAAGGTGCGCGAACTGGAAGAGCGCTTCGCCCGCCGCGACGCGCAGAACGGCCCACCTATGCCAGCTGTGCATCTGCACCCCACCGCCGACGAGGATGAGCGGCCTGCCCGCCCGGCTACTGGCGTGACTGGCAATGGTAACGGTAACGGTAACGGCTACGTTCGTCCTGCCACTAATGGCAGCAGCAATGGCTACGCCCACCCTACCCCAACGCCACAACCGGAGGCTGAAGCTGTCGCTGTACCCAGCAACATCACGCCGATGCGCCGCACCCAGCCCACTCCCGCCGATGCCGCCGAGCCAACCCGTATACCCGCTCGCGAAGTTGCGTCCCGCCGTAGCGCGACACGCTAGCTGAAGGTGGAATGTAGAATGTAGAAGGTAGAATAGAGTTCGTGTAACTTCACTATAGCATCATGACCAGCGACCTACATTCTTCATTCTGCACTCTACATTGTTCATTCCCACTGCTCCCGCAGAACTTTTGTTGAACGCTGAACTGAAACGTAAACCTGAACCCGTAAACTCTAACCAAGAGCTAACTAGAACATGAAAGGACGAGTATTACCCATGAGTCGCACGCTTAACAAGGTCCAGCTGATTGGTCGTCTGGGCGGCCCAGTCGAACTGCGCTATACTGGCACCGGCACGGCAGTCGCCACTTTCTCCATAGCCACCAACACCCCGACCAAGAACCAGGACGGCACGATGGGCGAGAACACCGACTGGCACAACATCGTGGTATGGGACAAGCTGGCCGAGACCTGCAACGAATACCTGCAGAAGGGCAGCCAGATTTACATCGAAGGCCGCATCCAGTATCGCAGTTACGAGAACCGCGAGGGCCAGAAGGTGTACAAGACTGAGGTTATCGCCAGCCAGATGATCATGCTCGACAACAAGCCCAACGCCGAAGGCGCGAACGGCAGCCGCGAGGCCGCCCCTGCCCGCAGCAACGGCAACGGCAACGGCAATGGTCGCCATGCCCGCGCCGAGGAACCCGAACTCGAAGCCGAAGAATTGCCCTTCTGAGGCAAGAGTGCTGAGGTTTGAGGTTTGAGTAGCCACAATACCTCAGCAACCCTGAACTCTCCCCTCTCCCATTTCGGGAGAGGGGTTGGGGGTGGGTGTGAATCTATGTCCAGGCGAGTGCAACCTTGCCCTTGCGCCCCTCTCCCATTGCGGGCTTATCGTTACCCCAAATAAAAACGGCGCATAGTACGGTGCTGCGCGACTCCACGCAGCGGGCTGATTTACTGGGGGTTGGGGGCGTAGCCCTTGCTGGCAATACATTCATGCTTATCGGCTGCTTACCTACCCACCGCTGTTAGCCCGCATTGGCGCGGTTGCCCGCTTGCCAGTTGGCACCGTGTTCATCTCGCGCTAATTTTGGCCGTACTGCTGCTAACAGATTGTATCACTTACACTTGCGATAAGCACTGGTACATTTGCCAGCGGGGAGCTACGCTCCCAACCCTCAGTAACTCGGCGAACGGCGGGTGGTTCCCGCCACTACTATCTCCCCTTCTCTATTTGGGGGTAAGGTTTAGCCCAGCGGGAGAGAGGTTGGGGTGAGGATGAGCGCAACCCGCCCCTACCAACATTACCAACCGAGGGCGGGTGCAACCCACCCCCACCAACATCACCACCTTCAACTTTCAACTTGTAACTTTCAACTATAAAACTATGGACTACCGACCCGCATACCCCACCCGTAAACCCCAACCCCCACGTCGAAAGGTAGTGGCGGAGCAGCCTGCCTATGCGCCATCTGCGCTGGCCGCTGCGCCGACCTATTCGGCTACGCCCGACGATAAGGTGAAGCGTCGCCGCCCCATCGCCAACGATGAGGCCGAGGAAATTATCGATGGCGAAGCGGGCGCGGCGGCCACTGTCGAAGGCACCCTGGAGCGCATCACCTTCTGCAACGAGGAGAATGGCTACACCATCGCTAAGCTACACGTCATCGGCCTGCGCCAGCCGCTTACGATTGTTGGCTACCTCCCTGGTGTGAGCGTGGGCGAAGCGTTGCAGCTAGAGGGCAAGTGGGTGCAGCACCCCAGCTACGGCAAGCAACTGACCGTCGAACGCTACCGCATCGCCACCCCCTCCACCATCCTCGGTCTGAAGCGTTACCTGGGCAGCGGCCTGCTGCGCGGCGTTGGCCCAACCCTGGCCGAACATATTGTCGGCTACTTCGGTAAGGATGTGCTGGACATCCTCGACAACCAGCCCCAGCGCATCCACGAGGTGCCGAACCTCGGTCCACGCCGCGCCCGTGCCATCATCGAAGCCTGGCGTGAGCAGCGCACCATCAAGGAACTGATGCGCTTCCTACAAACCCAGGGCGTTAATGTATCGCTGGCATTGCGTATCTACAAACACTATGGTGACGAAGCCATCGCCATCCTCAACGAGCATCCCTACCGCCTCACCCAGGATATTTATGGCGCGGATTTCGCGGTTGCCGACCGGATGGCAACCAACCTGGGCCTGGCCGCCGACTCCGACGAGCGCATCGCCGCCGGTCTGGTCCACCTGCTACGCCAGCACTGCGACGGCAGCGGCCATGTGTTCATCCCCCGCCCTGCGCTAATCTTCGCCGGTCAATCGCTGCTGGGCGTTCCCCCCGTCCGCCTCGATTACGTGCTGGATGAGGTAATGGAGGGCGATAGCGTCAAGCTAGAACAGGTGGAGGGCGCGGCGGTCGTCTACCCCATCAGCCTCTACCGCGCCGAGGTGTTTGTCGCCAACAGTCTCAAGCAATTGTTGCACGCGCCCACCGATCGGCTGGCCCGCTTCAAGCTATTCAACTGGGATAAGGCCAGGGATTACATTGCGCAGCGCACCGCGCTCGAACTTAGCGAACAGCAGCAAGAGGCGGTGCGGGCCGCGCTGACCAACAAGCTGATGGTGCTGACCGGCGGCCCCGGCACCGGCAAGACCACCACCCTGCGGGCGATTATCGAACTGCTGCGGGCGCGGGGCGGCACCGTCATCCTCGCTGCGCCCACGGGTCGCGCCGCCAAACGTCTCACCGAGGCGACTGGCGCACCGGCCCAGACCATCCATCGCCTGCTCGAACTCAAGCCCGGCGGCGCAGCGGAGTATCACCTTGCCAACCCGCTAGATGCCGACATGGTGGTGATTGACGAAGCCTCGATGATGGATCTCAGCCTCGCTACCGCCCTGCTCCGCGCCTTGCCACCCGATTGCCACCTCATCCTGGTCGGCGATGCCGATCAGTTGCCCCCGGTTGGCCCCGGCAGCGTGCTGCGCGACATTATCGCCGCTGAAACCATCCCCACCGTGCGGCTCGAAACCGTCTTCCGCCAGGCGGAGCAGAGCGCGATTATCGCCAATGCCCACCGCATCAACGCCGGGCAGCCGCCACGAATTGACAATCGGCCCGATGGTGATTTCTTCCTCTTCAACGAAACCAACCCCACCGCTGCTGCTTCGCTGATTGCCGACCTGGTCGCCGAGCGCATCCCTACCCGCTTTGGCTTCTCCTCGCTAGAGGACATCCAGGTGCTATCGCCGATGCACGCCGGGCCGGTGGGAGTGGAGGCGCTCAACCAGAAGCTGCAAGAGTTGCTCAACCCCCCAGCTGCGGGTAAGGCGGAGCGTCGCTTCGGTGAGCGCGTCTTCCGCGAGGGCGACAAGGTGATGCAGATGGTCAACGATTACGACAAGCAGGTGTTCAACGGCGACATTGGCCGCGTGGTCAAGATTGACAACGACGAGCAAACCGTGCGCGTGCTGTTCGATGCCGAGTGGTCTGCCGCCTACGGCTTCACCGAACTCGACGAACTGAGCCACGCCTACGCCATCAGCATCCACAAGAGCCAGGGCAGCGAGTACCCCGTCATCGTCCTCCCGCTGCTGATGGAGCATCGGCGAATGCTTGCCCGCAACCTGCTCTACACTGCGGTCAGCCGCGCCCGCAAACTGGTCGTCCTCGTCGGCAGCCGCGAGGCGATTGCCACCGCTACCCTCAACGAGCGCAGCGCCACCCGCTGCTCCGCGCTGGCAATGCGCTTGCGCTAGGGGCATCCTGCCAATGGATTTGGCCGGTTGTAGGGGCGTATGGCATACGCCCTGGTGAGGCGCACCGCTGCTGGAAGCAACCAGCCAACGGAATGTGAAAACGGATGAAGCGGATTTGGCCGGTTGTAGGGGCGCATGGAATACGCCCTGGTGAGGCGCACCGCTGCTGGGGGCGGCTAGCCAACGGAATGTGAAAACGGATGAAGCGGATTTGTGGGGTTGTAGGGACGTATGGCATACGCCCTGTTGAATAACCTAAATGCAAATCGCAAGCAAATACGGCTCAAACGTCACCTTTAATGCTTGCATGGGCATTGGTGCGGGGTAAATGGGCGTATGCCATGCGTCCCTACACAACATAGACGGTTACGATAGGCATTGCGGCGGTTACACTGGGACGCGGATTTACGCGCCCCTACGCCTACCCAATCCGTTTATCCGTTTTTACAATCCGTTGGCTAATTGCATCATCGCGTATGCCATGCGCCCCTACACCATGATTAACGCTTGCAATAGGCGTGGGCGCTAGGGCAGGCTGGTATTGCCAAAATTACCCGGCTACAATACGGGTTGAAGTCACGAATGATGGAATATGGGCGAACCGTAGTCCGCCCATTCACAATTCACAATTCATCATTCATCATTGACGTAAGTCGCGGTGCCAGTTCGCCACCAGGTCAGAGACTGCCTCCACGTTGTCGGCGAAGATAACTATAAGGTCGTCGCGGCTGCCGGATTGCAGCGCCGCCTTGGCCGCTTCCAGTTCGTCGGGTATCTCGCTGATTTGCGTTGCGCCCATGCCCCCCTGCGTGGCCCCCTCGCGTATCAGTTCGCCACTTTCGCCCGATTTGCGCCCGCGCCGGTTCTTGTCCTCCTTGATGATCAGCTGGTCGAAGCTGCGCCCGATAATCTCACCAAAGGTGCGGATGTCTTCGTCGCGGCGGTCGCCAGCCGCGCTAAACACCGCCACCGACTTCGACCCCTGCCGCTTCATCTTGCCCACTAGCTCGGCAATGTTATTGATCGCCACCGTGTTGTGGCCGTAATCCACGATCACTTTGAACTCGCCATTGTCGTAGATATTGAGGCGACCGGGGGCAAGGTAGAAGTTGGTGCTGAAGGTTTGCAAGCCGCTCCGCATATCGCTTACCGACACTCCCAGCGCCTGACAGATCGCCACCGCCGCCAGGCAATTCGCCACGTTGAAGCGGGCCATGCCATCCATAGTGGCAGGGATGAGGTGGGTCCAGAGCAGGGCAGTGCGTTGCTCACCGTGGTAGATGGTGATCATGTCGCCATTCACCCCCTCCTCGATGACCACCGCCATGCCGCCATCGCGCACGTGCTTGCGTACCAGCGGGTTCTTGGAGTTCAGCGAGAAGTAGGCGATCTGGCCGGAGCAGAGGTGGGCCATACCCGCTACCAGCGGATCATCGGCGTTCAGCACGCCAGTGCCGTCGCGCCGCGTCACCTCGATAACCAGCGACTTGACCTTTGCCATCTCTTCCAGGGTGTTGATGCCGCCCAGGCCAAGGTGGTCGTTGCTCACGTTAAGCACCGCGCCCACGTTGCAGCGGTCGAAGCCGAGTCCCTCGCGTAGGATGCCGCCCCGCGCCGTCTCCAGCACCGCCGCATCCACGGTGGGATCGCGTAGCACGATGCGGGCGCTCCACGGGCCGGTCATGTCGCCGTGCAGCAGTTGCTTGCCGTCAATGTAGATGCCGTCGGTGGTGGTCATACCCACCTTCTTGCCCGCCATCTTCAGGATGTGCGCCACCATTCGCGTAGTCGTTGTCTTGCCATTGGTGCCGGTAATTGCCACCAGCGGGATGCGGGCAGGGACGGTGGGCGGGAACAGCATATCCAGCACCGGGCGGGCCACGTTGCGGGCCTTACCCTCTCCCGGATGTACGTGCATCCTAAAGCCAGGCGCGGCGTTGACCTCCACGATTGCGCCGCCACCCCTGCCATTTTCCACCGTATCGTAGATCGAGCAACTGATGTCGGGGATGACCATATCCACGCCGCCAATGTCCAGGCCAATGACCTTCACCGCCCTGACTGCCACCTCCATATTGTCGTAGTGGATGTCCTCGGTGCGGTCAATCGAGGTGCCGCCGGTACTCATGTTGGCGGTGGTGCGGAGGAACACCTGCTCATCCTCGGCTGGGACGCTGTCCAGGGTGTAGCCGTTGCGCTCCAGCAGGTCCAACACCAACTGGTCAATATGGATACGGGTAAGCAACTTCTCATGGGCCACGCCGCGACTTGGGTCGAGATTGACTATATCCACCAGTTCACTGATCGTGTGCCTGCCGTCGCCAATCACGTTGGCGGGGACGCGCTCGGCCACCGCTACCACCTGATCGCCAATCACCAGCACGCGATGATCGCGGCCAGGGATGTACTTTTCGATAATGACGAAGCGGCTGATCTCTTTAGCCAGACTGAAGGCGGCCCGCACCTGCTCGGCGTTGACCAGGTTGACACTGATGCCCCGCCCGTGGTTGCCATCCAGCGGCTTAACCACCACCGGATAGCCAATCTCCGCGGCCACCTCGATCGCCTCATCCTCGTAGCGAATGGTACGGCCACGCGGCACCGGGATGCCCACGTTGTGCAGTAGTTGCTTGGTAAGCTCCTTGTCGCTAGCGATGCTGACCGCGATGTGGCGGGTGGCGCTGCTGACGGTGGCCTGGATGCGCTGCTGATACATCCCCCAGCCTAGCTGGATCAGGCTCTCCTGGTTGAGCCGAATGAAGGGGATGTCGCGCCGCTTGGCCTCGTCTACCAGCGACTGGGTGCTGGGGCCGAGCGCCATCTCGTCCACCAGCCGCGCCATGTCTTCCACCACGCTCTGCACATCGTATGTGCCGCCCTCGGCCAGCGTCTTGACGATGGTGAAGGCGGTCTGGCCCGCCCGCTTGCCAACCTCCTCCTCCAGATAATCGAAGATGACGTTGTACACGCCATGCTTATCGGTGCCGCGCGTCTTGCCATGCTTGACCACGCTGCCCGCCAGCCCCTGCAACTCGATGGCAACGTGTTCGACCACATGGCCGAGCCACGTACCCTCGCGCATCCTCCGCACGAAGCCGCCCTCCACCCCGTAGCTACACGTATGGGTGGAAAGGGTGGGGATCTGGGCCAGCAGCGCATCGGTGAAGCCGGGGATAGCGGTAGTCGGCTTGTCCTCATACTCGCCAATATCCAGCACCATGCGAATAAGTGGCCGATAGCCCCAGTAAGACGGCCCCCGATATACGCGCATTTCGAGTATCTTCATAGTATAGCTCTCCGCTCAATCAGATCGTACTTATATCCCTGGGTCAGGGCGCTGAGGGTCATGCCGAACATGGTGATGGGGCCGTGACCCTTCGCCTCGTGGATGTTGGTGTAGCTCATGCTGCTGGCATCAATAACAAGAACTGAGCCACGACCCACTACCTCCAGCCGCTTGTCGGGGTCAATAATCGCGGCGGTATCCTCATCTATACCCACCCCCAGAATGTAGGGATTATGGGCAACCGCAGTCATCAGCCGACCCACGCGGTCACGCTGGGTGAAGTGCTGGTCAATAATCACCTGATTGATCAGGCCGATACCGGGGCAGAGTTGCACCATGCGCTGCTTGGGGGCGCTGCCGCTTGCGCCATAGGCAATCATATGCTGGCAGATGGCGCTGGCTCCCGCCGAGGTGCCTCCCACCAGGATACCCGCGCTGTAGCGGTCGCGGATGGCCTGCAAGAGCGGCGTGCCACCCAGCAGCGAGCTAATCTTCATCTGGTTGCCGCCCGTGAGAAACACGGCGGTAGCGTCATTGATCACCGCCACCGAGTCCAGATCCTGAGCCTGTTCGCGGCTGTTGACCCCCAGCACCGTCACGTTCTTAGCCCCTAGCGAGGTGAAGATCTCGTGGTACTTCTGGCCGACCAGTTCCATGAAGCCGGATGCGGTGGGCATCACCACGATGCGGGCGGCGTGTCCCCCCGCTAGGGCCACAAAGCGACGCAGCACGGTGCGTTGTTCGCGCTTATCCTCGGCCCCACCGATTGCCATCAGATAACCCCGCCGCACCAGCGGCTGATGCGATTGTAGCGACTCAGTACGTTGCTCCTCGTCGGTTTCCTGCCCCGGTTCAATCGTTGCGGTCATTGTGTCCACCTTCATTATTGGCTGTGCCTGCCTGAATGTTGCGCTATGATACCACGTTAGGCAGGCTACTGGCAAGTCTGCTGCGTGCTGCGTGCTGCGTGCTGAGTGGGTTTGAGTCACGGGGTGTTTTTCGTAGGGGCGGGCATCAGCCCGCCCTGGCTACGCGGCGACAATGCTGGGGTGAGCAACCAGCCAGCGGATTTGCACAGCAGATTAAGCAGATTTGGGCTGATGTAGGGGCGCATGGCATACGCCCTCTTGCCCTACGACAATGTTGGGGGACGGCCAGCCAGCGGATTGTGACAGCGGATAAACGGATACAGCGGATGGGCCATTATCACTTTCACTTTCAGTTTGACACTGGGGTGGGGTGAAACTGATAGTGAGTGTAGGGGCGAATGGCATACGCCCTGATGCAACGTCAGCAATGCTCATCATCAGCATCAACCTTGCCCCACCAATTCCGCGTCTTCCGCACCGTTTCCGCATCTTCCGCGATTCTAACCGCTCTTAGCCATCGGCCTTGCGTGACGGGCAAGATTTCTCCCCCAACCCCCGCTGGGGGCTTAGTTTTAGTAGTAGGCGGCTTTGCGGGGCGAGTGCAACCCGCCCCTACCCCAACATTGGTGGTTTCTACGGACATTGAGGCCTGGCAGGAGGGCGTATGCCATGCGCCCCTACCCCAGCGTTGGCGCTTGCAATGGGCAGTGGTGCATTGCACCGGGGCGCGATGAATCTGCGTCTCTACGCCACCTCAAATCCGCTTCATCCGTTTTACCAAATCCGCTGGCTGGCCGTGCCAGTCTCAGTCTCACCACCTGCCCTCCGTGTGGCGATGAGACTGAGACTGTGAGACTGGCAACTTAATCGGCATCGCCAAGCTGCGCCACGATCGCGGCAATTCGTCGCGTGCGCGTCTCTTGCGCTTTGGCATCATTCACTTGACGCACAAACTCCTTGCGCCGCGAGTAGGCCAGCGCATCAAACGCCGCGCTAGCCCCCGCCTTATCCCCCAGCGCAACCCGCAGATCTTCGGGAACCTCGACCGTGCGCGGCTCCTCATCCAACTCGATTGTCACCTCAACTTGCTCGTCAGCATGAACCCCCGCCGCCTCGCGGTGGATCGCGCTCAACGACAGCATGAACACGCCATCCATAACCTGGACGGTGCCACGCCAGGTGTAACCGTTCAGGGTGGCCTTGACCTTGGGGCTTCTGCTGGTGCCTAGCGCGGCCACAACCTCGTCCGGCACCTGCAGTCCGGTAGCATTCTTGCCCCCGCGCTGCACGATGGTGGTGTATGTAATTGCCATGTTGAATTACCCTCCTTTGCCTGAATCGTAGGTTTGAGCATTATAGCATAGCCTCCAACCGTTCCCACAACTTGGAGGCAGCTCATCAAAATACAAAATATCCGTGGTATAGGGGCCGATTGCGTCAGCGGAAGCGTGGCAAGCGGGCGAATGCCATGCGCTCCTACAACAACCCCCCATTTCACCATTCACCATTCACCATTCACCATTCCCTTATCCGCTGGCCTCACCCTTGCTCCCATCCCACCGCCGTGCTATACTGGCTGCAACAAGGCTGCGCCCGCTTACGTATATTTACTTTAGGGGCGCGGTTGTCGCGCTCATGGTTCAAGCGCGGGCGTTTGACAAGCCAAAACAAAGTCTATATACTTTGCCTCATTCCACCACCCTTGTTTCCGCCCGTCGGAAAGGATTGCCCTCCGTGATTAAGCGGCTAGCCCATAGATATATGACCGCCCTGTTCGTCCTCTGCCTGGCGCTCGTGCTGCAAGCCTGCGGCTCCAACAATAGCGGTGGAGGCGGTGGTAGCGGCACGCCGGTGGCGCAGAAGCCCAGCAACGCCATCGAAATCACCATGGCCTATAGCTCCGAGAAGAAGCCGTGGATTGACCCTCTTGCCACAAAGTTCAATCAGGAGCATCACACTGATCCCGCCAGCGGTCGCCCCATCTACGTCAACGCCATCGTGGTAGATAGTGGCACCGCCGCCGACGCGCTGGCTCAGGGTACGGCGCAATACACCATTTGGTCGCCCAGCAACTCGTTGTGGATCAGCGTGGTCAACTTCGAGGCCGACAAAACCCTGCTCGATAAGTCGCCCTCGCTGGTCAACACCCCCGTGGTGCTGGCGATGTGGAAGCCGATGGCAGTGGCGCTGGGCTGGCCCAACAAGCCGCTGGGCCTCAGCGACATCATCGCGCTCGACAACAACCCGCAAGGCTGGGGCAGCCTGGGCCACCCCGAATGGGGCAAGTTCAAGTATGCCCACACCAACCCCGATGTAAGCTCCACCGGCCTCAGCATCGTCACTGCCGAGTTCTACGCCGCCGCCGGTAAGACAAAAGGACTGACCGAGGCCGACGTGACCAACCCCCAGGTGCAGCAGTACATCCAGAACATCGAAAACAGCATCGTCCATTACAGCCCAACCACCACCGTGTTCGCCAACGACATCAAGAAGGGTGGCATTAACTTCATCTCAGCTGTCGCCATCGAAGAAGTGACCCTGGTAGACCTGAACAAGAACGGCAACTTGAAGGATCCGCTGGTGGGTATCTACCCCAAGGAAGGCACCTTCTACCACGACAACCCCTTCGTCATCCCCAATGCCTCATGGGTGACTGCCGACCAGCGGGCCGCTGCCAGCGTGTGGAAGGATTATTTGCTCACCCCCGACAACCAGCGGCTGGCGCTTGCGCTCGGCTTCCGCCCCGCCAACCCTGATGTTGCCTTCGCCGACCCGCTAACCGCCGCCAATGGAGTAGACACCAGCGAACCGAAGACCGTACTCGAAGTACCCAGCCCCAAGGTGCTGGTCAGCGTCAAGAATGCGTGGAAGAACTACCGCAAGCAGGCCAACATTATGCTGGTGTTGGACGTATCCGGCTCGATGGGCGACCCTCAACAACAGGGTAGCAAGATGTATAATGCGCTGCAAGGGCTAAAGGTGTTCCTCAGCAGCACCCGTGCCGAAGACCGCATCGGCTTCATAGACTTCTCGGATAGTGTGGATTATGCCGTGCCGATTGCCCCCTACGGCCAGAACAAGGCCAAGCTCGATGCGGTATTGAGCGGCAACTTCAGCCAGGGCAGCACTGCCCTCTACGATGCCGTCCTCAAGGCCGCCCAGGAACTCGACAACCTGCATGATACCACCCGCATCAACGCCATTGTGGTGCTTACCGATGGGCAGGATAACGCCAGCGCGGCCAACGCCCAATCGCAACTCTCCGCCATCGTGGGGCAGAACGCCGAGGATATATCCTCGATCCGCATCTTCCCCATCGCCTATGGCAGTGGCAGCGATGTTGATGTCAACGCCCTGCAGGAGATGGCCGACATGACCCATACCATACTGTCCACCGGCGATGCCAGCAACATCCTGAAGGTCTACAACCAGATAAGCCAGTATTTCTAAAAGGATTCACCAAAACCCCTCCCCCAAAGGGGAGGCTGGGAGGGGGAGAGTTATGCAAGTGGACACCGCTCCGCACAGGATGAACCTTTTGCCGCCTGCGCCACTATATACAATTATGTGATTGAGGAAAGGAGACCCACCCTACGATGTTTCGTACCAACAAGCCTGCTATGCTGCTCTCTATTGTCATGCTGGTGGCAAGCGCCGTGCTGCTCTCCAGCTGCCGCCTGGGTTGCTCCCAGGGTAATGTTGCCTGCGCTACTGGTATCAGCCCCACCTACACCGTTCCCCCCGTGCCTACCGCTACCGTGCTGCCGCCTTCCACCGATCCCAAGCAGCCAGTACAAGGCTTCATCAACATATTTGGTGGCACCGATACCGGCCAATATACCAACCTTGCCAAGCTGTTCGACTCGGCCTATAGCAAGGTTGATGCAACTGTCATCGCGTGCGCTGCGCTCAACACCAAATCCACCTATGGTGGCATTGTCAATAGCACGGTCAACGACGCGGTGATTACAGGCACAGTTGCGCTAGTTACCACCAATATCCTTGCTGTCAGTCGCGGCGGTAATGTCAACTTTATGCTCAAGAACGAGGGCGCTAAAGGCTGGCTGATTGATAGTATATCTGGCTGGATTGGTGGCGACATCACCCCGGCTAATCCCGTCGGCGATAGTCAGTCGTGCCTGACATCGGGCAGCGACAGCGGCAGTGGCGCAACCGGCGCTATCAGTGGCACAACCACCATCAGCGGCACCAGTGGCATTAGCGGAACTAGCGGAGTAGGAACTACGCCAACTCCCTGAGCAGCGTTGCTGCTGATCAAAGTTTGAGCGGCGTACACAGGTGCGCCGCCCATTTGTCGTCTGCTACGGCAACTTGTTCATCTTGCAATTAAGGTGACAACCTCGCGTCGGGGAAGAAGCAGGCGTGGCAGTATAGGTTTAAGCGCCAGCAACTCGCGTCCCAGCCGTGATGTATCGCGGCACTTGTCCACGAACAGCGTTGCCCCGGCGCGGCTGGCCCGCAGACGAGCGGCGCTGCTGCTGTCTAGCGACATCATCACCACGTAATCCACCAGGTGGCTGGCGAGCAACTCGGCGGCCAGCAGATCGCCATCCTGCCCCGGCAAACACAGGTCAATGATTGCCACATCGGGATGGTATTCGTATGCCGCTTCCAGCGCCGTCAGTGCGTCGGGCGCGGTTGCCACCACCTCGATGCCAGCAGCCTCCAGCGTTTCGCTCAATGCCTCCCTGATCACAATCGCATCGTCAACGATTATCACTTTCATAGGTTCTGCCCACCTTTTATTTTTCTCATCGTTGCTTCAGTGGCAGTTCCACTCACTTTAATTGATCTAACGCTGAGGCAGCCCAGGAGATAGCAACGCTTTGGTGGCACGTTCGCCGCTATAACCAAATTATCAGGTTTACCTGATCAATACTGCTTTAGCGGGCAAGATGGTTCGCTTTTCGCATCGCGCAAGGCGAACAAAGGGACTTGCCAAGTTTGCACCCTGGGCGGGATAAATCCTGCCCCTACATTGATTTCGTGCTTGTAGGGGCGCGAATTCATTGCGCCCTGGCCGAGTTTACAACCACTCTGCAAGGCGAACAAAGGGACTTGCCAAGTAGCCTCATTCACGGTATACTTGTCGGCGAAAACACAATTTGATGACTCTGGCGAGCTTTACACTCAACGAGGAGGAATAAGCCTTGACTACCAATTCAGCTACCCGTCCTAGCGAGGCAGCCGAGAACAGCGGCAAGCGCAACCCATACGAGGTTGCTGTCGAACAATTTAATCAGGCTGCCGACTTGCTCGAACTGGATATGGGGATGCGTAAGATCCTGAGCAAGCCTAAGCGCGAACTTAGCGTCAATTTTCCTATCCGACTGGACAACGGCGATATCGAGGTATATACCGGCTACCGCGTGCAACATAACATCGTGCGCGGCCCCGCCAAAGGCGGCATCCGCTACCATCAGGATGTTAGCATGGACGAAGTGCGCGCCCTGGCGATGTGGATGACCTGGAAGTGTGCCGTGGTCAACATCCCCTATGGCGGCGGCAAGGGCGGGGTTATCGTAGACCCGCGCAAGCTGAGTATGCCTGAGCTTGAGCGTCTCACCCGCCGCTTCACCACCGAAATCAGTATGATTATCGGCGCACAGGAAGACGTACCCGCCCCCGATGTCAACACCAACGCTCAGACAATGGCCTGGATTATGGACACCTATAGCCAGCACCTCGGCTACAGCGTACCCGCACTGATTACCGGCAAGCCCCTCAGTATCGGTGGCTCCGAGGGACGCGGCGATGCTACCGGACGGGGCATCCAGTACGTCACCCGCGAGGCCACCCGCGTCAAGGGGCTGACCATGAAAGGGGCGACGGCGGCGGTGCAGGGCTTCGGCAACGTCGGCAGCGTCTCTGCCCGCCTGCTGCACGAGGATGGGGTCAAGATCATCGCGGTTAGCGACGTATACGGCGCAATCCGCAACCCGCGTGGGCTGGATATACTGGCGGTTATCGAACACGTTAAGACCACTGGCAGCGTCAAGGACTTCCCGGAGAGCGAACCGATCAACAATGCCGAATTGCTGGCAAGCGAGTGCGACATCCTGGTTCCTGCCGCGCTGGAGAACCAGATCACCTCGGCTAACGCCAACCAGATCCGCGCCAAAATCATCATCGAGGGCGCAAATGGCCCGACCACCCCAGAGGCCGACAAGATATTGTTCGAGAACGGCATCTACCTCATCCCCGACATTCGTGCCAACTCTGGTGGTGTTACCGTCAGCTACTTCGAGTGGGTGCAGGACATCCAGGCTTTCTTCTGGAGCGAGGAGGAGATCAACAAGCGCCTGTCCGAAATCATGTCGCGCAGCTTCGCGGACGTTCACGCCATCGCCGAGCGTCGCCACATCAATATGCGCCAGGCTGCCTACATGGTCGCCATAAACCGCGTCGCCGAAGTGCAGCGCGTGCGTGGTCTCTATCCGTAACCCAGTGTTGAGTGCTGAGTAACAATACTCCCCCTCCCACCGGGAGGGGCTGGGGGCGGGAGAAACGCGCCCATCCGAAATGCTTATCGTGGGTCGTGATTGGCCTACTGCGATAGCCACGATGATCATAAGAGCGCTTCACCATTCTCCCTCACCCAACCTCTCCCGCTGAGAGAGGAGCTAGTTATCACCGCCCCATTCCCATGCCTGGCGAAGATAAGGCAACTCTCATGGCCGATACCCAACTAACCATCCCTACCCCCGAACGAACTGCTGCAGGCCTCATCCCCAGCGCAGCGATAGATGCGCTTGCCCGCCAGATTGCTGCCCAGTTCGACCCCGAACGAATCTACCTGTTTGGCTCCTACGCCTACGGCACGCCCACCTCCGATAGCGATGTGGATTTGCTGGTGGTGATGGACACCTCCAACACAATGCACCAGGCTGGCGAGATTCGCAGCGCGATCCACTTTGACTATCCCCGCGATGTGCTTGTCTACACCCCAACCAACTTTGCCGAGCGTCTGGCGCTGGGCAATTTCTTCGTGCAGCAAGTATATGAGCAAGGCAGAGTGCTATATGATAGCGGACGACCGATGCTGCGTAACGCGCTACTGCATCCACCAGTGGATAAAAAAGTAAATGAGAAAGTAGGGAGGGCAACCTTGAAGAAGCTAGCTGCCGAGTGGGTAGAGCGGGCTGAGGCGGATTATAAAGGTACTTTCCTAATGTTCCAGCCGGGCGCTGCTAGCTTGTACGGCCTTTCCTGCTTTCTTGCCCAGCAGTGCGCCGAGAAGTATCTAAAGGCTTACCTACAGGAGCAAAATGTCCGCTTCGCTAAGACTCATGAGTTGGATACACTACTCTCATTTTGTCAGCCGCTCGACCCTGGCTTCGCCCAGTTGCGGAAGGCTGCAGATGGATTGAAAGACTACGCAGTTGATCCTCGCTATCCTGGGTTGATGGTAACAGCCAGCGATGTACAAAATACCCATAAAGATGCTAGCCAGATTCGCGTCTTCATCCGCGCCGCACTCGGCATTTAGTTTGCGCTTGCTCTCCCCTTGACTACCCTCGCCCCATATGTTAAAATATTCACTAATGAACATCCGATCGCAAACGTGCTATATGCCCGGAGGCTGAGATGCTTAGTGACTTTTTGCCCATTCTGATCCTGATTATCATCGCGGTTGGCCTCGTCAGCGTCATCCTCGCGCTATCGTTCGTGATGGGGCCGAAGCATCCCAGCGCAGCCAAACTCGCGCCCTACGAGTCGGGGATGAAGGAGATTAGCCCCATCCCAACCCGTTTTCCGGTACGCTTCCTGCGGGCGGCGATGCTATTCCTCATCTTTGATGTTGAGACCATCGCCTTCTTCCCCTGGGCGTTGTTGCTGCGTGAGTTGCGCTGGTTTGCGATTATCGAGATGGCAACCTTCTTGCTGGTATTGGGTATAGGTTACGTCTACGTCTGGCGCAAGGGCGGCTTTAACTGGGAGTGAATAACATGGCTAAGGAAAACAGTTCGCTAAGTGACCCGCGCTTCTACAACCGCGCCCTATCGCCGGAGCAGATTGCCGCGATGGAGGGGCAGCTTGGCCCCGCGCCAGCGATGCGGGCGCAGGCCGAGCCAGGGGTGGGCAATATCTTCACCACCACCCTCGACAAGTTCACCAAATGGGCGCAATCATCCTCGCTCTGGCCTGCCACCTTCGGCCTGGCCTGCTGCGCCATCGAGATGATGGCGGCAGGGGGCAGCCGCTACGACATGGCCCGCTTCGGCTCAGAGGTGTTCCGTGCTTCGCCCCGTCAAGCCGACCTAATGATCGTCGCGGGGCGACTCTCGACCAAGATGGCTCCGGTGCTGCGCCAGATATATGACCAGATGAGCGACCCTAAGTGGGTGATCGCGATGGGCGCGTGCGCCTCCTGCGGCGGCGTGTTCGACAACTACGCCATCATCCAGGGGGTAGACCGCGTCGTGCCAGTGGACATCTACATCGCCGGTTGCCCGCCAACCCCCGAAGCCTTGATGGAAGGCATGGAGGAGCTACGCCGCCGCATCACCGCCCGCTTCCCCTCGCCTGCCGACCCTGCGCCAACCGACCCCTCGCGGGCGTAGGCGGAGTGTAGAAGGTAGAAGGTAGAATGTTAGCGTGCCGCACAAAACCTTATGCGAAGCAGCCGCCAAACAAACCCCTCTCCCAGCGGGAGAGGTTGGGTGAGGGAGAATCTCGCAGCGCATCAATGTTTATCGCCGCTATATCGGCCGGCAAAGTAAACTCCTCTCCCAGCGGGAGAGGTTGGGTGAGGGAGAAATCTCGAACAGCTTTAATGCTGAGGATAACAAATGACCGATACCACCAGCCAACCAGAACCAACCCCCCGCACCTACCTGGATGTGCTACGGGAGCGGTTCGGCGCGGCCATCTTGATGACCTCCGACTTTCGTGGCGAATTGACTGCGGTGGTTGCGCCGGAGCAGATCGTCGCGGCTCTCACCTTCGCCCGTAACGATCCTAATGGCTATCCCGTGTTCGAGGACTTGACTGCGGTGGATTGGCCGGAGCGGCAGCCGCGCTTCGAGGTGGTCTACCAGTTGTTCAGCTACCAGAGCAAGAGCGGGCTGCGGCTGAAGGTGCAGTTGTCTGAGGACGAGCCGACCACGCCGAGCATCACCGACTTGTGGGAGGGCGCGAACTGGTACGAGCGCGAGGTGTACGACCTGTTTGGCATAACCTTCGAGGGCCACCCCGACCTGCGCCGCATCATGATGCCCGACGATTGGCCCGGCCATCCGCTACTCAAGGATTATCCCCTGTCTGGCACCGAGCGCGGCAAGGGCGCGGGCGCGAACCCCCCGATGGTACACTCCTACAACCAACGCCCTGAGCTTGGCCCTGGCGCGGGCGGCAATGCGGGTATTGCTCCGTTGACCATTGCCCCCGCTGCAGGCACCCGCCCCCGCGATGTGGACTACGACCATGCCGACACCAATATTGATCCGCCGGAGATTCAGCACGCGACAAGAGGCGACCTATGAGTACCATCATGCACGACCACGATTTGGAGGAAGCGCTCGATGGCATCGAGGGCGACCGCCGCGATATTAGCGTCATCAACCTGGGGCCGCAACACCCGGCGACGCACGGCGTGCTGCGCGTGGTGCTGACCCTGGCGGGCGAAGAGGTGCTGAAGGCCGAGGCGGTGGTTGGCTACCTGCATACCGGCATCGAGAAGACGGCGGAGTACAAGACCTACCAGCAGGCGCTGACCCTCACCGACCGTATGGACTACCTCGCGCCGCTGTCGAACAATTTGGGTTACTGCCTGGCGGTAGAGAAGCTGCTGGGCATCACCGACCAGATTCCCGCGAAGGCGCAGACGATGCGGGTAATTCTGGCCGAGTTGCAGCGCATCGCCAGCCACCTTGTCTGGCTGGGCAGCAACGCGCTCGACCTCGGCGCGATGAGCGTGTTCCTCTACTGCTTCCAGGACCGCGAGATGATCCTCGATATGTTTGAGTTGCTCTCTGGCGTGCGGCTGATGACCAGCTATATCACCATCGGCGGACTGCTGGCCGATATAACCCCCGATTTCCCGCAGAAGCTACGCGGCTTCCTCGAATATTTCCCGCCCCGCCTGGCCGAGTATCACGGCTTGCTGGACAACAACGAACTATGGCTGGAGCGCACCAAAAACGTTGGCGTGATGAGTCAGGAAACCGCAATGCAATACGCCATCACCGGCCCCGCCGCCCGCGCTTGCGGTATTGATTGGGACCTGCGCCGCGACCTGCCCTACACCGGCTACGAACAGTATAAGTTCGCGGTGCCGGTGCTACAAGATGGTGATGTGTACGCCCGCTATGCGGTACGGATGGCCGAGATTGAGCAGAGCCGCCGCATCGTAGAGCAGGCGCTAGCCGTGCTGCCCACTGGCCCCTGGCAGGTTGACGACCCCAAGATTGTGCCGCCCCCCAAGTGGCAGATTAGCGCGTCCATGGAGTCGCTCATCCACCACTTCAAGCTGTACACCGCTGGCTTCCGCCCGCCGGTCGGTGAGGTGTTCCAGCGGGTCGAGTCGCCGCGCGGCGAGATTGGCTTCTACATCGTCAGCGATGGCAGCCCCCGTCCCTATCGGATGCGGGTGCGCGGCCCCTCGTTCGCCAACGTGCAGGTGCTGCCCATGATCATGAAGGGGGGGATGCTGGCCGACGTTATCTCTGACATCGCCAGCATGGACTTCATCCTCGGTGAGGTGGATCGGTGAGCGACAGCCTGAAGGAACAGCTATTGCACTCCAATCCGGCGCAGGATGAACTTGCCAGCGCGGTGATTAACCCGCCGAAGCCGGGCGTAACTGCGCCTGACCGCCTGCCTGGCAAGCCGATTACCCTGATGGTCAGCGGTGCGCCCTCGAAGCTGGATCCCGCCACCGTGCTACAAGCCGCCACGATTGAGCGCATCAAGGCGATTATTGCCCGCTATCCTGTCGCCCGCTCCGCGTTGCTGCCCGCGCTGCACGTCGCGCAGGAGGAGCAGGGCTGGCTGCCGCCCGCATACCTGGCCGCTGTCGCCACCATGGTCGGCATCTCCGCTTCTGAAGTGGAGGAGGTCGCCAGTTTCTACAATATGTTCTACCTCAAACCGATTGGCAAGAACATCGTCAAGGTCTGCACCAGCATCTCCTGCTACCTGTGCGGCAGCGACGTGGCCCTCGCCCGTCTGGAACGCGAACTGGGGGTGAAGCGCGGCGAAACCTCCGCCGACGGCAACATCACCCTGCTTGCCGCCGAGTGCCTCGCCGCCTGCGGTGATGCGCCGGTGGCCCAGCTTAACGATGAGTTTGTGGGCAAGCTGACTGATGAGGTGGTGGCGGGGTTGGTGGGGAAGCTGAAGCAAACTTTATAGTATAGAGGAGAGAATACAATGGAGATAATCCCTGATAAGCGTAAGATCGTTGGAATAGTTGAGCAGGCTAAAGACGGCAAGGTATGCCTACCAGATTTCCAGCGGGAATTCGTTTGGACACGAGATGGCGTAGCCGACCTATTGCGCTCTATTCTACGCGGCTATTTCGTGGGTTCTCTGCTTTTTCTCCGTTGCGATCCAGAGAAGCCGCCATTCTCTCCCGTGCTTTTGCGAGGGTCTAAACCACCCTATCAACCTCAGCCCAGTTTGCTCGTACTTGATGGGCAACAGCGGTTGACCTCGCTTCTGTATGCTCTTACGGCCCCAGAACTTGGCCTTAAAGACTCAAAGCAACAGCGTTTGTTCTTCATCAATTTGCACCTGCTTGTCTCTGATATTGATGATGATGGGATCGTATTTGAACGCCCTATCGATGAGCTAGAGGGACTAGAGAAGCCTGAAATCCAGTACAAGCAGAGAGTTCTACCAGCTACCAAACTGCTTACCTCAGCGGCCTTCTACAAATGGCGAGATGGACTGGAGGATTGGCTCCGTGCTAATAGCCTGGATGATCATCAGAGGTTTCGCGATGAATGGCGCGACCCTTGGACTGATGCTGCACACCATTTCCAGAACTTTGAAGTACCTGTGGTGGAGCTTCCGCCCGTATCTGAGGATGATAGCACGGCTATGGGTAGAGTTTGCGCCATTTTTGAAAAGCTGAATTCAACAGGTGTCGAGCTATCAGTTTACGACCTATTGACAGCACGCCTTCATCGCTCTGGTATAAGGCTCCATAACCTGTGGGAGCAGGCTTGCAAAAAGCACAGGCTTATTAGTGAGTGGTCAAAAGGCAACGCCGATACACACAAGTTTGGTGTGATGATTCTGCGTACTCTGGCCCTTCTCAGAGGCAAGGAAGTTAAGCCCTCTGAACTTATCAACCTAAACCCAAACAATTTCGCCCAAGACTGGCAACGGGCAGCAGCAGCCTTCGAGAATGCCCTAATCCTGATCACCAACTATAGTGAAGATGGCTTTGGTGTTTTCGACAACAAATACCTACCTGGCTTTGGCCTAATCCCTGTATTGGCAGCACTACGTGCAGAAATCGATGGTCGGAAGCTGGGCGAACAACCACGTGCCGACTTGCGTCGCTGGTATTGGTGCAACGTCTTTCTTGAGCGTTACTCAAGTGCAGTGGAAAGCAAGTCGAAAAAAGACTACTCCGAAATGCTCAAGTATTGGCTTGAAGGTGATCCCGCACCTTCTGTGTTTGCTGATGCCCACGCCCGAATAGGCTCTGATGGTTACACAATACGAGGGTTGACCAGCTACGCAAGCGCAGTGTATAGCGGTGTGTTCTGTCTCCTTGCTCTCAACGGCGCACGTGATTGGCGGCGGGGAGAAAGTATCGGCCTGCAACAGCTACAGGATCACCACATCTTCCCCCAAGATTACCTTCAGAAGCGAGGTGTCACGGGAAGAAACAACATTAACAGTGTCGTTAATAGGACCTTGATAAGCGACGAGACTAACAATAAGATTAAAAACAAAGCTCCAGCCACATACATAGAGAGTGCCGAGATCTTTCCATCACACAACCCTGAAGCTCTGCTAACCCCGCACTTTGTAGATGCGGATGCTTTCTCTGCAATGCAGATGGCTACAGAGAAGATAACGCCTGACGAGTTGAACCTGGTATACGAGGAGTTTTGCAAGGCACGCGAGGCCGCAATTATAGCCATGATACGTAGGCGGTGTGGGGTGGGCAACCTCCTCACTCCCTCATCTGCTATTCTACCTGACACTTTGGCAGATGCAGAAAGGGTGAGCGCGAATGATAGCAAGATAGATAGTGCAAACACTTCATCATCCAATAGAGATGGTGGATCAAGTGCTGATACCAAAGCTTTGATCTGTATTGGTCTTGACCAAGACTTTACGGGCAAGAAACCACATAGCTTCTCCTATGCAGACAAGGATTTCGGGCAAGTTAGAACCTGGAAGAACCTTTACGTCCTGTTCTGTGAGTACCTGTTGAATGCCGAGCCTGATGTGTTTAACGCTCTACCCAGCAGCAGACGGTTCGACCTTACTAAAGGTGCTAATAAAGGTACTAACTGGGCTTTTAAGCACAGCGATGAAGGCATGGAGAAACCAATTGAGATTGGGAGTATCTATGTCGAAACCAATTGCTCTGCTGAGAGCATCCGTAACAACGTTGCGGAACTGCTAATAGAGTTTGGCCTTGATCCAAGCAGGTTTAAGGTTTACCTTCGTTTATCCGTTGGCTAACCTGTTGTTACAATCCGCTGGCTGTATTTGGTGTTTCAGGAGATTAGCCATGTCAACAAGCACAACCTGGGGAACCAGCGCCAGAGAGCGCACCATCGCATACCCGTGCGACAAGTATGTTGCCCAGCCTCGCGCCGCCTACTATCGCGGCGTGACGGTCAATGCACCTGCTGCCGCCGTGTTCCGCTGGCTTTGCCAGTTGCGGGTTGCGCCGTATAGCTACGACTGGCTGGACAACGGTGGGCGGCGCAGTCCGCGAAAGCTGACCCCTGGCGCGGACAAGCTGGCGGTGGGGCAACAGGTGATGACTATCTTCGAGCTAGTCGAGTTCGCCGCCGACCAGCATATAACCTTGAAGCTGAGGAGCAGGTCGCAGCGCGTCTTTGGCGAGTTGACGGTGAGCTACCTAATCGTGCCGCTGGCTGCCCACCGCTGCCGCCTATTGGCAAAGTTGGTGGTACAATACCCAGGCGGGGTGTATGGGCAACTGCTCAGCGTCGGGCTGCCCTGGGGCGACCTGCTGATGATGCGCCGCCAATTGCTGAACTTCAAGGCGCTGGCTGAGGCCAGTTAGGATGACAAAAGGGAGTTAACCTGTGCAACCAAACAATCAGCAGAATCCTTACATCTTCGGCGATGCCGAGGCCGATCGGCTGCGGTTGGAGACGCAAACGCGGTTGTTTGTTGCCTACCTGCAAACTAACGCCAAGCGGCTGGTGGGCGATAATGTTAGAAGCATTTTGGACTTGGGTTGCGGTGAGGGCCAGTTGGCGCTAGTGCTGCACGAGATATACCCCGACGCACGGATCGTGGGCATTGATAAGGATGAAAAGGCGCTAGCTAAGGCAAAGCAGGCAGCGCAGCAGGCTAGTGCGGCCAATATGGAGTTCGTGGCTGGTGATATACAGCAGAGGCTGCCCGATGGCCCGTTCGATCTAGTCTACTGCTCGATGGTATTGCAGCACATCCCTGACCTGGATGCGGTAATGAATGGTGTTTACCAGCGGCTGCAGCCGGGCGGTTGCTTCTGGGTCAAACAGGCTGACAACAAAACCATGACCTCATATGATAACGAGTCTTACAAGAAGATGTTCAAGCTGTTTTATGCGGCGGTAACAAAACTTGGCGCTCATCCTGACTTGCCCGATTATATTGACGATGAGTTGCACAAGCATGACTTCACCGATGTTGTTACTGAGTTTGAGGAATACCCCCTCGGTGGCTCGACCCCTGAAGGTTGGGCGATGATGGGTATAACCCTCGGTTTGTTCCATAATACCCAGGGTCTGATGGCGAAGATGACTAGCACCAGCGAACAGGAAATCATGCGGATGTACATAGATGTGGTCAATGAAGCCACCCTTAACCGCAACAAGGAAGCAGTTCAGACCTTCCGCGATACGATTGCCCGCAAGCCTTGATTGTAATTCCTTACCCCAGGAATAGAGCTGGGGTAAGTCCGGCCAGCGGATTAATGGATTGAATAGGGCAAGATTGGCGTTTGCGATGAGCATTGAATGCACTTCCACTGGGCGTATGCCATGCGCCCCTACGTCAATGTTGATGGCTGCAATGAGCATTGATACACTTCACCTGGGCGTATGCCATGCGCCCCTACATCAACGTTGATGATTACGATGAGCATTGACGCGCTTCATCAGGGCGCACGTCAGTGCGCCCCTACGGATGGACAATCCGTTTAGCAATTAGCTAATCCGCTGGCTCAATTCGCTTATCTATGGAGAAACAATCATGCAACCAACAATCCAAAGCTACCAACCCGCCGTCCTCCGCAACAAGGTCATCCCTGGTATTAGCGCGATTGACACATACATCGCCAATGGCGGTTATGAGGGGCTGAAGGCTGCCCTGAAGATGACCTCCGAAGAAGTGGGCAAAGTGGTATCCGACAGCGGCCTGCGCGGGCGGGGCGGCGCGGGCTTCCCCACTGGACGCAAGTGGAGCTTCCTGCCGCCGCAGGCCACCAACCCCCGCCCGCGCTATCTGTGCGTCAACGCCGACGAGAGCGAACCCGGCACCTTCCACGACCGCGAACTTATTGAGCAGAACCCGCATCAGGCCATCGAGGGCATCCTGATTACCTGCTACGCCACTAATATTGCCCGCGCCTTTATCTACATTCGCGGCGAGATGAAGCATGGGGCGGTGATGTTGGAGCAGGCCATCGCCGAGGCGCGGGCGCACGGCTTTATTGGCGACAATATACTGGGCAGCGGCTACGGTGTGGAGATCGTGGTGCACCGCGGCGCGGGCGCGTACATCTGCGGTGAGGAGAGCGCGTTGTTGGAGTCGCTGGAGGGCAAGCGCGGCTATCCCCGCCTACGTCCGCCATTCCCCGCCGTCTCCGGCCTCTACGCCAGCCCTACCGTGATCAACAACATCGGCACTCTGGCCCATGTGCCACCAATTGTCCGCCACGGCGCAGACTGGTTCAAGCAGTTTGGCACCGCCAAGACCCCCGGCCCGATGATCTACTCGATTAGCGGCCACATCGAACGCCCCGGCAACTATGAGACCCCCGGCGGCTTCACCATGAACCAGCTAATCGAAATGGCGGGTGGGGTGCGCGGTGGGCGCAAGCTCAAGGCGTTCATTCCCGGCGGTTCCTCGGCGGCGATTTTGCCTGCCGAGCAGGCCGATGTAGTGATGGACTTCGACAGCCTGCAAGCCGCTGGCTCGATGTTGGGCAGCAGCGCGGTCATCGTCATGGACGAGACCACCTGCATGGTGGGCGCGGCTTTGCGAATGTCGGAGTTCTACCGCGAGGAGAGCTGCGGCAAATGCACCCCCTGCCGCGAAGGCACCTACTGGCTGGTGCAAATCCTGGAGCGGCTGGAACACGGCGAGGGACGCATGGATGACATCGAGCTGGTCGCCAATGTTGCCACCAACATCGCGGGCAAGAGCTTCTGCCTGCTGGGCGACTCCGCTGCCCCTTGCATCGTTAGCGGCATCAAGCATTGGCGGGCCGAGTACGAGGCGCACGTTACCGGGCATGGCTGCCCGTTCCAGCAGCATTAGCCAACGGATTCGGTTCAACGGAGAAACGGATTGGCTGGCGTAGGGGCGAATCCCATATACCTCCTTGCCGCTCGATGAATCGGTAGGTTGGTACTTGCACTCAAGGTGAAGAGTTACCGGGGGATGGGGCGTAGCCCCAATCAGTGAAGCTCACTAAACCTGCCAATAATACCAATAACGTTGGTGCTGGTGTGAAATGGATGGGCGCGATAACTCTGCGCCCCTACGGATAATACATCATCTGCTCGGCGAATTGGTATTAGTTATTGTAGCCGATGAGGTGGGATTGGTAAACGTGGCTTCGATGAGCAATAAAGTAGGGCAGCACGGGGCTACGCCCTCACCCCCCGATACTCGACACGCAAGATGCAATCTTGAACCAGACTGCTGTTCAATGTTTGCGGTAATAGTCGGTGGGCAATCCGCTTTCTCCGTTTCTCCGTTGAACTTAATCCGTTGGCTAGCCTTTCCCTGCCCCTTAGGGTGCGAGTCACGTTTTTGCATATCCAACCAGGGCGGACGCAATCCGCCCCTACGCCACACATACGTTGCAAGAATGTGACGCACACCCTGCCCCTTATTTGCGCTTGTGAAATCATTTACAATCAGTTATAATTGTGCCTGAATGTGATAGGCAGCACGCATCCCTCCCCACAGTGGGAGGAGACTTTATGGATGATACAAGATGGCCGAGAACCTGGTGAACCTGACAATTGATGGCGTGCCTGTAAGCGTACCGGCAGGGACGCTGATTTGGCGGGCAGCGCAGATGGCGCAGATTGACATACCCATCTACTGCTATCACCCCAAAATGAAGCCGCTGGGCGCGTGCCGCATCTGCATCGTGCAGGTGGAGGGCCAGCCGCGCCTTACAACCGCTTGCACCACGCCGGTTGCCGAGGGCATGGTGGTGCATAGCCGCAATGCAGTGGCAAGCGAGGCGCGGGCGGGCATCATGGAGTTTCTGCTCATCAATCACCCTCTCGATTGCCCCATCTGCGACCGCGGCGGCGAGTGCGACTTGCAGGATTTCGCAGTGGCCTATGGGCGGGGGCAGAGCCGCTTCATAGATGATAAGAAGCACGCCGACAAGGCGGTGGATATTGGCCGCGAGATCGTGCTTGACCGCGAACGCTGCATTCTTTGCCAACGCTGCGTGCGCTTCGGCGAGGAGTACGCCCAGGAGCCGGGGCTGATTATGATTGATCGTGGGGTGAAGATGGAGATCGGCACCTTCCCTGATCAACCCTACGACAGCATTTTTAGCGGCAACACGGTGGAGATGTGTCCGGTGGGCGCATTGACCAGCAAGCGTTACCGCTTCCGCGCCCGCCCCTGGGAACTGACGGCGACCAGCACGATCTGCCCGCATTGCCCGGTGGGTTGCAATATCAAGGCCGATGTGCGGCTGGGCCGCGAGGTGGTGCGCTTTCGCAGCCGCGAGAACGATGATGTAGACGACGGCTTCCTCTGCGATCGTGGGCGCTACGGCTACGCCTTCATCAACAGCCCCGACCGCCTGACCACCCCGCTGCTCCGCAAGAATGGCGAACTTGTGCCTGCCACCTGGGATGAGGCGTTGACCGCCGCCGCGCAGGGATTGGCAAACGTCGCCCACAACGGCGCAGGGGCAGTGCAGACCATCGTCGCGCCCACGCTGACTAATGAGGAAGCCTACCTGTTGGGCAAGCTCTGCCGCACCGTGCTGGGCAGCGGCAACGTCACCGCACCGCACGGCAACTTCGCGCTTGCCGCCGACTATCCCGAACTCAACTCTGCCGCCTTCAACGATCTGGATAGCGCAAACCTGATCATCCTGATCGGCGCGAACCCATACCAACGCCAGCCGGTGTTCGACCTGCGGGTAAAGAAGGCGTTGCGCGGCGGCGCGAAGCTGCTGCTGCTGCGCGATGAGGTTAGCGACCTGGACGAATTCGCCGCTGGCACAATCGAACTAGACATATCGCAGCTAGATAAACCATTGCAAGCAATATCAAGCCATGAGCTTGTTGCCAGCGCGAAAAACATCGTGGTCTGGTACGATCAGCGCATTCTTGCCACCAACCCCAATGCGGGTATCGCCGCGCTACGCACCCTGGTCGGCCAGCTTACCCGTGCCGGGCAACCACCGCTAATTGGCTCGCTGGTGCATTACAGCAATGAGGTGGGCGTGCGCGAGATGTTGCAGGCAACGCGGCTGCGCTTCGGTCAAGGTGGTTCACAGGCGTGGGCAGCACAGACGCAGGCGGGTAATAGCACACAGGCGATGTACATCGTCGGCACCGAGGCGGTGGTGCCAGAAGATTGTCAATTCGTGGTGGTGCAGGATAGCTTCCTTACCGACACCGCCAAGCGGGCCGACGTAGTGCTGCCCGCTGCCACCTTCGCTGAGGCGGCTGGCACCTATACCAGCGCCGAGGGGCGGGTGCAGCGGTTGCGTCCCGCCATCCAGCCGCTGCCCAGCAGCCGCAGCCATCTGGATATTATCGTCGCAATTGCGGCCACGTTGAACCAGCGTTTTGATAGCGCCAGCTACGAGCAGGTCTTCGCCGAGATCGCCGCGAACGTGCCGCTCTATAATGGGCTAACCCTGGGCAAGCTGGGGACGAAGGGGTTGCGCCGCCCTCTGCCTCCTACCGCGCCAGTGCGGCTTGCCGATCTGCCTGCTGATGCTGCCGAAACGCTGGCGGGAGTGGTGCGCTTATGGATACCATCATCGCCGCCATCATCAAGAGCATCATTATCATCCTATTTCTGCTAACTGGCTTCGCCTACATGACCTGGTTCGAGCGGCGGGCGGTGGCGCGACTGCAAGGGCGGCTAGGGCCAAACCGCGTTGGCCCATTCGGGCTGTTCCAGCCGATTGCCGATGGGGTCAAGCTGCTGTTCAAGGAGCAGGTTACGCCCCGCGAGGTCAACCGCCCGGTATACTGGATCGCCCCGGCGATTAGCGGTGCGGTTGCCTTCCTCTCCTTTGCCATCATCCCGGTGGGGCCGGTGTTCGACCTGTTCGGCAATAAGGTTGCCCCCTGGCTAGCCGACGTGAACATCGGCATCCTCTACATCCTGTCGGTAACATCGCTGGGCGTTTATGGCATCGTGCTGGGAGGCTGGTCGAGCGGCAACAAGTACGCGCTGCTGGGCAGTATCCGTTCCTCGGCGCAGATGATCAGCTATGAACTCAGTCTCGGCCTCGCCGTCCTCGGAGTGGTAATGGTCACGGGCAGCCTAAGCACCGTCAGCATTGTGGATTGGCAAGGCAAATACATCTGGCTAATCGTGCCGCAGCTGGTGGGTGGGATTATCTACTTCATCGCTGGCGTGGCCGAAACCAACCGTGCCCCCTTCGACTTGCCGGAGGCGGAGCAGGAGCTAATCGCCGGTTATCACGTGGAATACGGTGGCCTACGCTTCACTATGTACTTCATGGCCGAGTACATCAACATGATAACCGTGTCGGCCATCGCCACCACGTTGTTCCTGGGCGGGTGGAACGGGCCGTTTCTGCCGCCGTTCATCTGGTTTATGCTCAAGGTAATCGCCTGCCTGTTCGTCTTCATCTGGCTGCGGGCCACCCTGCCGCGAATGCGCTACGACAAACTGATGCGCTTTGGTTGGACCCGCCTGTTGCCGTTGGCGGTGCTAAATGTGGCGGTCACGGCTATCGCAGTGGTAATCTGGGGATAATATTATGGCTAGAATGTTCGACACGGTAAAAGGGCTGGGCATCACCCTCAGCCACCTCTTCCGCAAGGCGGACACTATCTCCTACCCGGAGCAACGCCGCCCGCACCCACCACGCACGCGGGGTAGGCACGTGCTGCACCGCTACGAGAACGAGTTGGAGCGATGCATTGGCTGCCTGCTCTGCTCGGCGGCCTGCCCCGCCAACGCCATTTTCATCGAGGCGGCGGAGAACGACCCCGCCAACCCCACCAGCCCCGGCGAACGCTACGCCGCCACCTACGAGATTGATATGTTGCGCTGCATCTTCTGCGGGCTGTGCGAACAAGCCTGCCCCACCGGCGCGGTTACGCTGGAGGGTGAAACCGAACTGGTCAGCTTCGCCCGCTCCTCGATGGTCTACACCAAAGAGATGTTGTTGGAGCCACGTGGCACATCCACCCGTGGCTCGATCCTGGCCTGGACTGAACCAGCCCCCGCAGGCGCAGCAACTGAGTTGCCTGTGCCAGATATGCGCGGCCAATTCGACGGCGCATGGACCACCGCCGCTGCTGTTGGCAAGGCTAACCTGCCGGTCAACCCTGCCGCGCAACCAACGACCCGTCCCACCCCGGAGCCGCAGCCATGAGCGTAACCCCAACATTCTACCTTCTACCATTCACCTTCTACCTTCTGGCCGGAGGCGACCATGATTGAGGCGGGGGCGCTCTTTCTGCTGGGAGCGGTAGTGGTCGGCTCGGCGCTTGGCGTGGTCATTGTGCCGAACGCGGTCTACTCCGTGCTATTCCTCATCGTCAACCTGCTGGGGTTGGCGGTCTGCTTCCTGCTGCTTAACGCCGTCTTCCTCGCCGCCGCGCAAGTATTGATTTATGCCGGGGCAATCATCGTGCTGTTCCTGTTCTCCATCACCCTGCTCAGTCCCGGCGGTGAACATATCTCCGCCGACCCCAGGCGCTGGCAACGCAACGTTGGCATCGTAATCAGCGTGGCGCTGGGCGCGTTGCTGCTGTTCCTGATATTCGGCAGCATCACCGGCCTGGGTACGCCACTTCCAAACAGTGGCGCTACTTCTGGCACCGTGGAGGGCTTTGGCCGCGCCCTATTCCAGCAGTTCCTCTTTCCCTTCGAGATCACCTCGTTTGTGCTGCTGGTCGCCCTGATCGGTACGGTCATTTACGGTTCGAACACGCTGGAAGATATTCGGCGGGGCCGCCTGCCGCGAGGTGAGCGATGATCGGCGCAACCGAGTTCTACCTGACCCTATCTGCGCTGCTGTTCGCAATAGGCGCGGCGGGAATGCTGCTCCGCCGCAACCCGTTGGTGATGTTTATGAGCATCGAACTGATGCTAAATGGAGTGAACCTCGCTTTCCTAACCTTCGCCCGCCTGTGGGACAACCCCGATGGCGACATCTTCACCTTCCTGGTGCTGACCGTGGCGGCAGCGGAGGCGGTAGTCGGCCTGGCGATAATAATCGCCATCTTCCGCCCGCGTCAGGGTGTGGATGTGGATGAAATTGACGAGATGAAAGGCTAACATTGGTCGAGGCAATCTGGCTAGTCCCCATACTTCCACTGGCAGGCTTCGTTGTACTGGGCCTGCTCGGCCAGTTTTTGCCTATGCCGCGCCCGCTGGTCGCCCTGATCGGCTGCGGCAGCGTGGCACTGGCATTTGTAGCCGCGATCGTGACGGCGGTTGGCTACAGCGGGCCTAGCGCCAGCGACCAGGTTTACTATACCTGGACGGGGCTGGGCAGCGGTGGGGGCATCAACATTGGCCTGTGGGTTGACCCTCTCAGCCTGACTATGCTGCTGACCGTCACCGGCGTGTCGCTGCTGATCCACATCTACAGTATCGGCTATATGGCCGACGATGAGGGCTTCCGCCGCTACTTCGCCTACCTCAACCTGTTCGTCTTTGCCATGTGTCTGCTGGCGGCTGCCGACAACTATCTGCTGCTGCTGCTGGGCTGGGCCAACGTCGGCCTTGCCAGCTTCCTGCTGATTGGCTTCTGGTTCAGCCGCCCCCGCGCAGTGCAGGCGGCGCGGTTGGCAATCGTGGTCAATGTGATTGGCGATGCCGCAATCATGCTGGCAATTTTTCTGTTCATCGCCAGTTTCGGTAGCGCCAGCTATACGGATCTCTTCAAGGTTACGACGGGCAACTCCGGCCTGGCCGTTGCCGCCACGCTGCTGCTGCTAATCGGCGCGGCAGCGAAGTCGGCGCAGTTGCCGCTCTATATCTGGCTGCCCGATGCAATGGAAGGGCCGACCCCGGTCAGCGCGTTGATGCACGCCGCCACGATGGTGACGGCGGGTGTCTACCTGATGGTGCGCTCTGCTCCTTTGACCGCGCTAATGACCGGCCCTGATGCGGCGCTCATCCACAATGTGATCGGCTGGGTGGGCGCGGCTACCGCGATATTTGCCGCCACTATTGCGCTGGTGCAGCGCGACATCAAGCGGGTGCTAGCCTACTCGACGATTAGCCAGCTTGGTTATATGTTCCTCGCGGTAGGGGTGGGCGCGAATGATGCGGCTATCTTCCACCTGGTCAGTCACGCCTTCTTCAAGGCTTGCCTGTTCCTCAGCGCCGGTATCATCATCCACGCACTGGGCGATGAGCAGGATATGCACAAGATGGGCGGGCTGATGCGGAGAATGCCGCTGGTGGCAACCACCTTCGCCATTGGCACACTGGCGTTGGCGGCGATCCCGCCATTTGCCGGATTCTTCAGCAAGGATGCAGTGCTGGCGGGTGCATACGCGGGTGGATATTACGCGCTGTGGATAGTGGGCCTCATTGTCGCTTTTCTCACTGCCCTGTACATGGGTCGTGCTTTCCTGCTCACCTTTGGCGGGCAACCCCGCTCCGAGGCGGCGGCGCATCCCCACTCCACCGGCCTGAGCATGGCCTGGACCACCGCTGCGCTGGCCTTGTTGTCGCTGGGTGGTGGAGTAATTGCCTTCATCTTCACCGATTGGTTCGCTGGCTTTGGCACAGTGGGCGAGGGCATCGCCTTCAGCTTTAGTATATCCAGCATCATCAGCCTGGTTGTCGCGCTGGCCGGATTGCTCGTCGCCTATCTGCTATACGGGCGGGGACAGACGGCGGTCAACGTCCCACGCTGGCTGTATAATGCGGCGGCGCAGGGCTGGGGTTTGCCCACGCTCTACCATGAGGCCATTGTCGTGCCGCTACTGGCACTCGCCCGCGCCATCGTGGTCTTCTTCGAGCATGGCTTCCTGGAGGAGATCCTCCACGAGGTACGCACCCTGTTTCAGCAAGGGGGCAAGCTGCTCAGTCGCGGGCAGAGCGGCGCGTTGCGTAATTACGCGCTGGTGGTGTTGCTCGGCGTGGTAGTTATCGTCATCTATGCCATCAGTGGGGGTGCCAAGTGAACGATGTGTTCGGCATCCCTGCGCTGGTCTACCTCTCTGCCGTGCTATTCGTGCCGTTGGCGGGCGCAGTTCTTACCCTACTCGCCCGCGAGTCGGCGCGGTGGGTGGCAATCATGGTGGCTATATTGGAGCTTGCTCTGGTTGCTGGCTTGCTCTACGCCACACTTGTCGCACCGCAGATGAATAAGATGCCTGCTATGACCATCAGCGAGAGTATGCCCTGGTTGCCCAGCCTCGGTCTCAGCTATGCGCTGCAATCCGATCCCCTAAGCGTCTGGCTGATCGCGCTGACTGCCCTCCTGCTACTCATTGCCGTCGTCGCTCCGGTCTATAGCAAGGTTAACCGCGGTTTGCCCCTACAGATAGGGATGACGGGAACTAGTAGCAGTGCGCCGCTACAACAACCCGCCTCATACTACGCTGGGCTGCTGGCGCTGGCTACGGGGATGTTGGGTGTGTTCATGGCCCACAGCATTCTCCTATTCTACATCTTCTGGGAAGCGATGCTGGTGCCTGCCTACTTCCTGATTGCCCGCTATGCCCGCGAACGTGGGCCGCAGATTGCGATACGCTTCATCCTCTATGCGTTGAGCGGCGGACTGGTGATGCTGGCAGGTCTGATTGGCCTGGGCGCAGTAGCGGCAAGTCAGGGCTTCGGCTTCAACCCCGATGCCTGGCTACTGCCCACGCAATTCCCCGGCGTGGTCATTGACGCTGGCACCCAAACCTGGCTGTTCGCCGCGATTGTGATTGGCGTGGCGGTGAAGATTCCCCTTGTGCCGCTGCATAGCTGGCTGCCCGACACCTACGCCGAGTCGCCTGCGCCGGTGACGGTGATGATCGCGGGGGTGATGTCCAAGACTGGCGTATACGTGCTGCTGCGCTTTGGGGTAATGCTCTTTCCGCTAGGCGCGGCCAACTGGCAGCCCTGGCTGGCGGGTCTTGCCATTGCGGGCATACTTTATGGCGCACTTGCGGCGTTGGCCGCCGACTCCTTGCAGCGCATCGCCGCCTACGCCAGCCTCAGCCACATGGGGTTTATCACGCTAGGGGTAGTCAGCGGCAATGCGGATGGGCAAAGCGGGGCGATCCTGCAGATGGTCAATCACGGCGTAATCATCGCGGCGCTGTTCCTGGTTGCTGCGATGCTGGAGCAGCGAGCGGGCAGCCGTGACCTGAGCGCCTTCGGTGGTTGGGGCAAGCAGCGTCCCCTGCTCGCCACTATGTTCATGCTGATCAGCCTCGCTACCCTGGGCCTGCCCGGCCTGGGCAGCTTCGCGGGCGAGTTCCTGATCATGCTGGGCGCATGGCAGGCCGCGCCCATCTATGCCGTTCTAGCCGTCCTGGGTGTGATTCTGGCCGCCTGGTACATGGTGCGAATGTATCAAAGGGTGATGCACGGCGCGGAACGCAGCCACCCGGCCAGCGATATGCGCGGCAGCGAGATGCTGCTGCTGCTGCCGCTCACCCTGCTCTTCTTCATAATCGGCGTTGTGCC